>PXYQ01000052.1 GCA_003023645.1 Candidatus Arcticimaribacter sp. | reverse complement strand
TTTCGAAAATCTCGTGCGTGCTTTTATATAGTAAAAAAAGGCCCCCTAGGATAAGAATGACTGCTTGCCCATTAATATTGGTTTTCAACCAAGATGTATTTATAGTTAGCCAAGAGCTTTGCATTTGTACAACGACACTAATTCCAAAAAGCAAAACAATCCGAAGTAACATAGCAAGAAACAAACCAATATTTGTGGCCAGCTTCTGATGCTGTACGGATAGTTTTTGTGTAATTATTGAAATAAAAATCAAGTTGTCTATTCCCAAAACAATTTCTAAAAAAGTTAAGGTCAATAAGGCACTAATAGCTTCTGAGGTAAGTAGGTGTTCCATAATTAGTCACTGATTTTAGTTACTGTCCCTCGTTGTTTATTTTTAGTGTCTCCCACAACAGCATATTCAAAGTCATATTGATTTTTGTTTGTGGTAAGGATTTTTATAGATAAGGGACGTTTATCTTGATTTGAGGTTGGGCGGAGTTTTGTTAATACGCATTCGCAGGGATTGATCCAACGGATTGATGCAGAATCAATTTTTCCTTCAAAGGTTTCAACTTCGTAATTCTTGTCGCGAACAAAAGTAGACTGCATCATTTGATCTCCAACAATGGTTTTGAATTCGAAAGTTCCGCTGTGAAACTGTTTGCAATTTCGTTCCGTATTATAACAAGAGCTTAACAATAATAATACCCCAAGGGATAAAAAGATTTTCATATTCTATTTTCGGTAAAAGTACTAAGATTTTCGTTGAATCACCTTAAAGCTGTCATCCTCATAAACGTAAATTATTTCTTTTATTGGTGACGTATGCTCAGAATTCGTTCTGGACGGGGTTTTAATTTCTGGATCCTTTTCCAAGGACTTTATTACAGGAGTATCAAATAGGGTAGTGGGAGGTTTTTCTGAATGTTGGGTTTTACCTAAAAGTAACCAATCGTATTCCACTTCGTTAAATGTTGTATGAATTTTAGATAGAAATTCTAAACTTGGTTTATTCCTACCCGAAAGGATATGGGAAATACCAGAGCGTTGAACTCCAATTTTTTCAGCAAAACTAGCCGCATTTAGATCGTGATCATCGATCACTTTCTTTATTCGAGATACTATCGCTTCATAGTTTAACATTGTAACTTATTGTATTTGATAGTGCAATATAATAATAAATTCATTCTAATACAGGTGCACATAACATCAAATTAATTAAAGTATAACTTCATATATCCTTATAAAAACAATGATTAATAATACTTTAGATCGTGTAAGGTTAAAATTAAGTCAATATAGTTTCTAATTGTAACCAAAGCAGTTGTTATTTGTATACAAAGTTAACACAATGAAGTATAACATTGTAAACTTGTTTGTGTTTACATTTGTACACATGAAAAAAAGTGACCTCGATCAAAGTCGACTGTTGTCTCCTACAACACTAAACAACTTCCTTAAGGAATATGCGTTATTTGATTCTTTAAACATCTTAGGAACGTCTGTAGAGAATAGACCTATATATTCTTACTCTGAGGGTAATGGACCAAAAAAGGTTCTTATGTGGTCTCAAATGCATGGAAACGAATCAACAACTACCAAGGCATTGGTTGACTTTTGGTTATATTTAAAGACTCCTGAGGCGAAGCAATTGCGAGAAACATGTACCTTTCTTATGATTCCTCAATTAAATCCAGATGGTTCCGAT
Source organism: Candidatus Arcticimaribacter sp. (assembly GCA_003023645.1). GTDB lineage: Bacteria > Bacteroidota > Bacteroidia > Flavobacteriales > Flavobacteriaceae > Arcticimaribacter. The sequence goes on along the minus strand of PXYQ01000052.1, from coordinate 12,053 downwards.
GCTTATACACGAGTAAATGCCAATGGAGTAGACTTGAATCGGGATGCCATCGACTTGAGTCAGCCTGAAAGCAGGGTGCTACGAGATGTATATGAACAATTTAAGCCTGATTATTGTTTCAATTTGCACGACCAAAGAACTATTTTTGCAGCTGGAGACAGTCCAATTCCAGCTACTGTATCTTTTTTAGCACCCGCTGCAGACCCTGACAGAACAATCACTACTGCCAGAGAACTTGCTATGAAGTTAATTGTCATAGCCAGCAACAACCTTCAAGCTAGTATTGCAGGCGCTGTAGGACGATACGACGATGGCTTTAACATCAACTGTGTTGGCGATTACTTCACGGCTCAGAGCACGCCTACGGTCTTATTCGAAGCGGGGCATTACCCATTAGACTACAAGAGGGTTGAGACCAGAAAACATATCCTCAGTTCTTTAATGGCGATGTCGCACGCTATTGCGTCAGATTCATTAGAAACAATTGAAACAGCACCTTATTTCGAAATACCAGAGAATAAAAATCATCTTAGGGATATCGAGCTGTATAACCTGAAAAAATCGCCAGATGGAATGCCTGTTTTTGGTAATAACATGCTGATTCAGTTTAAAGAAATGAAAAATGGGGATGATATTGATTTTGTTCCAGAAATAGTAACCGAAAACAAGGGCTTGTTAGGCTTGCAAAGGGTTAATGCACAAGAACATAAAACCTTAATGAATTTGTGCTTTGATGCTGATGATTCTGAAATCAAAAATTTAACAAAAACCATTTCTTTGTTAAGTTTGCATCAATTCGTCTAAATCGTTACAAATAATGCAACGTTTTTTTTATTTTTGTATTTTTAACTAAAGAAAACGATATGCCAAAGTTTAAACTCGATGAAGTTGATCACCAGATTTTAGATATTTTAATAGACAATACTCGGGTTCCTTTTACCGATATTTCAAAGAAATTGTTAATTTCCGCAGGAACAGTCCACGTACGTGTTAAGAAAATGGAAGATGCTGGAATCATAAAAGGTTCTTCTCTTAATTTGGACTATGAAAAATTAGGATACTCTTTCATCGCATACGTTGGTATTTTTCTTGAAAAAAACAGCACTACAAAGCAGTCTTTGGTTGACTTAGAAAACATTCCTTTTGTTACTGTAGCGCACATTACTACCGGGAAATTCAATATTTTCTGTAAAGTAAGAGCGCGTGACACCAAACATGCAAAAGATATTATTTTTATGATCGACGATATTCAGGGGGTTTTAAGAACAGAAACTATGATTTCTCTTGAAGAAAGCATCAACGATAAAAAACGATTAATGCACAGAATTTTTAACGAGCTATAAAATAATACTTCACATTTAACATGGCAAGAAAAACAAAATCGGAACGATTTAATGATTACGTTGTTTCCAAATTTGAAATCTATAATAGTTTATTTCTCACATTACCTTTCGACTCTATACCCCAAACCTCGTTATTACTTCCTTTATTTTCAGATTTCTGTGCCAAAGGTTACGAAGCAGATCTGTCGCCTAAGCAAATTGTAGATCGCTTCTTTGAGCGTTTTACTCAGGGAATGGAAGGGCAAAGTAAGCATGATTTATTGTTTGGTTTTTTGAAATACATTGAACGTCAAATTGTTTTGTTTGATGCAATTGAAGATGCTGGTTTTTCGTATGTCAATAATATGCACGGTAGGGGGACTTTGCGCTACATCAAAGAAGCCACAAAAACCAATAATAGTTTTTCAGAATTAAAAGAATACTTGAACCGTTTTAAGGTTCGTATCGTACTGACTGCTCATCCAACACAGTTCTATCCTGGTTCGGTTCTCGGAATTATAACCGATTTATCTGAAGCATTGAAAAATGATGATCTGGAGCAAATTAAATTATTACTTGCCCAATTAGGTAAAACTCGTTTTTTCAATAAAAAGAAACCAAGCCCATTAGATGAAGCCGTAAGTTTAACTTGGTTTTTAGAAAATGTGTTTTACGAATCCGCTGCAGTTATATACAATTACATTGAACAACACGTTTTTGAAGGAGAAACTGTTGATAATTCAATATTTGATTTTGGTTTTTGGCCCGGTGGAGACCGTGATGGAAACCCTTTCGTTACCCCAGAAATCACACTAAAAACAGCTGAGCGCTTACGTTTTACAATTCTAAGAAATTATTATAGAGACCTTCGAAAACTTAAAAGAAAAATTACTTTTGACGAAGTAGATCAGAGAATAACCGATTTAGAATCAACGCTTTATCATACGTTATTTGAGCCTGAAAAAGTAAAACAAATTGATTCAGAATTTGTAATTAATGAGTTGATGCAAATTGAGCAAATTTTAAAGGATCGCCATCAAAGTTTGTATCTAAATGAAATTGTAGACTTGCGTAATAAAGTCAAACTTTTTGGTTTCCACTTTGCTTCATTAGACATTCGTCAAGATTCTCGAATTCATAATCAAGTATTTGAAGCAATTGTTTCGCACCCAAAAATACAGGAGTACATCACTGGTTTACCTGAAAATTATTTAGAATTAAGCCTTGAGGAGCGTTTAGCAATCTTGCCACAACTAACAGGTAATGTTCCTGAATCCCTATTCGAAGATGATATTGTAAAGCATACTATTGGATCGATCTATGCAATGAAGGCCATTCAGAAGAGTAATGGCGAAAAAGGCTGTCATCGTTATATTATCAGTAACTGTCAGAGTATTGAAAACATGTTACAGTTGTTCGCTTTACACCGGATTTGTGGTTGGGACAATCCAACAGTAGATTTAATTCCACTTTTTGAAACGGTTGATGATTTGAGAGCTTCTCAAGAAATAATGAATAGTTTATACACCAACCCAGTATATAGCGCACATTTGAAAAGTCGGAATATGAAACAAACCATTATGCTTGGTTTCTCAGACGGAACTAAGGATGGAGGTTATTTCATGGCCAACTGGAGTATTTATAAAGCCAAAGAAGAGCTTTCTGATGTTTCAAATGAATTTGGAGTAGCAGTTGCCTTTTTTGACGGTCGTGGAGGTCCACCAGCTCGTGGTGGCGGAAATACGCATCAATTCTACGCATCTATGGGCGATCGTATCAAGGCTGATGACATTCAATTAACCGTTCAAGGACAAACCATTAGCTCTAACTTTGGAACAATAGATTCAAGTCAATTTAACTTAGAACAGTTGTTGAGTTCTGGAATTTCGAATCAGGTATTTAAAAATGATGACAATGATCTTGCGGATGTAGATCGTATTACTATGCAACAGCTAGCAGACACGAGTTATAAATCGTATTCAGATTTTAAATCACATCCTAAGTTTGTACCCTACTTAGAAAACATGAGTACACTTCAATATTACTCGAAAACTAATATTGGAAGCCGACCTTCTAAAAGAGGTAATTCTAAAGAGCTTAATTTCTCTGATTTAAGAGCAATACCTTTTGTAGGAAGTTGGAGTCAGTCTAAACAAAATGTTCCTGGATTTTTTGGTGTTGGATCTGCAATCTTAGCTTTTGATGAACGTGGGGAATTTGACAAAGTAGATTCTTTATATCAAAATTCTGCTTTCTTTAGAACGCTAATAGCGAATAGCATGATGAGTTTAACCAAATCATTCTTCAAGCTTACCGCCCACATAGGGGAGGATGAGGAATTTGGCAGTTTTTGGAATATCATTCATGATGAATATATACTGACCAAAGCTATGCTTCTAAAGCTTACCGGCTATTCGGAGTTAATGGAAGATCAACCAGCTGGAAAGCATTCTATTGAAATGAGAGAAGCTATTGTACAGCCCTTATTGACCATTCAACAATATGCACTGAGCTCTATCCATGAATTGAAAAAGACAAATGAGCTGAATGACGATCAACTAGCAATTTATGAAAAACTCGTTACACGTTCTCTTTTTGGAAATATTAACGCCAGTAGAAATTCTTGCTAAAAATTATTGCTTGTAGTAGTCAAACGAAGCCTTGAATAAGGCAGTTGGTACTTCTATGTCGGTGACTGGTTTTCCAATTGCCTCTAATAAAACAAACTTCACTTTCCCGTGACTGTTTTTTTTATCGTACTGTAAAAGTGTCAGAATGGATTCAATTTCATTTTCAGTGAAATCTACTTTTGGGTAAATGGAGTTGAAAATTGTTTTGATTTCATCACTTTGACCTTGACTTAGTCCAGTGAGTTCAGTAGAAAGGTACGCTTCTAGAATCATTCCAATTGCAATCGCCTCTCCGTGTAGTAAAGTAGTCTTGTTCTTCTGAGTTAAGCAATAGGATTCTATGGCGTGACCGAGGGTATGTCCAAAATTAAGAATCTTTCTAAGCCCATGTTCATACGGATCTTCTAGAACTACTTTATTCTTAATGCCAACCGAATGATGAATTAACTCTTGAATGTCTTCGGATGATATTTTCGTATAATCTTTTAAATGATTCCAATAGTTTTGATCTTGAATCAAACCATGCTTCAGCATTTCGGCATAGCCGCTTCTATATTCTTCAGAAGACAAGGTGTTCAAATACTGAGGATCTACAAGAACCATTTTTGGGTTTACAATAACCCCAACTTGATTTTTCAAAGCACCAAGGTCAACTCCTGTTTTTCCACCTACCGATGCGTCAACCATAGCGAGTAGGGAAGTAGGGATGTTGATAAAGTCAATGCCTCGTTTGAACGTCGATGCAACAAATCCGCCCAAATCGGTTACAACACCCCCTCCTAAATTGATTAGTATGCTTTTGCGGTCTGCACCAAGCTCAGAAAGTACACTCCAAACCCCAGAACAGGTTTCAATATTTTTATTTTCTTCTCCTGCTTCAATTGAGAGAATTTCAATGGTAGATTCTGTTGACAAATTGCTCAAGAATATTGGAAGACAATGTTCTTCTGTATTGGTGTCTGCAAGTACAAAAACGGAAGAATATTGCTGTGATTCTAAAAATTCATTTAATATAATATACTGTTTTTCAGTAAATTCTACCTTGTAGCCCTTTGCAGTAATGGATTTCATCGATTATATTTTATTTCGTAAAAATAGTGTTTTAATATCAGAATATATTATATTTGTAATGCCCTAGATTAATAAGACACTATTTTTATTTATGAGAGGGCAGTTCAATTTTTGAGCTGCTTTTTTTTTGTAAAATTTCTTATTATTGTCTTATTAATCTGAAACTCTAATTGACAATATTGTTGCACTCTTAGCACAATTTTCAATTTTCAAATCATATTCCCTAAGTTCCAGTTCTGTTTCAATTAGATATATTTTACAGCTATCTTTTTCAATTTCGCTTAAGCCAAAATTAATATCACCTTTTTTAATTAACGCTTGAATAGTTAGGGAGTCTAAAGTAAACGGTTGAGAAACACCAGGTGAATAAACCCATTCTTTCTTAGAAAGATTATTTAGGACTCTCGCATCGGGACTGTAATTGCATTGGGTTCGCTTACCATTTAAAAAAAACGCTAAAAAAATTAACCCAGCAGAAAATCCACCCAAATAATATCCTAATCTCTTAATAAAACTCATGTAATTTGTTTTTGTAAAAATAAGATTCTTTCTCTTAGCTAAACTCTATTTTACGAGTATTTTGATCGATATATTCTAATTTAATGCGATGTACTTCCTTTGGTAGTAGGGGTTGTATTTTTTCAGCCCATTCAATTAAACAGATGGAACCTGAGTCCAAGTATTCCTCAGCTCCAAAATCATAGGCTTCTTCTGGAGTTTCGAGACGGTAGCAATCAAAGTGGTAAATTGATTTATCATCCTTTGTTTTGTATTCATTAATTAAGGAAAATGTAGGACTGCTAACGGAATCAATAACATTCAATTGTTTGCAAAGTGCTTTAATCAGAGTTGTCTTACCCATTCCCATGGAGCCATCGAATAAAACTATTGGATGACTAATTCGTGTGCTAAGTTCCCTGGCAAGTGCGTCAACATCGTTCAGTTTGAATACTCTAATCATGAGTGAATTACTTTTTCGGCTGTAAAACTACAAAAGGAATTATAATTTCTTCCATAGAAATACCACCGTGTTGGTAGCTGTTATTGAACAAGGTGGCGAAGTGATGGTAATTCTTTGGGTAGACAAAGTAATTGTAATCCAATGCAAAAATATAAGTACTATTTAAATTGATTTTTGGAAGCTGAATTTTCTCTGGCTTATCAATTGCAAATACTTTTTTAGAAGGGAAAGACAAACTTCTACCTGTCTTATATCGAAGATTCACACTCGACTCTTTATCTCCCACTACTTCAACAGGTTGAATAACGTTGATCGTTCCATGATCTGTTGTGATAATCAACTGAAAATCGAGCTTTCTAGCTTCTGAAAGTATTTCAAATAAAGGAGAGTTTTTAAACCAACTTGCAGTTAATGATCGATATGCTTTGTTGTCTGATGCCAATTCTTTAATGATTTCCATTTCAGATTTTGCATGAGAAATCATATCTACAAAATTATAAACAACAGCAGTTAACTTTTCATCTTTATGATTGTTTAGTGACTTTGCGAGTTGTTTCCCGTTTTTTAAATTTGTTATCTTGTGATAACTCATTTTCCCATCGATATTCAGACGTTTTAACTGGGCTTGTAAAAGTTCTTTTTCAAATAAATTTTTCCCACCTTCATCGGTATCATTTTTCCACCACTGCGGATATAGCTCTGATATTTTCAAAGGAGTACAGCCTGAGAATAGCGCATTCCGAGCATATTGTGTAGCCGTTGGCAATATGCTGTAGTAGGTTTCTTCTTTTTCTTTCTGGTAAAAATCAGCTAATAGCGGCTCAATGGTTTTCCATTGGTCCATTCGTAGATTATCAATTACCAGTAGGAGTGTGGGTTTATTTTCTCTTAATAAAGGTTTTACTTTATTTTTAAAAAGGGTATGTGATAATTCGGGCGCAGCAGCTGGGTCATTCATCCAACTTTCATAGGATTTGGATATGAACTTAGAAAACAATGAATTTGCTTCTTTTATTTGACTTTCAAAAATCTCCATCATCCCAGGATCTACTAGGGATTCTAACTCCAATTCCCAGAAGATCATTTTCTGGTAAAATGCAGCCCACTGATCTGAGGTATTCAAATCCATGAGTTCCATACTGATTTTGCGAAACTCTTGTTGGTAGTTTCGAGTAGTTTTTTCTGCAATCAAATTCTTGTGCAAAAGGTTCTTTTTTAGAGATAGCAAAATTTGATTAGGATTAACAGGTTTTATTAAATAGTCAGATATTTTAGAACCGATTGCATCCTCCATTATATGCTCTTCTTCGTTCTTAGTTACCATAATTACAGGAAGTTCTGGCTGCTTACTCTTTATTAGAGACAAGGTTTCTAATCCGCTAAGTCCTGGCATGTTTTCATCTAACAAAACTGCTTCAAAGTGGTTTTGCTGAACAAGATCAATGGCCTCTAGGCCGTTGTTGCATGGGGTAATTTGATAGCCTTTGTCGAGAAGAAAAAGGATGTGTGGTTTGAGGAGATCAACTTCATCGTCGACCCATAAGATTTGGATTGGCTCTAGATTCATTATATTTGTTAAAAATTAGCAATTTGAAGATAAATCAAAAATTGACCTTATTAAACGATCCAATTTACGGATTTATTCACATCAATGCCCCCATAATTTTCAAATTATTAGAGCATAAGTTTTTTCAACGTTTAAGGAGAATTACACAAATGGGTCTTTCTTCTTTGGTATACCCTGGTGCACGTCATAGTCGCTTTGAACACGCACTAGGCTGTGTTCATTTGATGCAAAAAACAATTTCAATATTAAGAGCCAAAGGCGTTCAAATAAGTGAAAAAGAAGGGATTGGAATGCAAATTGCAATTTTATTGCACGACATAGGACATGGACCTTTTTCTCATGCAATGGAAAACAGTATTGTGGTTGGGGTACATCACGAATCATTATCGTTAGAATTCATGTCAACTTTGAATAAGGAGTTTGAAGGTGAGTTAACCTTAGCAATTTCAATTTTCAAAAACGAATATTCACAGAAGTTCATGCATCAACTGGTTTCCGGGCAAATTGATTTGGATCGAATGGATTATCTAAAACGAGATAGTTTTTACACTGCAGCTACAGAGGGTAATATAAATTCAGAGCGTATCATTACTATGTTTAATGTAATTGATGATCAATTGGTTATTGAAGAGAAAGGTATGCATTCTGTTGAAAAATTCTTAATTGCTCGACGCTTGATGTACTGGCAAGTTTATTTGCACAAAACAAGTTTAGTAGCCGAGTTACTCTTGGAGCGAATTTTACTTCATGCTCGTAAACTTTTCAAAGAAGGAGTAGAGCTAAAGATATCAGATTCCTTAGCTTATTTCTTAAACCACGACATAAAAGCGATCAACACCTTGGACCTTCTAAATCGGTTTGCGTTACTTGATGATTATGATATTTTTGCAGCGCTAAAAGAGTGGCAACACCATTCCGACTTTGTTCTTAGCGATTTATCCAGCAGAATATTGAACCGAAACCTATTGAAAATTAGGATTCAGAACACACCCTTTGATTTGGAGCAGATTGAAGAAAAAAAATCCTTGCTTGCCCCATGGAAGCTGTCAAATGAACAATTAGATAATTATGTTTTTACTGGAGGCATATCGAATCAGGCCTATGTTCCTGATACCAAGACGATAAAGATATTGACAAAGTCAGGTGAAGTCAGTTCTTTGCAAGAACATTCAGAATTATTTGTTGGAAATTCATTTTCAAATGTAGAATCAAAATTTTATCTCTGCTTCGCAAAGCCCAGTTTCTAAGCTAATTTTTATACTTTTGCAGCAATGAAATTTACCGCTAAACAAATTGCAGGTATTTTGAACGGATCTATAGAGGGAAACCCTGATGTAGAAGTTCATCAACTCTCTAAAATTGAAGAGGGTATCGAGGGTTCTCTAACCTTTTTGGCAAACACAAAATACACTCCTTATATATACGAAACCGCTGCATCAATCGTAATCGTTAATCAGGATTTGGTTTTAGAAAATAAGGTTCAGTCTACACTAATTCGTGTTCCTGATGCATATCAAGGATTTTCTAAACTTTTAGAATACTACAATACCCTAGACACTGATGAAAAAGGTGTAATGCAACCCGTATCAATTCATGAAAGTGTTGTTTTGGATGCTTCGTGTTATGTAGGTGAGTTTTCAGTAATTAAGAAAAACGTTCGAATCGGTAATCAAGTAAAAATACATCCGCAATGTTTTATTGGGGAAGGTGTAGTCATTGGTTCTGGAACTGTTATTCTCAATGGTGCCAGAATACTGTCGCGTACCGAAATAGGTGAAAATTGCGTTATCCATCCGGGTTGTGTAATTGGATCTGAAGGTTTTGGATTTGCGCCTCAAACAGATGGGACTTATAAAAAAGTTCCGCAGACTGGGATCGTCAGAATCGGTAACAATGTAGATGTTGGAGCAAATTCAACAATTGACCGAGCAACTCTTGGCGCTACTATTATTAATGACGGCGTTAAACTTGACAATCACATCCAGATTGCGCATAATGTTGAAATCGGTGAGAATACTGTTATCGCTGCACTTGTTGGTATTGCAGGCTCAACCAAGATAGGAAAATCTTGTGTAATCGGCGGTCAAGCTGGATTTGCAGGCCATTTGAAAATTGGGGATGGAGTTCAAATACAAGGTCAAACGGGTGTTACTCGAAGTTTCAAAGACAATACCATGCTTCAAGGTACACCAGCATTCGATTTCACAAGTTATAGTAAATCATACGTGCATTTTAAGAATTTACCCAAAATAATAAAACGCCTCGATCAAATTGAAAAAGAACAACATGGAAAATAAGCCTACTTTTCAAACAACAATTGCTAAAGAAATTACATTAGAAGGTGTTGGCCTACATACTGGAAAAAATGTTGTTTTAACATTTAAGCCAGCTGCAGCTAATACAGGCTACATTTTCAGAAGAACTGATCTTGATGGACAACCAACCATAGAAGCGGATGTTCAATATGTAACCAACACACAAAGAGGCACTAATTTAGTGAAAAACGATGTGAAGATTCAAACCTCTGAGCACGTTTTGTCTGCTTTGGTAGGCCTTCAGATAGACAACTGTTTGATAGAACTCAGTGCTCCAGAGCCTCCTATTATGGATGGGTCATCTAAGTTTTTTGTCGAAGCTTTGCAAAAAGCTAAAACCATAGAACTAGAAGAAATACGTGATGAATATATTGTAAAAGAAATTATTCATTATAGAGATGAGGAATCAGGGAGTGAAATGACTTTAATTCCTTGGGATAATTATCAAGTAACCACCATGGTTGACTTTGGCACTAAAGTCTTAGGTACTCAGAATGCATCATTAGAACATCTAGACGATTATGTAGAACAAATTTCTTCCTCAAGAACTTTTAGTTTTCTCCACGAAATAGAAATGTTGCTCGAGAATGGCTTAATACAAGGTGGAGATTTGAACAACGCTATTGTTTATGTAGACAAACCATTATCTGACGAAACAATGGAGCGTTTAAAGAAAGCGTTTAACAAAACACACATTGCAGTTCAGCCCAATGGAATTCTTGATAATCTATCGTTGCATCATCCGAACGAAGCTGCGCGTCATAAATTATTAGATATCATCGGTGATCTTGCTTTGGTCGGAAGACGTATTCGTGGAAAAGTAATTGCACGTAAACCAGGCCATAAAGTAAATGTTGAATTTGCACGCAAGCTTTCGAAAATCATTAAATTAGAAAAGCGTCTCAATGCACCTAATATAGATATTAACCAGCCTCCATTGATGAATGTCAATGATATCATGAAAATGCTGCCACATAGGCCTCCTTTTTTATTGGTTGACAAGATTTTTGAATTGTCAAAATCGCATGTAATTGGATTGAAAAATGTAACCATGAACGAACAATTTTTCGTTGGTCATTTTCCAGGTGCACCAGTAATGCCAGGAGTTTTGCAAGTTGAAGCGATGGCCCAAGTAGGTGGGGTTTTGGTTTTGAATACTGTTCCAGACCCAGAAAACTATTTGACTTTATTTATGAAAATAGATAATGTGAAATTTAAAAACCCAGTATATCCTGGAGACACCTTGATTTTTAAACTGGAGCTAATAACTCCTATTAGAAGAGGGATTTGTCATATGAAAGGTTATACCTTTGCCAATGGAAAAATAACCACCGAAGGAGAGTTAATGGCACAAATTGTTAGAAAAGACAGCATATGAATCAACCTTTAGCTTTTGTACATCCCGGAGCCAAAATCGCAAACAACGTAGTAATTGAACCTTTTGTTACCATTAGCAATAATGTCATCATCGGAGAAGGAACCTGGATTGGTTCTAATGTTACTATTATGGAAGGTGCGCGCATTGGCAAAAATTGTAATATTTATTCAGGAGCTGTAATTTCTGCACCACCGCAAGATTTAAAATATGCAGGGGAAGAAACCCTAACCATTATTGGAGATAACACCACCATTAGAGAGTGTGTAACCATTAACCGTGGAACTACTGATCGCCAGCAAACTTCAATAGGAACGAATTGCTTAATCATGGCATATTCGCATATTGCTCATGATTGTAAAGTAGGGAATTTTTGTATTTTTTCTAATAACAGCACCCTGGCTGGACATATCAACATTGGGAACTATGTTATTTTGGCTGGTATGACTGCCATCCATCAATTTTGCTCTGTAGGAGATCATGCTTTTATTTCTGGTGGTTCCTTGGTTCGTAAAGATGTACCTCCATTTGTGAAAGCTGCACGAGAGCCTTTATCTTATGTCGGAATTAATTCTGTTGGATTAAGACGTCGTGGTTTTTCAGCAGAAAAAATAAGACAGATTCAGGATATCTATCGTATCCTCTACCAAAAAAATTATAATACTACTCAAGCAGCCGAAATTCTTGAAGCAGAAATGGGGGTTACACCGGAACGTGATGAAATTTTGCAATTCATAAAAGACTCGCAACGTGGTATTATGAAAGGGTATTTTCAAAAAAATTAAATAGAAAAAATTATGGTATCAACTTCT
>PXYQ01000051.1 GCA_003023645.1 Candidatus Arcticimaribacter sp. | reverse complement strand
ATAAATAAGATCAATTTCAAACGCCTGTGGCCAAATCTTATCCGTTCCATCTTCTGCTTGCTGCATCAAATTGAATTTACTTATGTTTTGATTCACGTCGTAGGTTATTTGTACTGAAAAGACAGGACGTCCAGTTGAGTTTACCCAAACATCACTCCACTGCTTTAGGTCTAAATCGGTTTTTTGATCAAGTATAGATACCAATCCATTCCAATCAGAATTGCTATTACTATACTGTTTTAGATAGGTTTGAACACCTTTTTTAAATGCATCTTTGCCAAGTGCTAACTCCAATTGGCGCATCATAATGGGTGCTTTGTTGTAGATGATACTGCCGTATAGCGATCCTGCATTCTCTAAATTATCCAAATCTTGCCGAATGGGATTACTGCCTTGTGTGCGATCTACACCATAAGCACTAGGGTAGTGGGCTGTCAAGAATTGCAGGTCGTGATTAATGCTTTTGAAAAGCGGATTTACGATTTTACCAGCCATGAAATTTGCAAATACCTCCTTCATCCAAACATCTGTAAACCATTCCATGGTAACCAAGTTTCCAAACCACATATGAGCAGTTTCGTGTGCAATTAGTTTTGCCCGCGATAATTCTTGAGACTGTGTTGCATTTTCATCTAAAAACAAAACGGATTCACGGTATTGAATGGCTCCCGTATGTTCCATCCCACCATACTGAAACCCAGGAATGGTTGCAAAATCGAATTTTTGAAATGGATAAGTAGTGTCTGTGTAATCTTCCAAGTAATCCAAACCAGATTGATGGATATTGAAAATACTTGGAATACTAATGGTTGTTTTTGTAGGATCATTTTCTCGGTAAAGTAAATTCATAGAACGTGCTTTCCCAGTAGAAGTAGCCTGTTGAAAATTACCAGCTACAAAAGAAAATAAATAGGTACTCATCAAGTCACTAGTGTCAAATATAAAAGTTGAATTAACACCATCATTTGCTCTTGTGTTTAGTGGTGCTCCAGCTAAAACGGTCCAATCTTTTGGTACACGAATGCTAAGGTTATAGTTAGCTTTAATATCGGGCTGATCGAAGCAAGGAAATAGTGTTCTTGCACGATCAGGGACTAGAAGGGTGTATAGATAATCATCGTTGCGGTTGAGGGATAAATCACCTGCTATAAAATCAATTGTAATTTGGTTTTGTCCTATAACTAAATACTTTTGTGGAATGATCAGATGTTCTAGTTCGTGTTGTATATCAACAACTTGTCCGTTTACCGAAAGATGTTGAAGGTTTTTCGAATCTTCTTTAAAATCCAAATACAAAGGGTTTGTTAGGTCAGCAATAATTGCTGTAAGCTTAAGTTTGGAAGTTATGGGTTGCTCTTTTTGCTTGGGAATAAAAAAGCTTAAATCATAGACCACATTCGATACTTGTTCTGCTCGGTATTGGGCAAGATCCAAGGAAACTCCAGTAGTATTTATAATTGGTTCTGGTGTGCCATTGCACGAAAGAAAACTCAGAAAGATAGTGGATAGTATACAGTATATTTTTTTCATCGATTCTATTAAAAAAAACAAGTTAGGGATTTCTTTAGAATCTAATTTTAATCTTTCTTAATGAATACTACTTTTTTATTTTATAACGGTTATTACTGTTGTCTATTAAGACGACACAGTCTTTGAAAAAAGCGCTTCCAATCCTTGGTTGACTAGAAACATTAATGCTCGTCTTAACGTTTTCAAATTCAACACCTCCTATTTTGATTAGTGGAATAACACCAATTTGCTCTGTTATTGTTTCAATTCCACCAATGGTATAACGCTCTCTCTCATTGTTTTTAAAGTTATATTCCTGAAGGAGTTGCTTGGCTAGTTTGGATCCCTCGGGAAGGTTGAACTCGGATGATGATCCTAAGTCAATGATCACTTTATGCTCTACACCTTTGATTGTTATAAAGGTATAAGGAGCGCCATCTATTCGTTTAAACTTAATCGTCTGAAAGGTAGTGTCAGTAAGATCTTTGTTTGAAATTTTTAATTTCTTATTTGGGTAATCAATCTGCCAATTTGCTTTATTAATTATTGTTTGCCCTATGATTCCGCCAAAATCTGAGATTTGTTGTTTTAACCCATCTAAATCTCCATTCAATGCAAAAGTGTTTTTGAATTCTACAGTACCAATTTTTAGTGATTTCACATATTCTTTTCCTAGCTTCATTTTCCGGTTAGAAGCTCCGCTAATATTTTGAGTTTTTCCAATTGGATACTCTCGTTGAATCAAACTTACATCTGCACCAGTGTCGAATAAAAAGTTCTTTGTAACTCCATTAAATTCAAAAGGTAAAATCAATATTGATTTTTGAGTAGTGAATGAGGTCTCGAAAGTAAAGACATCCGGATACACATTTCCTTTTTGTTGAAGCCTTGTTATTGAACAGCCTATAAGCAAGAAAGAAATTAATACGTAAAGTGGAAGTTTAATCGTTTTCATTTTCAAATTTACAACATACATAACAATATATTAATTAAATATATTCAAAGCCTGAGAACAGTTTTTTAGATTTTAGCTACTTTTACAACTTATGGAAAAAGAGCAAGTATTAAAGAAGATGAATAGATCAGAGAAGGAATCTTTGATGCGAACCTTGGAAATAGATTTTGTTGATGTAGGAGAAGATTTTTTAGTCGCCCGTATGCCAGTAACACCAAAATTACACCAGCCTGATGGTGTTTTACATGGGGGAGCAACTTTTGCATTAGCCGAAAGTGTTGGTAGCGCAGCTGCTTACTTATTTAATAAAACACAAAACCCAATGGTTCGTGGGATTGAAATGTCTGGAAACCATTTGAAGGGTATAAGCGAAGGCTTTGTTTATGCTAAGGCGATCGCAATTCATAACGGAAGAACTACTCAAATTTGGGAAATAAAAGTAACTAACGAGGCTGGGGATTTGATTTCTAGTTGTAAACTAACGACCCTAACCTTACCCAAAAAATAAATGCTCGAAGCATTAGACGCTTTAACTAAGAATAAGCAGCCTTTCGTTGCGTTCAAACTTCCGAATGCAAAGGAAGTGAATCTGTATTATCAAAAAGATGATCAGTTGCATATGACGTTTGACTTTTCTGAAGCTGGATTTTTGATGGCTCCGTTTTCCGACACGGACTTCTATTCGTATATCCCAAGCACCTATAGTCATCGCTTCGACCTGCCTTCGGAAGTTTCCATTGTTCGTTCGGGGCTAACAATTTCTGATGATAATCAAAAACCATTTGTTTCATTGGTGCAACAGGCATTGACTGAATTTGAAAATACTGGCCTTAAAAAAGTAGTGGTTTCTAGGGTTTTGGCTGTAACAGCATCGGATAAAAACCCAACTCAAACATTTCAGAATTTAGCATTACTTTACCCCACAGCTTTTGTGTATTATTGGCATCATCCGGCTACTGGTTCTTGGATGGGGGCAACACCGGAGCGTTTTGCTAATTTAGAAGATAATCGTTTGCATACCATTGCCTTGGCTGGAACTTCTTCTGTACATGAAGGTCAAAAAGCCACGTGGACTCCAAAAGAAATTGAAGAACAACAACTGGTTACTGATGCAATTGAAACTTCTATGAAAACAATGTTTCCTGCTGTCCAATTAAAGGTTAGTGCTGTCAAATCTATTCAAGCTGGTGCATTGTGGCATCTGAAAACGGATGTACAGGCAGAAAGCACCGAATTATCCATTTCAAAAGTAATTAAAGCACTGCATCCCACCCCAGCAGTAGGAGGAGTGCCAAAAGATGAAAGCACTGCTTTTATTTTAAAAAACGAAGGTTATGATCGGAAATTTTACACTGGTTTTTTGGGACTCTTTGAAGGCGATTCTAATGCAGATTTGTTTGTTAATTTGCGTTGTGCAGAAATAACCTCAAATGGATATAATGTTTTTGTTGGTGCTGGAATAACATCTAAGAGTGACCCCATTAATGAATGGAAAGAAACCCAACGTAAAGCAAAAACTTTTTGTCAAGCACTTTGAATTAAAAGACAATAAACTTCTTTCAATCTTCGACGTTTTGTATTTTTGTTAGGCAATGAAAGAATCCCCTCAACATACTTTTTCTGAAATCCCTTTAGCGCAAACTGTTGTTGGTTTTTGTGCACTAAAAAAAATCCAACACATTGTCATTTCACCTGGCTCAAGAAATGCCCCCTTAACTCAAGGATTCACTCAAAACAGTACTTTTAAGACGTACAGTATAGTGGATGAACGCTCGGCAGCTTTCTTTGCTTTGGGTCTTGCACAACAGTCAAAGCAGCCCGTTGCTCTAGTATGCACCTCCGGCTCTGCCTTGTTGAATTACTATCCTGCAATATCAGAGGCCTTTTACAGTGATATTCCATTAGTTGTTATTTCTGCAGATCGTTTGCCACATCGTATTGATGTTGGGGATGGTCAGACCATTCGTCAGCCAGAAGTTTTTGAGCCTCATCTTGAAGCTGCAGCTTATTTGGAACCAGATGTTATTCACGCAACTGAAATACTACTTGCAAATCCATCTCAGAAATTAATAGCAGCTAATGCTACTCCAGCTATGTTGTTAGAAGAGCAAGAACGCATTCAGTTATCCAATGAAGAACTGTTAAACTCCGTTCTGAATAAAGCCCGTTCACAAGCTGGCCCCGTACATCTAAATGTTCCTCTAGAAGAACCTCTGTATGGTACAACGACTTCAGAAATTATACTTCAAAAAATCACATCTTCAAGCCCTCCTGATGAATACAACGTTGGGAAATCAATTGTTGATGTATGGAGTACTGCGACCAAAAAAATCATATTAATCGGAGTATTAGCCCCGCATTCAATTTCTGATGAAATTATAAATGCATGGGCATCGGACCCCTCTGTTATTGTGATGACAGAAAAAACATCAAACATAAAACATCCACGTTTTATAGATGCAATTGATAGCTTAATTGCTCCTCTTGAAAATGGATTAGAAGACTTATTGCAGCGTCTTCAACCAGATCTATTGGTTTCGCTTGGAGGTATGGTTGTTTCCAAAAAGGTTAAAAACTTCTTGCGAAAATTTCCACCAAAAAAGCATTGGCACATTCACTCTAAGAAAGCATACGACACGTACTATGTATTATCGGATCACATTAAAACAGAACCACAAGATTTCTTTGAACAGCTTCTTTCAAAAGCATCAAATTCAAATCTAAGTCCGTACAACAATCAGGTGTCATCGATTTACAACAGGAATCGATTGAAGGGATTAAACTACCTAAAGCAAATTCCATTTTCAGATTTAAAAGTTTTTCAAACTATTTTTAAATTCATCCCAGATCAACTTCAATTGCAGCTTGCTAATAGTTCGACTATTCGCTATGCCCAATTGTTCGATCTTCCAAAAACTGTGTCTGTCTTTTGTAACCGAGGTACAAGTGGTATAGATGGTAGCAGTTCAACTGCTGTTGGAGCTGCTTTAGTTTCTAAAGTTCCTACGCTATTAATTACAGGAGACTTGAGCTTCTTTTATGATAGTAACGCGCTTTGGAATGCTTATTTAAAAAAGAACTTTCGCATAATCATTATAAACAATCAAGGTGGCGGTATTTTTAGGATTTTGCCAGGACAAAAGGATACACCAACCTATGACGAATACTATGAAACAGTCCATAAACGCAACGCAAAGGATCTTTGCAAATCGTTTGGTGTTGGATATAATAGTGTGCACTCAGAATGGCGTTTAAAAAGGAAATTAAAATCCTTTTTTAAACCTTCAAATTGCCCTCAAGTTTTAGAAATATTTACACCCAGAAAAAGTAACGATCAAATATTGTTGAATTACTTTAAAGCAATGCAATAAAACCCTATTTTTAATAAAAAAAAATAAACTATTACATATGAAAACAGTCGTTTGGGAACCCCTGAAAGAATATTCAGACATTTTATTTGAAATCCACAAAGGTATCGCCAAGATAACCATCAACCGCCCAGAGGTGTACAATGCCTTTCGTCCGGAAACAAACAATCAGATGCTTGAAGCTATGGATATCTGTAGAGAACGAACTGATATAGATGTTATCGTTTTCACAGGGATTGGCGACAAAGCATTTTGTAGTGGAGGAGACCAAAACGTAAAAGGTGTTGGAGGATATGTTGGTGAAGATGGTGTACCTCGCTTAAATGTATTGGATTTGCATAAAAAAATAAGAGATATTCCTAAACCCGTAATTGCAATGGTCAATGGATATGCAATTGGTGGAGGACATGTGCTTCATGTAGTTTGCGATTTAACAATTGCTAGTGAGAATGCTATGTTTGGACAAACTGGGCCTAAGGTTGGTAGCTTTGATGGAGGCTTTGGTTCTTCTTATTTAGCGCGTCATGTTGGTCAGAAAAAAGCACGTGAGATTTGGTTCTTATGCCAACAGTATACGGCAAAAGAAGCTGAAGAAATGGGGATGGTGAACAAAGTAGTGCCCTTAGAAGATTTAGAAACAACTGTCATCGAATGGTGTCAAATCATGCAAACAAGAAGTCCTTTAGCTCTCCGTATGGTTAAGCGTTGTTTGAATGCAGAGTTGGACGGGCAGCACGGCCTGATGCAATTAGCTGGAGATGCAACCTTGATGTACTACCTCATGGATGAGGCTCAAGAAGGTAAAAATGCTTTTTTAGAACGCCGGGAGCCTAATTTTAAACAATACCCAAAATTTCCATAATCAACATATAGATCAATGCCGTTTATTGAAGAAGAAAAACTAGCAAAGCTTTATAAGGAAATTGACGACGAACGTAATGCGTCTTCCTATTTTAGAACGCTTTATCAAAGTACAAAAAAAAAGATAGCATACGTTAATGTATATGCTGTTGGATTTTATTTACTCCTTCCTACAGTAATTGTATTGGGAATTCTTTTTCTTTCTGATGCTCCGCCAATTGATCAAAGCCAAGAACAACCGCTTATAGAAGCAACAGACGCTACAGTAAATATTCAAGAAGAACATGATGTGCTTGATATTAAAAGTTTGATGCAGGATACTCGGATCTTTTCAGTTCAAATTGCAGCTAGTAGAGATGAATCGTGGCTATTGTTTTCAGAGAACTTTATCAATTTCAGAGTACATGAAGTTGGCGAGCTAAATGCGTATTCCATTGGTAGTTTTGCAACTGAAGATGAAGCAAATGTTTTTCGTGACAAAATCATCGATATGGGGATTAAAGATGCATGGGTAGTTGCCTATGAAGATGGGGAACGTATAATTTTACATAAATAAATGAATTCAAAATTTAAAATTTGGCTACAAGCTGCACGATTAAGAACCTTACCCTTATCACTTTCTGGAATTATAGTTGGGAATGGTCTTGCTTATGGAAGTGATCAATTTTCACTCGTAATTTTATATTTGTCTTTAGCAACAACTATTGCATTCCAAGTCCTTTCGAATTTCGCAAACGACTATGGTGATGGCGTCAAAGGGGCGGATAATGAATCTAGAATTGGCCCAGCACGCGTATTGCAACAAGGGTTACTCACCAGAGAAGAACTTAAAAGAGGAATTCAATTTTGTGCAGCTGTATCGTTGGTATTCGCTTTCGCTTTAATTTACGTTGCCTTTGGCACTTCAGATCTGCTTTATTCGCTAATCTTCATCATTTTGGGAATAGCATCTGTTGTTGCTGCGATTAAGTATACCGTTGGCTCTAATGCCTACGGATATCGAGCTCTTGGTGATTTATTTGTATTCCTCTTTTTTGGAGGAGTAAGTGTATTGGGATCTTATTTTTTGCAAGCACAAGAGTTTCAAATTGATCTCATACTGCCAGCAACCGCATTAGGTTTACTGAGTGTTGGAGTTTTGAACCTAAACAATATGCGAGACATTCATACTGACAAAGAAGTCAATAAAATTACCATGGCGGTTTTACTTGGTGCGAGCCTTTCAAAAGCATACCATGCCTTTTTATTAATTGGTGCAGTTTTAACAACGGTTTTTTATGTTAAAATGGACATCCAACCTGCCTACCTATTTATGATTGCAGTATTGCCCATGATGATTCATCTCAGACGTGTACTCGGCTATACTGATCCAAAAGAATTTGACCCAGAGTTAAAACGTTTGGCCCTGTGTACTTTCTTGTTTGCTATCTTGTTTGCTATTGGTCAAAACCTGTAATATGAAGGCTACATATTCACAATACATATTAGACTTTAAACAAGCTAGTGGCACTTCGCGTGGCGTATTGAAGCAAAAAGAAACTTGGTTCATAAAACTTGAAGATCAGAATGAATGGGGGATAGGCGAGTGTGGAATTCTTCGTGGTTTGAGTTGTGATGATCGACCAGGTTATGAAGAAAAACTCCGGTGGGCTTGTGATCATATTCATTTAGGATTTGAAGTTTTATATACCGAATTGAAGGAATTCCCTTCCATTCAGATGGGGTTAGAAACAGCATTTCTTTCTTTAGCATCAAAAGATTCCTATTGCTTATTTCCATCAAAATTTACAAAATCAAAGGACACACTTCCAATCAACGGTTTGATTTGGATGGGAGATCACGCCTTTATGCTAAAGCAATTAGAGCAGAAGTTAGCAGCAGGATTTGATTGCATTAAAATGAAAGTTGGTGCTTTAGATTTTGATCAAGAACTTGCGCTTTTAAAAAGCATACGAGAACGTTTTTCTAAAGATGAAATAGTTTTGCGGGTAGATGCGAATGGTGCTTTTTCTCCTGAAGTTGCACCTTCAAAATTAGATGCTCTCGCTGCTTTTGATATTCATTCCATTGAGCAGCCTCTTAAGGCGGGACAATGGGAAGCTATGGCTACTTTGTGTAACAACACACCCATACCAATTGCTTTAGATGAGGAACTTATAGGAGTTTTTGATACCATTCAAAAACAAGAGCTTTTGGATGAAATAAAACCGCAGTACGTTATTTTAAAACCGAGTTTCATTGGCGGCTTTCGTGGTTCACAGGAATGGATAGATATGGCTAATGAACGAGAAATTGGTTGGTGGGTAACGAGTGCTCTGGAAAGTAATGTTGGGTTGAATGCAATAACACAATGGACCTATACACTCAATCCCAAGGGCCCTCAAGGCTTGGGAACTGGAAGTTTATACACCAACAATATCGATTCACCTTTAGTGGTTGAAAATGGCTATATTGGCTATGATAAAACAAAAAAATGGAGCACAATACAATGAATACATTTTTAGAAAAGGAGCTAGATAAGCGCCTCCCATTTGCATGGTATTTACTTGGATCCATGATCGTTATTATTTTTAGTTTTATGGGACAAATTCCCATGCTGTTCTTCCTGTCTGAAGATTCTGCCACTACAATGGACCCTAAAAATCCTATGAGTATTTTCGCTCACTTAGATCCTAACCTTACCTTATTCCTCCTTCTTTTTTCTTTCTTTATTGCTTTTTTAGGCTTTCTGTTTGTGCTTACAAAAATTCATAAACAAAGTTTTGTGAGTGTAACGACCTCCCGAAAAGCAATTGATTTCAAACGCTTTTTCTTTGCATTCAGCTTTTGGGCAATTGCTTCGATCCTATTTGTTGGAATTGACTACTATTTTTCCCCACAAAATTATGAAGTTACATTTCAATTGAAGCCCTTTTTAATCATGTTCGGAATATCAGTAGTGCTTATCCCGTTTCAATCTGGACTTGAAGAATATCTCTTTCGAGGATACCTGATGCAGGGTTTTGCGAAACTTACCAGAAACCGTTGGCTTCCGCTTATATTAACATCTGTTATTTTTGGGATGCTTCATGTTTTTAATCCAGAAATCGAAAAACTGGGCATGGGACTTTTGTTTTATTATATAGGAACAGGATTCTTTTTCGGTATCATGACCCTAATGGATGAAGGGATTGAATTGGCATTGGGCTTTCATATTGCCAACAATCTAATCACAGCATTACTTGTAACAGCCGATTGGACTGCCTTCCAAACCTATTCTATTTTAAATGATATTGCAGAGCCAACCCTTTTACCTGAATTGGTTTTATCTCTTTTTATTCTCTATCCAATAAGTTTGTTCATTCTTTCTAAGAAATACGGATGGACTAATTGGAAATATAAACTAACAGCAAGAATCGATGAATCAAAAGCCGAGCTATAGAAACGTCCACAATCGTTTTAAACTGAATGGAAACAACTATTCTTTTAATGATCTTTTTGAAGTTGCCTACAGTTTTATAAAAGAAGGAAAACCGCATGAGAAAGTAATTGGCGACTTTTTGATGGATTGGATGGATCCAAAAGAAGAACTTATTCTGAAAACATCAGGTTCTACTGGTACTCCAAAACAAATGCGATACGCTAAGCAAGCAATGGTTAATTCTGCTCTAGCGACAGGCGATCATTTTGGAGTGCAAATAGGCGATCGCGCACTGCATTGCCTTTCGGCTGATTTTATTGCTGGAAAAATGATGTTGGTTCGTGCTATGATTTTAGGTCTAGAATTGGATATTGTGTCACCTAATGGTAATGTGCTGGATAAAAACCCTACTGTTTATGACTTCGCAGCAATGGTCCCCATACAGGTTGTAAATGCTATGAGTCAAATCAATCAAGTAAAAACATTATTGATTGGGGGAGCAGCTCCATCGGCAACCCTTTTGCAACAACTACAATCCAAAGAAACAAACAGCTTTGTTACGTACGGAATGACCGAAACCTTAACGCATATTGCTTCGCGTTCTGTTAAGTCAAAAGATACTGTTTTTAACGTTTTACCGGGTGTTCAAATTACACAAGATGCTAGACAGTGTTTAAACATTGAAGTGCCGTATTTAACCAAAGATACCGTTGTGACGAATGATCTAGTTACTATAGTATCCGATACAAGTTTTACCCTTTTGGGACGAGTAGATCATGTTATTAACTCTGGGGGAGTGAAAGTTATTCCTGAAGCTGTAGAAGAGAAAATCAGCTCTTTAATTGCATGTCCTTTTTTCATTACAAGTGTTGCAGATGAACAATTAGGACAAAAAGTTGTTTTGGTTTTAGAACAAAAAGAAGATGCACAAAATATAATAGAATTAATAAAAGAAAAAAAAATCCTAAGTACATATGAACTTCCCAAGAACGTTTTCTTTTTAGATGCGTTTGAATATACCGAAAACGGAAAGCTCAAACGCAAAGCAACAGCTGCTATACTTGAAGCACGCCCATATTAAATGCTTCAGTGATTGGGGCATGGTTTGCAGCTTCAATTCCCCTACTGATCCATTGTCGAGTCGTTAAAGGATCTATAATGGCGTCTGTCCATAAACGAGAGGCAGCGTAGACAGGGGAAGTTTGTTTGTCGTAACCTTCTTTTATTTTTTTGTACAATCTTTCTTGCTCTATTTCATCAATTGGTTCTCCTTTTTTCTTTCTAGAAGAAGCTTCGATTTGTGCCAACACCTTTGCCGCTTGCGATCCTCCCATTACAGCCATTTCGGCGCTTGGCCATGCTACTATAAGTCTTGGGTCAAATGCTTTTCCACACATGGCATAATTTCCGGCTCCATATGAATTACCCATAATTACAGTGAATTTTGGAACAACAGAATTGGAAACTGCATTGACCATCTTGGCGCCATCTTTTATGATACCTCCGTGTTCGGCCTTGCTCCCTACCATAAACCCAGTTACATCTTGTAAAAAAACAAGAGGTATTTTCTTTTGATTGCAGTTGGCTATAAAACGAGTGGCTTTGTCAGCCGAATCTCCATAGATTACTCCACCCAATTGCATTTCTCCACCGGCAGATTTCACCACCTTTCGTTGATTGGCAATAATACCAACAGACCAACCGTCAATTCGAGCGTATGCTGTTATAATGGTTTTACCGTACCCTTTTTTATATTCTTGTAATTCAGAATTATCTACTAAACGTTCTAAAATAGGATAGGTGTCATAGGGTTGGTTTCTTGACGCAGGTAATAATCCGTAAATTTCCTTTTCGTCTAACTTAGGAGCAACAGCTTCTACACGGTTGAATCCTGCAGTATCTGGAGCTCCAACCTTATCCATTAAAGCGCGAATATGATCCAAGGCAGCAGGATCATCTTTTACTTTATAATCTGCAACACCACTAATTTCAGTATGTGTAGTAGCGCCACCTAAAGTTTCATTGTCAATGGTTTCTCCAATAGCGGCTTTTACAAGGTAACTCCCAGCTAAAAAGATACTCCCCGTTTTATCTACGATTAAAGATTCATCTGACATAATGGGGAGGTAAGCACCACCAGCAACACAACTACCCATCACAGCAGCGATTTGAAGAATCCCTTTACTACTCATTCGCGCATTGTTCCTGAAAATACGACCAAAATGCTCCTTATCAGGGAAAATCTCATCTTGTAAGGGCAAAAACACTCCAGCACTATCAACTAAATATATTATAGGTAAGCGGTTTTCAAGTGCAATCTCTTGGGCTCTTAAATTCTTTTTTCCACTCATTGGAAACCAGGCACCAGCTTTAACTGAAGCATCATTAGCAACAATAACACACAAACGTTTATGGATATAACCCAAAACTACTACTACACCAGCAGCAGGGCAACCATTGTATTCTTCGTACATGCCAGATGCGGCAAAAGCGCCAATTTCTAGAGCTTCTGTATCCGAATCAACAAGGTATTCAACACGTTCTCGTGCAGTCATCTTTCCTTTGTCTCGAAGCTTTTGCAACTGTTTTTTCCCACCACCTAGCGTTATGGTAGCAAACTGTTGACGTATAGAAGACCATAGAAGTTTGTTGTGATCTTCATTTTTGTTGAAGCTTAGGTTCATGTGTGAAATTTAAATCAAAATTACAAAATATTAGAAGGTTCGAGACTGCGATTTATGGGAATTCTTTCTAGGGTTCTCTTCTTTAATTCTATTAAATTTAAAATAAATAAGCGATATTTGCTTTTACACGATAAATAAATAAACATGAGTTTAAATAAAAATAAAATCTTTGGTTATACCGCCTTGGTGATTTTGATCCTAGGAACGGCACTAATTGCCTTAGGGTTAATTAAATATCCCGAGTATGCTATTGGATTTTGTATAGCTGGAGTTGGGTTCTATGCAATTGCATGGGCTTTTAATGCTTTAAAGGGAAGAATATAACCATGTCAGACGATAAAAAAGTAATTTTTTCTATGTCGGGGGTTTCAAAAACTTACCCTTCTGGAAACAAGCCCGTGCTTAAGGATATTTACTTAAGCTTTTTTTATGGCGCAAAAATCGGTATTCTAGGACTCAATGGTTCTGGGAAATCAACGCTTCTTAGAATAATAGCGGGTACTGAAAAAAATTATCAAGGAGATGTAAATTTTTCACCTGGATATAAGGTTGGCTATCTTGAACAAGAGCCTCTTATGGATGAAGATAAGACAGTTCTTGAAGTAGTAAAAGAAGGAGTAGCGGAAACAGTTGCTATTCTAGATGAATACAATGCAATAAACGATCAGTTTGGTTTGCCTGAGGTATATGAGAATGCAGATAAAATGCAACAACTCATGGATCGTCAAGCTGTACTTCAAGATGAGATCGATACTGTAAATGCATGGGAACTTGATACGCAACTTGAAATTGCAATGGACGCTCTAAGAACTCCAGCTGGAGATCAAAAAGTAAGTGTCCTGTCGGGTGGAGAACGTCGCCGTGTAGCTTTGTGTCGTTTGCTTTTACAAAAGCCTGAAATCCTTTTACTCGATGAGCCAACCAATCACTTGGATGCAGAATCGGTACATTGGTTAGAGCACCATTTGGCACAAT
>PXYQ01000188.1 GCA_003023645.1 Candidatus Arcticimaribacter sp. | reverse complement strand
AATACTGGTGTCTTCTAGGGTCTCAACGGAGGAATTCGTTGCAACGGGCGCATCATTAACGCCCGATACGGTCACTGTCAGCGTAGCCGTGCTCGTGCCCTCATTACCATCGCTAATGGTGTAGGTAATGGTGTCTTCACCGGTAAAGTTCGCAGGCGGCAGATAATTCAGCGTGCCATCGGCGTTAATTGTTACCGCGCCGCCCGCCGTTGAAACCGCAGCCGTGACCGTGAGCGCATCGTTATTCGCATCGGTATCATTTTCCAACACATTGATATTTTCAAGCAGCGTATCTTCAACTGCGCCAACGCCATCATTGACTGCAACAGGCGGAGTCGCGCCAAGTTCTACCGTGACACTGAGCGTTGCGACACTCGTGCCGCCAGCACCATCGGAGATGGTGTAAGACACAGTATCTAACCCAGAGAACCCCTCTGCAGACTGATAATTCAAGGTGCCGTCGGCGTTGATCACAACGGTTGCGCCATTGGCTGAAACCGCCTCGATCACCGTTAACGCATTGTTTTCAGGATCTGTATCGTTGGCTAAAACATTAATATTCTCTAACAGCGCTGTCTGCAGGGCTGTCGTCGAATCATCACTTGCAACCGGCGCATCGTTAACATCGTTTACCGTGACCGTCAGTGTTGATTGAGACTCCCGACCCTGACTATCCCGAACGGTGTAAGTCACAACATCGACGCCGGTGTAATTCGCTGGCGCCTGATAATCGAGCGTGCCATCGTCGTTAATCACAACCGTTGCACCCTGCTCAGAGCTTGCACTGACAACGGTTAGGGTCTCGCCATCCGCCACGCGATCATTGCCCAACACATCCAGGCTCACTAGCTGCGCACCTTCTTCGACAACAACGCTGTCGTCATTGGCCACTGGGCCATCGTCTAATGAGGCGACAGAGACGTTGACCTGCCCTTCAACCCGGCCGCCTTGGCCATCGATCACCGTGTAGGTGAGTGTTTCCTCCCCCACGAAATCCGGTGCAGGCGTGTATTTCAGGGTGCCATCTCCATTGATTTCGACCGTACCGCCGTTACTGGCAACCGCCGCCTCAACCGTCAATGGGTTGCCATCGGGGTCCTCGTCATTCAGGAGTACGGCAATCGCATCAATGGATTCATTTTGGACTGCATTGACCTGCTCGCCGGTGACAACCGGCGCGTCATTCACGGCCTCAACCGATATCTTGAGCTCCCCTGTGGTCACACCGCCAAGGCCGTCACTGACACTGTAGGTGATGGTATCGACCCCATTAAAATTTACATTGGGCAGATAATTAACGGTGCCATCATCATTTAAAGTGACCTCTGCGCCTTCAGCCGAGCTAACCTCAAGGACGGTTAGCGTATCGCCATCCACATCAATGTCGTTAGCCAACACATTGATATTTTCAAGCGGGGTATCCTCAAGCGTTGTCACGGCATCGACCACTGCAACGGGCGGATCATTTTCGGGGGTCACTTCCACACTTAGGGTTGCCGTAGACTCGATGCCATCGCCATTGCGGGCCGTGTAAGTCACGGCATCGATTCCCGTAAAGTCTTGCGGCGGTGTGTAGTTGAGCGTGCCATCGGCATTAATATCAACCTGCCCGCCGCGACTCGAGGTTGCAGAAATAACCGTGGCGTCGGAGCCCTCTGCCATTTTGTCGTTTGCGAGCACGGCAATATTCAAAAGGCTCGCATCTTCTGGCGTTATCACCGAGTCATCAATGCCGACCAACACTGCATCTTGAGGATAAACCTGCATCACAACCGTTTTTGTGACGACGTTACCCTCACCATCATCAGTGGTGTAGGTGATCACATCTTCACCAGTAAACCCGTCGGGGGCTTGGTAACTCAGTACGCCGTCTTCTGAAATGGTTACTTGCGAGCCTTGCGACGACGCGACCGTCACGGTTGTACCGGCAGGCAGCGACCGCAGCGACTCTGTATCCTCTAAATACACATCAAGAGGTTCGTCTTCCAGCGCGTTTTGCGCTTGCGGCTCGGAAATAACAACAACCAGGCTTGCCTGGGCGGTCGCACCACTGGGATCGGTAATCGTATAGGTGACGGTATCTGCGCCCAAAAAATCCACGTTAGGCGTGTAATTCAAGGTCCCATCGGCATTAATCGAAACCAAAGCGCCAGAGGCCGCCTCCGCCGCAGTCACGGTTAAGACGCCCCCTTCTGGATCCTCATCGTTGTCCAATACCTTGATATTGCGCAGCGGCACGTTTTGCACAATTTCCGCACGATCATCCTGCGCAATCGGCGCTTGGTTCACGTCAACCGGGGTTTCGCCTACTGGGGTTTCGTCAATTGGGGTTTCATCAACCGGGGTTTCGTCAATCGGGGTTTCTTCTACAGGCGTTTCAACTACTGGGGCGTCCTCTACAGCATTGACTGTAATTGTGACCGTTTGCGTAACGCTCTCCCCCGAGTCTGCATCCGTCACCACATAGCTAAAAGAATCCGTTCCACTGAAACCAGGCACCGGCGTGTAGCTGTAGGTGCCATCCGCA
>PXYQ01000050.1 GCA_003023645.1 Candidatus Arcticimaribacter sp. | reverse complement strand
TAATAAAATTAAATCCTAAAAAAAAAACCTGCACTTTATTTAAATAATTTTGAAAAGCGCCTAAAGTAAAGGCAATACCTTCTTCAGAAAGTGCATCATTCAAGAAGTAACTTTCAAAAGCACTGGGCGGAAAATAAACACCGTTATTCAACATATCGTGGAAATAGCTTTTAAACAGGTCGTTATTTCCGTTAGATGCAGCATCAAAATCAATCACTTCTTCTGAAGTGAAAGGGCAGCATCGATCCGAACCGATTGAATTGATGCGGAAGACCTTTCACTTCTATCAAGGATTTCATTCCTACAATAACCCGCATAAAAAAATTCATGCAAATTAAAGAGTGAATAAAACAGATGGCATTCTTATGTAATCAAATGAAGTACTCTTACTAGGTGTTTTTAATTGTGCTTCAATTATTTAATGAATTTAGTCAACCCTTGTGCGAAAGAAGTTAATTCAGCAGGCAAAATAACAGTTTGCTTACCGCTCTTACCTATCTCCTCGATCGCTTTGATATACTTCTCTTGCAGAAAGTAGTCAGTAGCATCTTTCCCGTTTTCCATAGCTTTATTCACTACTTCTACAGCCTTAGCTTCAGCGTCTGCTTTAAGTACTGTAGCTTGAGCATCTCCCGCTGCACGTGCGATAGCTGCTTGCTTATCTCCTTCTGCCTCCGCAATTTGAGAGTCACGCTTACCTTCAGCCTTTAAAACCTCAGCACGCTTGAAACCTTCAGCCTCTAATACATCAGCACGTCTTTGACGCTCTGCACGTAATTCAGACTCCATAGCATTCTTAATGTCCTTTGGTGGATCAATCTGAGACAACTCTACACGAGTAACCTTTACTCCCCATGGGTCAGATGCTTCATCCAATACAGTTTGTAGTCTTGCGTTAATGGTATCTCTAGACGCTAATGTGTCATCTAATTCCATCTCTCCGATTACAGAACGTAATGTTGTTTGAGTCAATCTTCCAATTGAATCTGTAACATTGGCGATTTCGTAGGATGCTTTGATAGGATCAATAATTTGATAGTAAAGGATTGCATCAACAATCAACACTACATTATCTTTTGATATTACTGATTGTGGATCAATATCCAACACTTGCTCCCTAAGGTCAATGTCCTTTGCATATCCGTTCTTACTCAAGAAAGAGCGTGGGGTGTCCACTAATGGTATGATAATATGAACTCCAGGCTTTAGAAGTTTATAGAACTTACCTAGACGCTCAATAACCATGACTTGTGATTGCTTCACTATCCTGAAGCCTTTGATTAAAATAATGATCGCAAACAATGCTAATGAAAGCATTACAACATTAGAACCTGTTATAATTTCATTCATAATTTGATTTGTTTTATTTAAGTTGATCTTATATAATTGCTTCAACAACCAAAGAAGTACCATCCAATGCCACCACTTTGACCTTCGTACCTTGCTCAATAATTTCATTTGATTTGTATTTCCATGCTTGTCCATTGACTTTAATTAAATCTCCATCAATAACACCTTCCCTCCCGACAAAAGAATTCGTCTCTAGGTCTTCAGGGTAAAAATAGTTTGTAGCAATCCATCGAATTGAAAAGAACCCAATAACACATCCTGTAATAAACCATCCTATTTGCCAACTAGTATTCACATCAAAATAGTTGGCGATCGCTGCCATCAAAAAACCTAGTGCAATTGATCCTCCTACAAATGCAGTTGAGAACACCTCTACGATAAGGAATACCACCGCTAATAACAATAATATATGAAATTGTTCCATTAACCTTATTTTGATACTTAAAGATAACTGCTAAATCTCAGGTAAAAAAAAACCAGCCGTGAGACTGGTTATATTATGTGATAAATGGAGTGAACTAAGTAATAGTCGGTACTAAATAGGGTTGAATTTTACAAGCTTTTAATCACTCGATCAAACCCATCGAGTGTAAAATCAATATCCTCATTTGTTAGCGCATCGTTTAGAAAATAACTTTCATAAGCACTTGGTGGAAGGTAAATCCCTTCACTAAGCATTCCGTGAAAATAGGCTTTAAACAATTCATTATCACCAGCTGCCGCAGACGCAAAATCTACAACAGGCGTATTGGTGAAGTGGAGCGAAATCATAGACCCAAATCGATTAATCTGATAAGGCAAACTTGTAGTCGAGATTCGTTCCTCCATACCTTTGTGTAAACGTTCAGTTTTTTGATCCAAACGAGTATACATTTCTTCGTCCTCCTTAAGCGCAGTAAGCATGGCTAATCCAGCTGCCATTGCCAAAGGATTACCACTCAGTGTCCCTGCCTGATAAACAGGTCCTTCTGGAGCCAAATGATTCATTATTTCATTGGAAGCAGCGAAGGCGCCAACTGGCAATCCCCCTCCGATTACTTTTCCATAAGTTGCTATATCTGCTTTTATATTGAGGCGTTGTTGGGCGCCACCTGGAGCTAGTCTGAAGCCAGTCATAACCTCATCAAAAATCAGGAGTGCACCGTATTGGTCACAAAGAGCACGAAGCCCTTCTAAAAAACCTTCTTGTGGGGGAATA
The DNA here is from genome assembly GCA_003023645.1 of Candidatus Arcticimaribacter sp. Taxonomy (GTDB): domain Bacteria; phylum Bacteroidota; class Bacteroidia; order Flavobacteriales; family Flavobacteriaceae; genus Arcticimaribacter. Next base: position 11,356 of record PXYQ01000050.1, on the reverse strand, counting down.
CAACCCATATTTCCGGCAACTGGCTCAATTATAATTGCTGCTACTTCTTCTGGATATTGCTCAAAAACGGTACGTACACTTTCTAAATCATTGTAATATGCTAAGAGGGTATCTTTAGCAGTGCCTTGTGTAACTCCGGGACTGTTTGGCGCTCCAAAAGTAACTGCACCACTCCCCGCTTGAATCAAAAAAGCATCTGCATGACCATGGTAACAACCAGCAAATTTTATTATTTTTTCACGATCAGTATATCCACGGGCTAAACGTACAGCGCTCATACAGGCTTCCGTTCCCGAATTGACAAATCGAACCTTATCCATATTGGGAATCATCTCTATGGTCAAACGTGCTATCTCAGTTTCTAAAGCAGTGGGCATCCCAAAAGAAGTTCCTTTTTTTGCACGCTGAGTTAAGGCATCAATAACAGGCTGATATACATGGCCCAAGATCATCGGCCCCCAACTGGAAATATAATCAATCAGTCGGTTCCCATCTACATCAAAAAGATACGCACCTTTAGCGCTGTCTACAAAAATAGGAGTTCCGCCTACGGACTTAAATGCGCGTACGGGGGAGTTTACTCCTCCAGGAATAACTTCCTGTGCTGCTTTGAATAGCGTACTACTGCGTTGATATTGCATGGATTATTTCTTTTTTGGAATGATCAGTTCTTGACCTTTAAAAATGGTGTTATCGTTCAGTTTGTTATGCTTTTTTATTTCATTAACGGAAACACTATACTGACGGGCGATAGAATACAACGTATCACCTACTTCAACACTATGGATTTTATCTTGTGTGTTTCTTACAATCGACTTTTGATATTCTTTATCAGATTGCGCTTTAACTCCTTTCTTGGTGTCGTATCGATACAACTCATATCGCTGAATAATACTAATGAGTTTTTTTGGGTATTTAGGATCGGTAGCATAACCTGCTTTTTTCAAGCCTCTTGCCCAAGCCTTATAATCTCTTTTATGGAATTTGAATAAAAACGCATACCGCTGTCTTCCACTTAAAAAAACAGAATGGTCTCGATAGGATTCCGCAGGATCTTCGTAGGTTCTAAAACATTCTCCTTTTGCATCGTCATCGTGATACATGCGTCCACCATTCCAACCGCGATGGCACTTTATACCAAAGTGATTGTTTCCAACTTTTGCTAATGTTCCTTCACCAGTTCCAGATTCTAAAATCCCTTGTGCCAAAGTAATACTCGCTGGAATTTTATATTGACGCATTTCGGCTCGAGCTATAGGTCCAAAGCGATTTAAATACGCTTTCACCTTTTGTTCTTGAGTTAATTTCACAGCCTTAACAGGTGGTATTTTAACTGCTTTTTTCTTAACTGCAACTTCTTTTTTGGAAACGGGTTGCGGCTTGGAACGCACTGTTTTTGTAACGCTACAGCTTATCATAAAAGCTGTACATAAAACTAAGCAAGCTCGCTTTAGTATCGTATACATTCTTTGCCTTGTTGTTCCAGACGTTGATTTGCTCCCTGTATTCCCTGAATTCCTCCGGTATGTATGATTAGGATATTGTTGCCCCAACGCCATTGTTTATTTTTTATAAGTGTAAAAATACCAAAAAGCATTTTGCCTGTATACAAGGGATCCAAAAGAATTTCATATTTCTCATAAAAACCATTGATGAATGTTATCAATTCTGATGGAAAAGCTCCATATCCGCCAAAACCATGATCGTATAAAAGTTCCCAATTCTTATTTAAGCCTGCAAAACTTTTAACTGTATTTTCTATTTCAGGATCTTGAACAACAACAAAACCCAATACCTCTTGCTCTGGAGCAGCTTGTATGAGTCCTGAAAGAGTACCACCAGTTCCAACGGGGCAACAAATTGTTGTAAAGCTGCTGTCTTCGGAAGTGATGATTTCTCTGCATCCTTCTACTGCCAATGTATTGGTCCCTCCTTCTGGAATTATATAAGCGGCTGGATTGTTTTCAAAAAAAAATTTAAATACTTCGGCTTGTTCTTTTAGTCGATAAGCTTTTCGGGACATAAAATGTAATTGCATTCCATGGGCTTCACAAAACTTTAAAGTAGGATTCCGAGCTTTCGTTTCCAACTCATCCCCACGAACAAAACCGTGCGTTTGAATTTTTAATGCCATTCCAGCTGCAGCAGTTGCAGCCAAATGATTGGAATATGCGCCACCAAAAGTAACGAGAGCAGTCGCTCCATTAGTCAGCGCTTCTTGAATGTTATACTTTAATTTTCGGAATTTATTTCCTGAAACCTGAGGATGAATAAGGTCCTCTCTTTTAATTGTGATGGAAAACCCGTTTATTTGCGTAACGAATTGGTTTGGAATGTGTGGTGTAGTTTCAAAAAACATAGGTCAAAATTAATCCATTTCGGGATAGGTTACCAAAAAAGAATCATGTTAGAAGGAAAAGAATTTGAAGTTGGAGATTTTTACATGTCACCAGAGGGTTACAAAGTATTTACGGAACAATATCACCTAAAAAGAGGTTCCTGTTGTTTGAGCGGATGTCGACATTGTCCCTATGATTTCAAAAAAACAAAGAAGTAAAGGCATGGTTTTTGTAATTTAGGGTTTATATAAAACTTGTTTATGAAAAATCTAATTCTTTTATCCTTTTGCTTAACTTTTATAAGTTGTAGTAGCGTTCGTGTTTTTAGTGATTATGATACTGCTGTTGATTTCAAAGATTATACTACCTATGCTTTTTTCAAGCCTGGTATTGATGAAGTTGAAATCTCTGATTTGGATAAAAAAAGAATTTTAAAAGCTATTGAAGTAGAATTAGACGGAAAACAGCTAACCAAATCTGAAACCCCAGACTTGTTGATTAATCTGGCGGTTAAATCATCTAATGACGTTTATATTAATCAGAACAACGGATTTGGATATGGATATGGTTTTGGATTTTGGAATGGATGGGGATGGCCTAATAACAATATCGCAACGGTAAGCTCACAAACAAATGGTATGCTATTTATTGATTTAATTGACACCAAAACCAAACAACTCGTTTGGCAGGGAAAAGGCAAGGGGTATATCAGCGAGTACAGTAAGAAAAGAGATGAACGCATTCAACATTTTGTTACTGAAATCCTAAAAAACTACCCTCCGATCAAAGAATAAAACAATAGAAAACTCGAAGTTTCACTTTCGGGACTGCTGCTGAAAAGGAAATGGTTATATTTGCCGCTTTGTAAAAAACACCATTCCTTGAAAAAAATATTTAAAAACTTCAGCCAAAACCCAAAAAACGACATCCTTTCTGGATTAACAGTAGCACTCGCTTTAGTCCCTGAGGCTGTTGCTTTTGCATTTATTGCAGGCATAGATCCATTAGTTGGACTCTATGGTGCTTTCATGATGGGGATTGTTACCGCAATTTTTGGCGGAAGACCTGGAATGATTTCTGGAGCAACCGGTGCTATGGCTGTTGTGATGGTTCATATGATTCAACAGGGAAATAAAGTTGGAGATGCACTCGCACAACCGGTAGAAAACTTAGGCTTACACTGGCTCTTTATTACCCTACTAATTGTGGGTGTAATTCAAATTGCAGCTGGCGTTTTTAAATTAGGGAAATTTGTACGTTTGATTCCACATTCGGTAATGATGGGATTTGTAAACGGATTAGCAATTGTTATTTTCTTATCTCAATTAGGCTTATTTCAAAAAACTACTGCCGCTGGAGCCCAGTGGATTCAAGGAACCGAATTATACACCATGCTTGCCCTTGTAGTAATGACCATGTCGATCATGTACTTTTTACCTAAACTAACAACTAAAGTTCCTGCAGCGCTTGTAGCAATTGTAGGAGTTGCTGCGGTTACTATACTTGGAGGCCTTGACGTTTCTACCGTAGGTTCTTTTATTAAAGACGGTGGTGGCGAAGGATTACAAGGTGGGTTACCTGTTTTCCAAGGACAAATATTTGAATTATTATATACCCTAGAGGGGCATTGGAACTTGATTTTACCCACTGCATTTTTATTAGCTGCTGTTGGACTGATTGAATCTTTAATGACCTTAAATCTAGTCGATGAAATAACCCAAACACGGGGTAGTGGAAATCGCGAATGCTTGGCTCAAGGTGGTGCTAACTTCTTAAACGGATTATTTGGTGGAATGGGTGGTTGTGCCATGATTGGGCAATCCATAATCAATGTAAACTCTGGTGGGCGTGGACGTTTATCTGGAATTGTTGCAGCACTTTCGTTACTTATGTTTGTGCTTTTTGGATCAAGTGTCATTGAACTTATTCCGATTGCAGCTCTTGTAGGGGTAATGTTTATGGTTGTCATCGGAACCTTTGCATGGAGTAGTTTTAGAATCATTGGCAAAATACCAAAGTCCGATGCATTCGTTCTTATTACAGTTTCTGCTATTACCGTTTGGCAAGATTTAGCCATTGCTGTTATTGCTGGTGTAATAATCTCAGCTCTAGTGTTTGCCTGGGAAAATGCAACAATGATTCGTGCGCGTAAACGTGTAAAAGAAGACGGAACGAAAGTATATGAAATCTGGGGTCCTTTATTCTTTGGATCAATTCAGAATTTTAGTTCTAAATTCGATATTCAATCAGATCCAGACATTATTGAGATTGACTTTATCGAATCGCGAGTAAGTGATCATTCGGGAATTGAAGCGATAGAAAATCTAATTCAAAAGTATCAAAACCTAAACAAACAAGTAAAACTGACTCACTTGAGTCCAGAATGTAAAACCTTATTATTAAAAGCAAATCCAGCGCTTGACAATAGCATTGAAGCATCTATAGATGACCCACGCTATTATGTTGTTACTGACCTAGTAGACCGAGAAGTATAAATACCTATCGCTTACTCAACCAAAGCTGCTGCAGCTTCTAACATCGCTGGGATACCCTCTGGGTTTTTACCTCCTGCTGTAGCGAAGAAGGGTTGGCCTCCACCACCACCTTGGATGTGTTTTCCTAATTCCTTAACAATACTTCCAGCGTTCATTGATCGTTCTGCAACCAATGCTTTTGAAATATAACAACTGATTACAGGTTTCCCGCCTTTCTGTGTAACAAGCACTAAAAACAAATTGTCTTTACCTTGACCTAGATCAAAAGCTAGATCCTTAATCGCAGGTGGCGTAAGATCTACTTCTACAGCTAGAAACTCAATTCCATTAACGGTTTTGAGTTGCGCTTGTAACTCTTGTTTAACAATTTGAGATTGTAATTTCGAAAGCGATTCAATCTCTTTTTTCAAAAGTGCATTTTCTGCTTGCAAATTACCAATCGCCTTGACAGCATCTTGAGGATGTTTTAGGCTTTCATTGATGCTTTTTAGTGTACGCTCTTGCGCGTCAAAAAAGGCTTGAACTGCTTCGCCAGTAATGGCTTCAATTCTTCTTATTCCAGAAGCAACTGCACTTTCCGAAACAATTTTAAAAGACCAGATATCAGCAGTATTTTTTACATGCGTACCACCACACAATTCAATGGAATCTCCAAAACGAATGGTGCGAACTGCTTCGCCATATTTCTCTCCAAATAATGCTATTGCTCCAGACTCCATTGCCTCGGCAACTGGGACTGAACGATTTTCTTCGAGCTTAATTTTTTGATTGATACGGGAGTTAACAAAAACTTCAATCGCCTTGATCTCTTCTGGAGATAATTTAGAAAAGTGAGAAAAGTCAAAACGTAAACTTGCACCATGTACCATGGATCCTTTTTGCTCAACATGGGTTCCCAAAATTTCTCGTAACGCCTGATGCATCAAGTGGGTTGCCGAGTGATTACATTCGGAACGAAAACGCTCTGCGGTGTTTACCTGCGCAGTAAAAGTGTCTGCTACATTCTGAGGTAAGGTTGTTGTATAATGTACAATTAAATTGTTTTCTTTCTTAGTATCTATAATAGAAATGGTTTCTCCATTAGAACCTAACAGCAAACCCGTATCACCTACTTGTCCTCCACCTTCTGGATAAAAGGGCGTAGCGTTTAAAACCAATTGAAATTGTTCTCCTGATTTAACCGAATTAATTTTTCTATAGCGCAATAACTGAACCTTATGTTCTAAATGATCGTACCCTACAAAGTCTTCAATTGGTCCATCATTTACCATTGTCCAGTCTTCTGCACTAGAACTTGATGCAGCACGCGAACGTTCTTTCTGAGTCGCCATTGCTTTTTCAAAGCCAGCTTCATCAACATCAAAGCCTTTTTCACGAGCGATCAGTGCGGTCAAATCCAATGGAAAACCATAGGTATCGTAGAGTTCGAATACCTGATCTCCTTTAAGACTTTTCCCTTTTGTTTTTGAAATCAAATCATCCAACAACAACAGTCCTTGGTTCAGTGTTTTTAAAAAGGAAATTTCTTCTTCCCGAATGACATTTCTAGCTAAGTCTTTTTGTGCTGTTAATTCTGGAAAAACAGTCCCCATTTGATTCTCTAATTGGTCAACTAAAGAGTGAATAAAAGGTTCTTTAAGGTCTAAAAAAGTATATCCGTAGCGGATTGCTCTTCTCAAGATTCTTCTGATAACATAACCTGCGCCTGTATTGCTGGGCAATTGTCCATCGGCAATAGCAAAATAAACCGTTCGAGCATGATCAGCGATAACACGCATAGCACGATCAGTTGCTTCTTCTTTCCCGTATGTAACTTTTGTTTTCTGTTCTACTTTGTTGATTAACGGCATAAAAACATCCGTATCGTAATTCGATGTTTTATTTTGCAAAACCATACATAGGCGTTCGAAGCCCATTCCGGTATCGATGTGCTGCGCGGCAAGTTTTTCTAAACTACCATCTGCCTTTCGGTTGAATTCGATGAATACCAGATTCCAAACCTCCAATACTTGGGGGTGATCCATATTAACCAGAGATGCTCCAGAAACAGCTTTCTTCTCCTCAGCAGTTCGCATGTCTACGTGAATTTCTGAACAAGGTCCACAAGGGCCTTGCTCACCCATTTCCCAAAAATTATCTTGTTTATTCCCTAAAAGGATACGGTCTTCGGGAAGTATTTTTCTCCAAAAATCATACGCATCGTGATCTTTAGTCAAACCGTCGCCATCGTGACCTTCAAAAACTGTAACATATAGAATCGAAGGGTCGATTTTATACACACCAACGAGGAGCTCCCATGCCCATGCAATCGCTTCTTCTTTAAAATAATCGCCAAAACTCCAATTGCCGAGCATTTCGAAAAAAGTATGGTGGTAGGTGTCAATTCCAACTTCTTCCAAATCATTGTGTTTCCCAGAAACACGTAAGCATTTTTGAGTATCGGTAACCCGAACGCTCTTAGGAACACTATTTCCTAAAAAATATTCTTTAAACTGATTCATCCCTGCATTGGTGAACATTAAAGTTGGGTCATTCTTAATAACCATGGGCGCAGAGGGGACAATTTTATGAGTTTTTGAAGCAAAAAAATCTAGAAATTGTTGACGTACTTCAGCTGATTTCATTTAATAGTAATTTTATGAGTTTAAACAAATTAGAAATTTTGCTATATTTGTTTATTGTTTTATTTCTATATGCAAAAGAAATGAAAATTTACAAGAAAATAGTTCATGGCAAAGGTTAAATATTACTACGATCCCGAAACGCTTTCCTATAGACCCATTTCTTCTGGAAAACGGTTGAAAATATCCAATTTATTTCTGTTCCTAATCTCATCTCTTCTGTTTGGTGTAGTTGGATTATTCACTTTATTGAATACCGATGTCATCAATACACCAAAAGAAATTCTGCAAGAACGCGAATTGAGTAATTATAAATTACAATTTGATTTACTTGGTCGAAGAATCGAACAAATGCAGAGTGTATTAGCCAATATAGAAGAACGGGATAACGATATCTACCGCATCTATTTTGAAGCCAGTCCCATACCAAAAGAGCAACGTAGAGCAGGTTTTGGAGGAGTCAATCGATACAATGATCTCGAAGGGTATAACAGTTCGGAAATGATCATCAACACAACTAAGGAGATTGACATTCTATCCAAGATGTTGGTTGTACAATCCAATTCCTTAGAAGAAATTCAGGAACTAGCCGAAAGAAAAGAGGAACTTTTAGCTGCTATTCCGTCGATACAACCTGTTCGTAAAGAAGATCTAAAACGAATGGCCTCTGGATTTGGATGGAGAATTGATCCATTTACAAAGGCTCGTAAGAAACACTATGGTATGGATTTTTCAGCTATTCGAGGTACACCCATATATGCTACTGGTGATGGCAAAGTTGTCCGAGCGGATAACCGCGCCTCTGGTTACGGAAATCATATCCGAATCGATCATGGATTTGGCTACATAAGTCTCTATGCTCATATGAGTAAGTACAATGTCAAAAGAGGTCAAAAAGTAAAGCGTGGCGATATCATCGGATATGTTGGAAATACGGGTCGATCTGTTGCTTCTCATTTGCACTATGAAATCTTCAAAGACAAAAAGAAAATCAATCCATTGAATTTCTATTACGGAAATCTAAGTACATCAGAATTTGACGCTTTATTAGCTCAAGCTTCACAGGAGAACCAATCTTTCGATTAGATCATGGAACTCGATCTCCCAGAAAAAAGATACTACACCATTGGAGAAGTTGCTAAAGCTTTTGAAGTAAACACATCCTTGTTGCGTTATTGGGAAAAAGAATTCAAAGAAATTCAACCCAAAAAGAAAACGAGTGGTGTTCGGAAATATACACCTCAAGACGTCCAAAACATAAAACTCATTTACCATCTTCTCAAAGAAAAAGGGATGACAATTGAGGGTGCTAAAAATCAATTGAAAGATTTCAAAAGTTCTGAAGAGAATAAAATGGATGTTCTCAAGAAACTAGAACGCATCAAGAAAGAGTTAGAAAACTTACGCGATAATCTGTAAGCTTATTTTTTTCTGAAAAATAAGGTAATCGGAATTCCGTTGAAATCAAAAATCTCACGCATTTGATTTTCCAAGAAACGTTTGTACGGATCTTTTACGTACTGTGGTAAATTACAGAAAAATGCAAATTGTGGATGTGCAGTAGGCAATTGCGTACAAAATTTAATTTTTACGTGTTTTCCTTTGTATGCTGGTGGAGGTTTATTCTCAATGACTGGTAATAAAATATCATTCAGCTTACGTGTAGGCACTCTGTTTGATCTGTTCTTGAAGACATCAACAGCAGTTTCAATTGCTTTAAAAATTCTTTGCTTAGAGACCGAAGAAACAAAAACAATTGGCACGTCTACAAAAGGTGCAGTTTCTGCACGAATCTTCTCTTCGAAAGCTTTTGTTGTTTTATGATCCTTTTCTACTAAATCCCATTTATTCACTAAGATTACAATTCCTTTGTTGTTACGATGCGCCAGCCAAAATATATTCTGAACCTGTCCATCAAAACCACGTGTGGCATCTACAACCAAGATACATACATCGCAATGTTCAATAGCACGAACCGAACGCATCACTGAGTAAAATTCGATATCCTCTTTCACCTTTGCCTTACGGCGGATTCCAGCGGTATCGATTAAATTAAATTCAAAGCCAAAACGGTTATAACGCGTATCAATACTATCACGTGTAGTTCCTGCAATATCGGTTACGATATAACGATCTTCTCCTATCAACGAATTGATGAAAGATGATTTTCCAGCATTGGGACGTCCAACTACTGCAAAACGCGGCACATCGTCGTCATTTGTATCCGTTTCTTCTGGAAGCGCTTTTACAAGATCGTCAAGCAATTCACCTGAACCACCTCCGTTGTTTCCTGAAATAGGGTATATTTTTTCGAATCCAAGACTATAAAACTCAACAGCATCATCCTGACGCATGGCATTGTCTACTTTATTTACAGCAAGAAATACAGGCTTACGAGAACGACGAAGTAACTGTGCAACTTCTTCGTCCATACCGGTAACTCCCGTTTCAACTTCGACCATAAAAATGATGGCATCTGCTTCTTCAATAGCTAATTCTACTTGTTTGTCAATTTCTTTTTCAAAAACATCATCACTTCCAACTACATAACCTCCCGTATCGATTAATGAAAAATCTCTTCCGTTCCAGTCTGTTTTTCCGTAATGACGATCACGAGTCACCCCGCTTACAGCATCAACAATCGCTTCTCTTTTTTGAATCATTCGATTGAAAAAAGTCGATTTTCCAACATTGGGTCTTCCCACTATGGCTACAATTGCGCTCATTTGTATTATTTTTTGAATTGCAAAAATAACCTTTTTGCAAGGATTAAAGGGTGTTTATTGAAGAGTAATCCTTTTTAATGTTTGTAACCAAAGCGTTTGAGTTGTGCTACATTATTTCGCCAATCTTTATTGACTTTTACATATAGTTCCAAGTGGACTTTTTTACCGAAAAAAGCTTGAAGTGTTTTTCGAGCTCCTACTCCTACTCGCTTAAGAGCAGTTCCTTTATGCCCGATAATAATTCCTTTTTGAGTATCGCGCTCAACCATAATAACCGAACGTATCTTGATTATTTTGTCTTCTTCAAAAAAGTCTTCAGTATCTACTTCTACTGAGTAGGGTATTTCTTTAGAATAGTACTGTAATATCTGCTCACGGATCGCTTCATTAACGAAGAAGCGTTCTGGTTTGTCCGTCAATTGATCTTTAGGATAATAGGCTGGTCCTTCAGGAAGTTTATCAATAATATAATCCAAAACTTCTTTGACAGAAAAACCTGTAATTGCTGAGATCGGAAAAACCTCAGCCATCGGAAGCATTTCTTTCCAAAAGGCAATAGTAGTCATCAGGGTTTCTTGATCCGCAGTATCTATCTTGTTGATCAATAGTAAAAGAGGGATTTTAGAACCTTTGATTTTTTCAAAAAAGGCAGCGTCTTTCATTTCTTTTTCTCCGATTTCAACCATATAAATTAATATATCGGCATCTTCGAGGGCACCTTTTACGAATGCCATCATAGACGATTGCATTTCATAGCTGGGTTTGATTACACCAGGTGTATCAGAAAGTACCATCTGGTAATCATCTCCATTGATGATTCCTAGGATACGATGACGCGTTGTTTGAGCCTTAGAAGTGATGATAGAGAGGCGTTCACCTACCCATGCATTCATCAAGGTAGACTTTCCTACATTGGGGTTTCCGACGATGGTAACAAAACCAGATTTGTGTTTTTCCATATATTTTGCACAAATGTACATAGTTCCGAAGAAGTATGTAGGTTGTTGTAGAATAAGTTTATATATTTGCAACCACAGCGCGGGATAGAGCAGTAGGTAGCTCGTCGGGCTCATAACCCGAAGGTCGTAGGTTCGAGTCCTACTCCCGCTACTAAAACAATAAAACGGTTATACTATTATAGTGTAACCGTTTTTTTTATTAAACAAGACTTCTGA
>PXYQ01000176.1 GCA_003023645.1 Candidatus Arcticimaribacter sp. | reverse complement strand
AGTTACCTATTTTCAAATTGAAGCGGATAAGAAAATGATTGATGAACAACTCAACCATATTCAAAAACAATACGGAAAGATTGAGTCTGCTCAAGAAATTGGAAAAGGCGCTGAACTATCTGTTGAAATCAAAAACGAGGAAGCTGCTATCGATACAACTCCTGTTATTGAGTTTGATCAAATCAAAGGAAAAAAGAACATCACTGCACTTAGGGCTGCTAAAGTTGGTGACACTGTAGAGCTAGAAGCTAAAGGGCTTTTCACAGAAGACAGTGCGTCTGCTAGAGCATTTGGCTTAACCATTCCACAATTGGATGAGCTTCCAAAAACGGTTGCGATTACTATAAAGGAAATCAACAATCGAATTCTTGCAGATTTAGATCAAGAGCTTTTTGATAAATTGTACGAAGCTGGAACTGTAACTTCGGTAACAGATTTAAAAGCTAAAGTAAAAGATGGGATTGAAAAGCAATTTGTTTCTCAGTCGGAACAAAAGCTACTCAATGACGTGACAGAGAATTTAATTGATGCAACTAAATTTGATCTCCCTAAAGAATTTTTGATTCGTTGGTTACAAAACTCTGGTGAAAAACCATTGAATGAAGAAGAAGCTATCGAGGAGTATGACAAATCTGAAAAAGGGATTCGTTACCAATTGATCGAAGGATCAATCATCCAAGAGCACGACCTTCAAATTCAGTTTGAGGAATTACAGAGCTTTGCTAAAGAATTGATCAAAGAACAAATGGCTCAGTATGGTCAACAAGCTCCAGAAGAAAAAGAGCTCGATGATATCGCTGCTCGTATCTTCACCAATCAAGAAGAAACCAAAAGACTTTCTGATCAATTGATGAGTAAAAAGCTATTGGATTTTTACAAAGAAAATGCAGGAATAAAAACAAAGAAAGTAAACTACGATGCGTTTGTAAAAGAAGCATACGGTAGTGCACAATAATTTTACTTACTTTTAGTTACTAAATAAACCTCACTATGGACTACGGAAAAGAGTTTAAAAAATACGCAACTAAGCATCACGGAGTAAACGCTATGTATTACGATAAAATCGTTAGCAGTATGACTCCTTATATTATTGAAGAACGCCAAATGAATGTAGCTCAGATGGATGTATTCTCTAGATTGATGATGGATCGTGTTATGTTTTTGGGAACAGGGATTGACGATCAAGTAGCAAACATCATTCAAGCACAATTGTTGTTTTTACAAAGTGTAGATCCAAAACGTGATATTCAAATGTACATCAACTCTCCTGGAGGAGGCGTATATGCAGGTTTGGGTATTTATGACACAATGCAGTACATAACACCCGATGTTGCAACGATCTGTACAGGAATTGCAGCTTCTATGGGTGCTGTATTACTTTGCGCAGGACAAAAAGGGAAACGTTCTGCCTTACCTCATGCTCGTGTGATGATTCACCAGCCTTTAGGTGGTGCTCAGGGTCAAGCTTCGGATATCGAAATTACCGCTCGCGAGATCATGAAACTTAAAAAAGAATTATACGATATCATTGCAAACCATTCTGGTCAAGAATTCGACAAAGTACACCACGACAGTGATCGTGATTACTGGATGAAAGCTGACGAAGCTAAGGCTTACGGTATGGTGGATGAAGTTTTGACTAAATAAAAAGTATTGAACCATGAGTGATGAAGAATTAATTTGTTCCTTTTGCGGCCGTTCTAAACCACAGACCGATTTGCTGATTGCTGGCTTAGACGCTCATATCTGTGATAAATGTATTCATCAAGCTCATGGTATTGTGATTGAAGAAGACAAAGGTGCTGAAGGTGCAGATGATCAATCAGAAGCTTTAGATGTAAAGACACCGAAACTCACCAAGGCTTTTTTAGACCAATATATCATTGGTCAAGATGCAGCTAAACGGGTGATTTCTGTTGCTGTATACAATCACTATAAAAGATTATCTCATCCTAAATCGGAGCTTGAGGAAATTGAAATTCAAAAAAGTAATATCCTATTGGTTGGACAAACCGGAACAGGAAAAACATTATTAGCTCAATCCATTGCCAAGATGCTTAGTGTACCTTTGGCTATTGTAGATGCTACAATCTTAACAGAAGCAGGTTATGTTGGTGAAGATGTTGAAAGTATTTTAACCCGCTTACTTCAGGCTGCTGACTATGATGTTGAACGCGCTCAACGTGGAATTGTTTTCATTGATGAGATTGACAAAATTGCCCGCAAAGGAGATAATCCATCCATTACACGTGACGTTTCAGGAGAAGGGGTTCAACAAGCACTATTGAAGTTGCTTGAAGGAACCGTTGTAAACGTTCCCCCGAAAGGAGGTCGTAAGCACCCCGATCAAAAATTCATTGAAGTAGATACCTCCGATATATTATTTATTGCAGGTGGAGCTTTTGATGGTATTGAGCGTGAAATCAATAAACGTATGAATCTTCAGGCAATTGGTTATAAAGTTCAAGCGCAAAAAGAAGACATCGACAAAGACAACCTTTTACAATATGTAAATCCAAAAGATGTAAAGTCATTTGGATTAATTCCT
>PXYQ01000175.1 GCA_003023645.1 Candidatus Arcticimaribacter sp. | reverse complement strand
TTGCATTCATCAAATTTGCAAAAAATTTTTTATGCTTAGCGTTCAAAACGTATCAAGAATAGGCTAGGCTTTAAACCTCTATTATAAATATTACCATGCTACATAAACTATATTGGGGTTGGTTGGATCGATAAGCACGCGGTGAATGTGTCTTGTTTTTTCAAGCCCCATGGACTTCCATGATTTTCCACCATCTAGGGATTTAAAAATTCCATAACCGCCATTCAAACTATTTCTAGGATTTCCTTCTCCCGTTCCTACCCAAATCACATCCGGATTGGATTGCTGAATCGCTACTGCTCCAACAGAAGCGGTTACTTGGTCGTTAAAAATTGGCTCCCAAGTTACTCCCCCAGAAGTAGATTTCCATAATCCACCTGAAGCAGTACCTACGTACATTATATCCGAGTCGGAACTCACAACATCAATAGACGTTATTCGTCCGCTCATCCCCCCTGGGCCGATATTCCTAGGCGCAGCTTCTTTGAGCCATGTAGTAGAAAAATCTTGTGCTCCCAACTGAAGGAAACAGCATAAAAAAAGTAAAGAAAATATTGGTCTCATCCTTGTGATATTTGATTAAAATTGTATTGCAACTAAAGATAGAAAAAAATACCAGTTTAAGAGTCTATAAGAAAAAAGCAGTTTGAAATGATAAATTGTTTTGTTTCCCCCATTCTTCTTTAAGGATACTATAAACGTACGTTCCTTTAGTTGCGCCATACGATTGAATGCTGTAATTCCTTAGAAGTCCTTCTTTAACAGCTCCAATTTTTTCAATTGCTTTTTGAGATTTCAAATTATTTACATCTATTTTAAACTCAACTCTTCTTAGGTTTAAATTGTCAAAACAATAATCCAAAAGAAGTCTTTTACAAATTGCATTCACACCAGTTCCTTGAAAACTTTTACCAATCCATGTCCATCCAATTTCTAATCTTTTATGCTGAAAACTTATGTTTCCAAACATTGTCACTCCAATGGGGCTATTGTTTTCCTTGCCCCAAATCATTAAAGGATATAGTTTCATTTCTTTTTTTGAGTTAAGGCAGAAATTAAAATAATCTGTTAAATCACTTCTATTTTTAACTCTTGCTCCAAATTCGCCAAGTTCTTTATGATAGCTTATAGATTCTATTTGATCTATGTCGTCAAAGGTTAAAGGACGCATTACAATTGATTCGTTTTCAAGAATCAATTCGGTTGAAAAAAAAAATTCTAAATTCATTTTTGTGATTGAATAAAATGATTCGTTATGGGTTTAAATCAATAAAAATATTGTTTGTTAAAAGCCTAAAAATTCCTGGTTATTTCCGAATCATGGCAAACAAATTCAACTACATTTGATTCCGGATCTTTAATGAATATTGACCTCCAATTAATCCATTCAAAAACTTCTGTGACATATTCTATATTGGACGCACTACAGAAATTCAATACATTAGTATAATCTTCTTTATCAATTTCTAGTGCAAAATGATGCAATGTGCTATGATCCTTTTTCAGGTCACTAAAACCCTCTCCAAAAGCATTTAGGTTTGCTTTTGCGAATAAAGCAAGGGTTTGATTGTGGCCTTTGTATCCATCTGCTATTTTAAAAAACGTGTACTTTTCTGATTCATTTATCAATTCAAGACCAAGGGTTTGATGATAAAAATTTTTCATCAATTCCATATCATGGACCCGCAGTATTACTTCTCCTAAACCTTTGATTTTAGTTTTCATTAATTAAACATTTCTTACTTGCTGTTTCACTAATTCTTATTGGTTAGGTTTTATTCCAACTCGTAATTGATTTTCCAAGTCTCTCAAATTTTCTAATTCACGAGGAATGATGATTTTTCCTGTTGTTATTGACCTTGTTTTTAGAATAAGATCTCCTTTAGCATTTTTCATGACACTTTTCATTTTACTGAATTTCATAGAAAAATCTCGATAACCTCCTTTACTTTTTCCTTTACGATAAAAATAGCCTGCTAGAAATCCCATCGCTGTTTCGTTATCTAAATTTTGCTGAATTTGCAGCGTATTGTCATTTAAAATATAGGTTATGTTTTTACCCAAAAACCACATCAATTTCTTTAATCCTAAAAAGGAAACATAAAACAAAACTCCTACAAATAAAAAGACAATACCAATACTGATTAAATTGGCAGTGTTTTTCTGTGTAAAAACTGTTAAACAGAAAATAAGCACAAAAATAACGATGAGTAGTTTCAATGCGGCATTGCTTTTTCTGTTGGCAAAAGCATTTATGTTTTCAATTTTGGTGATTTTATATGTGGCCATTTGTTTATGATGATATAAAAATATTTTTAATATTTAATTTGCCAGAATCAGAATGCATTTCAAAATGAATAGAAACAACTACTACTTAAAGTAATATTTCGAAAATCTACGCCATATAGCCCGCAATCTGCAAATACGTTTGTCTTTTCATCCTGCTTAGAACTGGTCATTACAGCCAAAAAAACAGTAATACAATTCCCTAAAGCAAAAGCTTATCAATAAAACAAAACGAATGGAAACCTCAAGTAAATCAATTCTTAGATGATCTTTACCAAAATGCACTCCCCTTTGCTA
>PXYQ01000174.1 GCA_003023645.1 Candidatus Arcticimaribacter sp. | reverse complement strand
TATTGCGATGTTTTGATAATGATAATATCATTCATGTTGAAGGTTCAGTAGATCCGATACGAGACAAAGAAATCATTGATATCGAATTGCAATTCAAAGATTTAGAAACTGTAGAAAAGCGCTTGGAGAAAGTAAATCGTGCAGCACGAACAGGAGATAAAGATGCTCAGAAATTACAAACTATTTTACTGCAAATCAAAGAAGGTTTAGAGCAGTCGAAGAATGTGCGATCACTCGATTTTACAGAGAAAGAACGAGAAGAGGTAATTACAGAACTTCAATTAATAACCGACAAACCGGTATTGTATGTGTGTAATGTATCTGAAGATGCTGCCGTATCTGGAAATGCTTATGTAGAAAAAGTAAAAGCTTTAGTAGCTGATGAAGATGCAGAAGTATTGGTCTTGGCAATCAGTGTTGAAGCTGATATTAACGAATTGGAAACCTATGAAGAACGTAAACTCTTTTTAGATGACCTTGGTCTTGAAGAGCCTGGTGCTGCAAAGTTGATACGTAAGGCATACCAACTACTCAAACAACATACTTACTTTACAGCGGGTGAAAAAGAAGTTCGCGCATGGACAATTAACTTGGGTTCAACCGCACCTCAAGCAGCTGGAGTAATTCATACCGATTTTGAAAAAGGATTTATACGTGCCGAAGTAATTTCATACGAAGACTATACCACTTATGAAACGGAAGCCAAGGTAAAAGAAGCTGGACGCATGCGTGTAGAAGGTAAAGAATATACCGTTGTTGATGGGGATGTAATGCATTTCCGATTTAACGTATAATAATCCAAATAAAAGAATTCAATTATGGCATCAACAGTATATATTTTCGGACAAATGGCAGTGAAGAGTTATGAAGACTACTTCACACAATACGGATCTCCTTTTTTACCCATACTTCAAAAGTTTCAAGGCACTTTACTGGCCGCAACCAAAAATGGAAGAACCCTTGAAGGTGAAGCTTTTGGAAATTGGACCGTTTTGATGCAGTTTCCTTCCAAGGAAATGGCTTACGGTTTTGTTACTTCTGAAGAATATGCTCCGCTTATGGAGTTGCGGGTGAATCAACTTACAGATGGAGCACACGCGGTACTAATTCCAGGAGAAATTGCAGTGATGGAATAAATTTACATGGATTTTATTTTTCTAATGTATTGAAATTCATAAATTGGATCATAAAATCATTCCCCATGAAGAAGTATTCAATCAGTATTGTTTTTGTTTTTTGTATTCAATTCGTTTCAGCGCAAAATATTGATCCCACAATTGAGACCGCTACTGTTAAAAAGCATCTGTATACATTAGCATCTGATGCAATGGAAGGACGACAGGCTGGTACTCTAGGGATAGAAAAAGCAGCACAATATATCGAAACAGCATTTGCGGATATTGGCTTAACCATGTACAATGACCTTCCTGCTTATCGTCAAAATTTTAAGGCAAATGGTTTAGAGCTATTCAATGTCATTGGTGTTTTAGAAGGAAAAAGCAAAAAAGATGAATTTGTAGTTATTTCTGCACATTACGATCATCTTGGCGTAAAAAAAGAAGGTACTGGTGATTTGATTTATAATGGAGCAGACGACGATGCTTCAGGAACAACAGCTGTATTGACTTTAGCACAATACTTCAAAGAACTCGGGACCAATGAACGCACCCTTATTTTTGTAGCTTTTACAGCGGAAGAAATGGGTTTATTGGGTTCTAGACACTTTGGAAAGGATGTCGATGCTTCTCAATTCATTGCAGGCATTAACATCGAGATGATTGGTAAACATTCCAGTTATGGCCCAAATACGGCATGGCTCACCGGTTTTGACCGTTCTGATTTTGGAACGATCATACAGAAAAACCTAGTTGGTAGTTCTTATACCGTTCATCCAGATCCTTATCCAACACAACACCTTTTTTTTAGATCTGATAACGCTAGTTTAGCAGAGTTGGGCATACCTTCACACACCTTTTCTACTGTTCCGATTGATACAGATGTGCATTATCATCAAGTTTCGGATGAGGCAGCAACACTCGACATGGAGATCATTACCCAAACCATTCGTGCCATAGCATTAGGTACCCGATCGATTATTAACGGGGAAGACACTCCTACACGAGTGATTTTGGCAGAGGGCGAGGGGAGAAGAAAATAACCTTACATTACTTACATCTGCGTATTTTTCCTATATTTGAAATAACAGTTCCCAAACGCTGTTTCTTTTATGCTTAACCTACGATTCAATACCGATCGTTTTATTGAACTGCTTAAGAGCCTTAAGCGATTTCCTTTAGTTTTGTGGATTCGAGGAAGGGATTTTGGACCCGCTGTTTTTAATTCAAAGCCAAGAAGAATTGTAGGTCTTTTAGCTTTTAAAGCATTTAAAATCATTGCGCTGAATTTTTTTATTGAGATGTAACTTACAGTTAATCTAATCTCAAACAATACAAACCTTAATTTTTTTTATGAAGAAGTATATAACCATACTGCTTACAATTTTTACAATTCAACTTATGTATTCTCAAAGAATTCCTTTCATCACAAGTACAGTAGATAAGATTACAGAACCGATAGTCATTAGTGATTTACATATTTCAGTTTTTGTT
>PXYQ01000049.1 GCA_003023645.1 Candidatus Arcticimaribacter sp. | reverse complement strand
AACAGCAGCAAAACCTTCTAAATTATCTGGATCACTAGAAACCCCTGCACGTTTACCTAAGTTAGGTACTGTACAGCCATCTCCACATAATTGATACGGACCTTGGTCAATAATATAAGAAGCAGCCCAAGCCGCTTCACTGAATCTAGGAGTTCCAGTATATACTTCAGCGTTTAAATACAGTTTAGCTAAAAAGCCTAATGCTGCGAAACGATTGATTCTATAAGCATTATTAGTAGTGCTTAAAGGACTGGCTGATAAATCCATATCAGCAGTAACTGCAGTTATTCCCAAAGATGCTAACAACTCACTTTCTACAAAATCAAAGACTTCTTGGCGAGAAGACTGAGGTTCATCTTG
Source organism: Candidatus Arcticimaribacter sp. (assembly GCA_003023645.1). Taxonomy (GTDB): domain Bacteria; phylum Bacteroidota; class Bacteroidia; order Flavobacteriales; family Flavobacteriaceae; genus Arcticimaribacter. Next base: position 13,923 of record PXYQ01000049.1, on the reverse strand, counting down.
ACCCCTAACCGTAATTAATTTAACGCGTCCATACAAATCAAGTAACCTCCAATAGAAGTAAGCACGTAATGCTTTAATTTGTGCGGTTTCCCCAGCGTCTAATTCAGAAGCTAATAACTCGTTACAAGAATTGATTGCTGCATATTGCTGGGTCCATGTTCCATTAATGAATCCATGAGAAGGAGTATAGGAATGTTCGTGTAATTGAATTAAAACTCCACCATCAAACCAGTCGCCTCCTTTAGCCCCAATTAACATTTCATCCGAGGTTATTCCTTGAACAGAAAAGTATCCTCCGTGATTGGCAGTACCTGAATTCCTCAACTGAGAATAAGGCCCTGAAAGCGCATCACTAGTTGTTCCACCTGATCCAGTTTGTACACCGGGCAGAGTAATGTCATCAACGAACTCTCCTCTGAGTTCTGAGTCTAAATCCGTACAGGAGAAAACGAGCAGCAAAGCTGCTGTACTCCATACATACTTTATAAATGTATTTTTCATAAGTTTCATTATTAAAATTTAAGGTTTACACCAAAAGTGAAGGTTCTCGAAGCAAAATAGTTGGTTCGTCGATCAATCCCAGGAGATAACACATCATTACCATCTGATAATGATGGTTCAGGATCAAGTCCTGTATATCCTGTAATCACAAACAGATTTTGTCCATTTAAGGAAAGGTCTAACCCATCTATGCTCTTCCATTTATCAGTATTGATAGCATAATTAACTGTTAAGTTATCCAACTTAAAGAAATCAGCCTTCTCAACATATAAAGAGCTGAATCGAGCGGTAGTAAGCCCCGGCACTGCTAATTCTGAAGTCACATAGTTATAGGAACTTTGAGAAGATAAGCGTGGCTCATAAAAAGCTCTAAAAGTATTGACTAGACTGTGCCCAAATGCAGCTCTAAAGAAAGCGTTGACAGACCATTTTCCAAAACTTAACTGATTGGTCCATCCCAATTCTAAATCAGGAATTCCATTTCCTAAGACAGCAAAATCAACATCATCATCTAACGCATTTCCAGAATCTGTTTTCAACACACCATCTCCGTTCAGATCCTTAAACACCGGATTCCCACTGGCATCTACACTGTCATATACTGGCCCCCATATCTGACCGACGGGCTCTCCGGTAAACACTCGAATCAAGGGAGTGTCATTTTGTCCTGGAGATCCTAAATTAGAACGAACCTCCCGAGGAGTAACATACTCTTTTAGAACTGTATTGTAAGAAGATAAAACTATACCAGCATTATAGGTAATTGCATCTTTTTTGACAAAATCATAATTCAATGCTAACTCAATTCCTTTGGTATTGATATTCCCTGCATTTTGATACTGCTGGGTTACACCTTCATCACTGCTCTCAATCGTTCTCAATAAAACAAAATCATCGATGTCTCGACTGTATAAATCTAAGGTAGCAGCAAAACGATTAGTATTGAACTCTACTCCAAAGTTAATTTCTCCCTTACTTTCCCACTTTAAATCAGGATTTGCAGCTCGGACTAATTGCGTTGAAAAACCGCCAGTTGGAGAATTTTCAGTAACAATCCTACCATCTAAATCTAAGCCATTTTGGCTTGGTAACGAACCAGTAGTTCCATACCCTAATCTAATTTTCAATAATTCAACATTATTTAGTTCTAGGTAGTGATTCAAATCAATTCCAACTCCAATTGCTGGAAGAATAGCGTATCGATTATCTTTTCCTAATTTGCTTGAGCCTTCACGTCGAATCGAGGCATTTAGGAAAATCGCATCATCGATTGTTAAATTCAGACGTCCAAAAAAGGCAATAATTCGTTCGTCTGGAGAAACATTACTGTTAGCAGTAATCGGTTGATTCGTATTTAAATCTTGAGAATTTTCAATAGCATCGGCAAAATTAATGTCATCATTTGGAAAGTCTCCTAAACCTAATGAAAAATCTTCAAAATTAAATTGCTGAAAGGAATACCCGCCAGTAAATGTCAAGTCTACTACGCCAAAAGTATTGTCATAAGTCCCATATAATTCAGCAAGTTTAAATCGATTTTTATTTTCATAAAACTCCGCACGCCCTTTTCGTATAGGACTGGTAGCATTTCCTCTAAAGTGTGAGGTTGTTGGGTAATAAATTTTATTGGAATATTTACTTTCTTGTTGCGCAATATTTAAATTGAGTGAAAAAGTATCCGAAAAACTATAATTTAAATTCAATCCATAATTAAACTCAATTAAGTTTCCATTATTCTGATTCAGGTTTGCAATTGCAACAGGGTTAAAACTATCAAATAATCCAAGGGATTCAAAATAACCTCCAAATTGGTCAGAATTAAAAGGAAAAGGAGAATCGACACCTAAAACAGGTGCTGTTGGGTTATACAAAACAGCATAACGCAACGCTTCAGCGAACCCGTTTTGTTGATTTCTCCTTGTAAAAGAACTGTTGAAATCAATTTTTAATTTTTCATTGAAAGCTTTGGAACTAAAATTTGCACGTGCATTAAATTGATCAAAACCCGAGTTGGTCAAAATCCCATCTACATCACGCAAATTAGCTGAAATACGATAAGTAGTTTCGTGGTGACCACCAGTAGCAGAGAAATTATGAATTTGGGTAACACTATTACGAATAACTTCATTAATCCAATCAGTATCACTTCCAAGATCTGTTCCCCCTGCTGCTCTAAACTCATCGGCAGTTAAAACATTAACCGTCTCAAAGGCAGAGGAAGTAGCAAGTTGACCATTATAATTGAATGTGGTCTTTTGATTCTTCCCTTTTTTGGTTGTTACCAAAATAACACCCGAAGAACCTCGAGTACCATAAATCGACCCTGCTGAACCATCTTTCAATACATTAATGGATTCGATATCGTTTGGATCTAAATTCTGTAGGGATCCTCCTATAATTCCGTCGATTACAACTAAAGGCTGCACATTAGATCCTATGCTTGAAATCCCTCTTAAGCGAATAGTAGCCTGTGAATTTGGATTTCCACCTCGATTATAGATACTCAAACCTGCTACTTTCCCTTGCAGTAATTCAGTTGCACTATTAATGGTTCCCTTATTAAAATCCTCTTCCCCAACTACCGTAACAGCAGAAGTAATTTCCTTTTTCTTTTGAGAACCATATCCCGTCACAATTACTTCATCCAACTCATTGTCGGTAGCCAAAGTAATAGTGAGGTTATCTTGTCCATTAACGGGTACATCTTGAGTAGAAAAGCCAACAAAAGAGACTTCGAGAATCGCGTCTGCAGGGGCATTAATACTAAAGTTTCCGTCAAAGTCAGTCGAAACACCATTTGATGTTCCTTTTACTACAACAGTCGCCCCTGGTAGAGGGCCGTCATCGCTCGTAACTATACCAGTTACAGTCTGAGCAGAGGTCACTAATCCTACTGTGAGGAGTAGTGCCGTAAAAAATGTTTTTAAGTTCATTTTTTTCATTCTAATTTGATTAATTGATTGATTAGCAAATAATTCATAAACAAAATAGTGGAAAATAAAAATCCCGAATGGGAGTCCCGAGCGGGATAATGACCAAAGCTACCAGGAAGTACGTAGTCTTTTGGAGCTGAATTCAAACCATAAGAATAATACCTTTTGAAACTAAAAAGAGTTTCAAAAGTGTGTAGCGTCAGATTACAAGGGTGTAATGTGTTGTACATAGGTTTAATAAGAATTGGTAGATGCAACTTACAACACCTATTCTGAAGTATAAACTAAGTGTGAACAAAACGTTAATGTTCCTTAACTAAATCCTTTTCGTAGGCAGTAAAAAGCATTGTATAGTATGTGAAATTAAATAGCTGAATCTTCTGATTCACGAACAAAAAGGGAGAAGAATCCTGCGATTACCAAGCATGCTCCAGCCAGTCGAATCACATTTATGGGGTTACTACCCAGTAAATCGTAAACAAAGTACTGCATGGTGAAAATTTCGATAATCATTGGAATCACAATAAACATATTGAATATACCCATATAGATACCCATTTTGTCACTAGGAATGGACGCTGCTAACATTTGATAAGGCATGGCCATCATTGATGCCCAAGTAATTCCTAATCCAAAGGAAAATAAATAAATTTGAGAAACTGGGATTCCACTTCCCAAAGGAATGGTGAAGAGAATATCAGTATCATTCAAAAAAGGCATTGCCATGAGCCCAATCCCTCCGAGTAAAAGGCTTATGAAATGCAAGTTCTTTGCTCCTAGTTTTCTTGCTACTGGAATCATAGGGAATGCGATCAGAACACAGATAATGTTGTATGTTCCATTCAAGTTACCTGTTAAAAGTTGTGCTTGGTTGAAAAAAGGAGTGTTTTGATCCAAGGTATCGAAAAGCGATAAGGACAAGGCGGAAGTTAAATACTGCCAATAACAAAACATGGCATACCAAGAGAAAAACATTACGGGAATTAATTGCCGCATGGTCTTGGGCATTTTCATAAAAGCCTCTTTAATTTCTTTTAGGGTTCTTGTAAAAGTATTCCCTTTCGCTTTATTGGCATTAATTACGGCTAATTCCTCTTCGGTTGGTGGGTATTCGGAAGTAGTTAATACGGTCACTAAAATAGTTCCTATAGAGGCTATTGCACCAATACCAAAAGCCCAATAAGTAGACACAGGAACTCCATTGTCCATCGTATCACTCAAAGCCAAAATTCCAAAAGACACTAAGATAACCGGTGTGAAATTGGACATGATGCTTCCTAGCCCAGTAAAGAAACTTTGCATTAAAAAACCAATTGAATACTGCTTTTTAGGCAGCTTATCCGAAACAAAAGCACGGTAAGGTTCAAGAGCAATATTATTTGCAGCATCGAGAATCCACAGTAAACTAGCTGCCATCCATATCGAGCTTGAAAAAGGCATTGCGATCAAGGCTAAACTAGCAATCAGGGCACCAATTAAAAAAAACGGTTTTCTTCTTCCAAACTTTGGAGACCAGGTACCATCGCTTATTGCGCCAATAACGGGCTGTACTAAGAGTCCCGTTACGGGGCCTGCTAGCCACAACATGGGCAATTCGGCTTCGTTTGCACCGAGGTAACGGTAAATCGCACTCATGTTACTCTGTTGTAATCCAAAACTAAATTGAACCCCAAAAAAACCAAAGTTCATGGTTAGAATTTGCCAAAAGGAAAGTTGTTTTTTTTGCATCATAATTTATTTAAGAGCGAGTTCTTTATCTCCTCCAGTGAATGTCTGAATTCTCTGTACAATATGTTCTCCAACTTCCTGTCCTTGGGCTACGCCCTCTTCTATTGCCATCATATAATGTATACCTCCGTAGAGTCTCGAAACTGCTGCTTCTTCAGAAGCCTCAATAAAAGAATCATAAGAACGAACAGGTAAACCGTATTCTATTTCTGTAGTATCATCAAAAGCAAAATTATCGCCAAATAAGTCTGTCAATGTTATTGCTGCCGCTCTCGAAATAACCGAATGTCCACTAGTGTATTCTGGAAAAGGCGGGGTTTGCAAAATAGGCAACCACTCCTCATCATAATGTTTATTGATCAACGTTTCTGGGCGAACAACCAACGTATTCCACTTTTCATCCCAACAGCTAATAAAAGCGTCAAATAGTGCAATGGTTACGTTGGCATAAGCGTTGGTTGTTGCTTGAAAATCACTCTTTGCCTTTCGCGTTGCAATGGAGGTAATTCCAATCCAATGCCCTCCTGGCGTTATTTTTTTAGTTGCAAACATAGCATGACCACGATGATGGGTCACATAAGGATTGCAATCCCAAAATTGAGCAATTTCTAATTGCTCATCGGTAATGTTTTTTCCAATTTCATAAACTTCTTTTAGCTGAATCTGAAACGGACTACCTTCGGTTAAATCAAAAGCTAAAGGTGGTTTTGGCGGAAATTGATTGGAAGAATCTAAGGCCATGGTTCTGATTTGCTTCCAATGGGGCTCAATACCATCCATATAATCGGGGGGTGTTGGCTTCCAGTAATGTTCTTCTTCTTGAATGGTGTATTTTGGAAAGGTTCGTGTTTGATTGTATAAATCACCCTTAGCCCAAGCTAAAATATGAGCTGCAACCTCAACTCCAAATTTTTTGGATGCCTTGAGAACTGATCGAGGAACACCTTTGTCTTTTAATTGCTGATCTAAATTTTCTTGAAAAGCATTCATCTTATCTTCAGAAAAAATTAAAGCTTTCCCTACTTCGTTAAAAGCATGAAGAGAAGCAATGTTGTAATTTACATTTTCGTTTGTTGACTTAGTTAATGGTTCTAACTCCTTTACTTGACCACTTAGAGAAGCGTAGGTTTCTTCATTTGCCAACTGCATTGTTTGGTAAGCTGCTATAGCAGGATATAAGTACACTCGGCTTGCAACCGGGGGGGAAAAAATATCATAAACAATGATATCGGTAAGGTTCTTGACATTTGCCTGAACCAATTCAGGATCTTTTATTTTCTCTTTATACGACTGATCTTGAGCACATGAAACCAAAGTGAGACTCAATAAGATTAATTTAAAAAAATAACTTTTCTTCATTTTACATTTATTTGGAGGTAACTAAAAATACAAAACTATTTTGTGTGGCAATTACAAATTGATTGTTTTTAAGCACTTGTATTGCTCTTGATGATGTGCGTTTGGGCAAGTTAAAACTTTTATGCGATTCAAAAGATAGTGTTTCCGAATTAAAATCCGATAACATTCCTCCAGGGTTTGCTCCTAAGGGGCCTAATTCGATTACAAAGTCAAAATAATTTCCAACATAAGAAACCGTTTTCTTTTCTGGATCAACTAAGATATCTTCAATAGAAGACTGTTGTGCGACTTTGGGTAACGGAATTCCTTTAAACCCATCCAGAGTATTCAAATACACCATGGATCGCAATTCGTTAATGTATTTGGTTTGCAAATATTCTTTGGGGTTTTTGCCCGTTAGTTGTTCTACCGTATTCACTTCTGCAAAAGCAGTGTATTTTTGAAATCTTTTTTTAATGAACGGTAATTGTTCGCTCAGTTTATTTAGAGAGGCAAAAGGAACATAGGTGTCAAAAAAGTTGTAAAAAATAATAGGATCCAATTGTTCATTTTCATCGAAGTCATCCAAGTACAACCAAACGGGCTTAGAAACTGTGGGTTTCCATTTGAAGTTTTCTCCTACATTTCCAGCAATGATATCCAAACGTCCGTCGCCATCAAAGTCCGCAAAATCAACTGCATTCCACAAACCAAAACTTGATCCTAGTCCCTGATCTTTACTGATGTTTTTAAACTGATTGTTACCTGTATTTTTAAGGATGGTAATGGGCATCCAATCACCAACAATTATCAAATCCAATAATCCATCAGCATCTATATCCTGCCAAGCACTGTCGGTAACCATTCCAAGCGGAAAGGTTAATACTTGTTGAAGTCCTTTTCCTTGATTATTTCGAATGATATAACTGTCGGGATCTAGGCCGTAAGCTCCAGGAATTGATCGACTCCCAACGAACAAATCTTCGTAACCATCTTGATCAAAATCTGCAACAGAAACGGTTCCACCATTCGTTCGCGGTAAATCCACAACTCTTCTTGTGAAAACGCCATTTCCATCATTCAAATAGATACGATCCATTAAATTCCTATCTCCTTGTTCAAAGTCATTTCCACCACTTACCACGTATAAATCGCGATCACCGTCAGAGTCAATATCAATCGATGCAGCATCTACATCTTCAAAATTACGATCCGATCTAAAGGCAAAAACATCGACTCTCTCATAAGCTCCTTTTTTCTTAGCGATCCAAAGCTCTGCTGCTTGGTATCGAGAACCGCCAATAAAAATATCATTTTGTCCATCGCCATTGAAATCTTCTACCACTAGGGCAGGCCCCTCTGAAGATAATTTTTCAGGAATAAGGCGTTCTCTTTCATAATCTAAATACACACTTTCTTCGTACTCAAAAGGTAAAACGGCTAATTCAAAGTCAGCAATTTTTTCAGTATCAATATTCGGTATTTTTATTTGCGCTTCAGAATAAGTAATTGTCAATATTTCCTTTGTGTCTGGAGCAAGTATAGTTTGCTTTTTCTGATTGGGCCAGACCACTTCAAGAGAATCGACAGTAGAATCTGAAGGAACACCAAAATGTACTCTTTGTGTCGAAGCCGATTGGAATCCTTTTGTTGTTTGCAATTCTTGGAGGAACCGCTTCCCTTCACTATAGGCAATAATTCGACTGCCTTTTGTTGTATGGTTAGATGTATTATTAAGCTGTATTACAAGCCCCCCTTTATCTAATGTGTTTTTATAAACAGAAGCTTCTTGATTGATGTTATTGATTACTAAATCCAAATCGCCATCGTTATCTAAATCGGCATAAGCTGCTCCTGTTGAAAAAGTAGGCGCGCCCAAAGAAGCTTTATCAACCGACTCAAAAGAAAGATCTCCTAGATTCTTAAACAATACATTGGGAATTTTCAAGGTGGGCATTTCATCAATGATTTCTTTTCGAATCTTATCTCTTTCGTTTACAGCATAGGATGAAAATTTAACCCCACCGATATAATTGATGTAATCCAAGTCATTTGGACGTTTAACAATTCCATTCGAGACAAAGACGTCCGTTTTCCAATCGTTATCAAAATCAGCCAGAAGCACCGACCAACTCCAATCCGTAGCATAGGTATTGGTCATTAATGCTATTTCGGAAAAAGTTCCATTCTTATTTTGCAGTTGAAAATTATTTCTCGCAAGCTGTGGTTCAAACCCAAAATCTTTTTTAATTCGATCAACCTTATCGGTGTCTTCGCCACCAGATTTAAGAAGAATATCCGCCTTGTTGGGCATCATGTCCGTTGTGAAAATATCTTGTAAACCGTCGTTGTTAAGGTCTGCAACGTCGACTCCCATTGTAAAACGACTGGTGTTAGCAATGTGTTCTTTTATCGATTCTGAAAAGGTTTTATCACCATTGTTGATATAAATAAAATCATTCTCATGGAAATCGTTTCCTACATAGATATCAGACCATCCATCGTTATTAATATCTGCAACACGAACTGCCAAACCGTATCCCAATGGACTTGAATAGATACCGCTTGTTTGGGTTACATCTACAAAGCGCCCTTCTTCTTCATTAATTTTATTTTCATAAAAACGATCTCCAGACAAAGGTGCCTCATCTGTTCTTTTTTCAGTCGTACCATACGACCGAACCGAATGAACAGAATGATTGAGTAAAAACATATCTTGATCTCCGTCCCGATCATAATCTATAAAAGCAGCTTGAGTGGAGAGGCCCGAAAAAGCAAGCCCTAAAGCTTCTGTACTTTCAGTAAATGTTTGGTCTTGGTTGTTTATATAAAGTAAGTTGTGAGCCAACAAACTATTATGGCGCCCAACTTTAGAAACAAAAATATCTAAAAAGCCATCATTATTTACATCCTCCATTGTTACTCCCGAAGACCAACTGTTGTCTGTATAAATTCCGGCTACTGCTGTAATGTCTTTGAACTTAAAATCGCCTTGATTTAAGTACAGCTTATCGGAGCCTTGGTTTGAAGTAAAATAAATATCTTCTAAACCATCGTTATTAATATCTCCAACCGCTACTCCTCCGCCATTGTAATAATATAAGTATTCTAAAATATTGATGTCCGATTGATAGACTAACTGATTTGAGAAAGAGATCCCCGTTTCTTCAGAGGTCATCGCAACTAAGGGAATACTGTGTGTACTTAGAACTTCTTCTTCGGAACAATTCAATAGCATTAAAACAGCAAGGCAGACGATTAGCTTTTTGATTTTCATTTATTCGGAATACTTAAAAGATTTAATTGAATCGTTATTTCTCAGTACATAAAGGGTGTTGTCAAAAACTTTAAAATCGCGGATTTCGCCTAGAACTGAAAAGCCTCTCCCATCTTTTACAGACACAAAATTTGAGGCGCCATCTTGCTCTAAAAACACGCCGTGAGAGGCGTCATAAATCCCAACCTCGGGTTTGGTTCTATATAGATTTCCTCCCAACACAATATCGACATCGCCATCGGCGTCAAAATCTCCATGTTCAATTGCATAAACTGGACTTAATTGTGCCTCCATAGGAAGTTCAATAAGTGAGAAATTAAATCCACCCTGATTTTCTAAAACTACAGATGCTAAATAATTTACTTCTTGAACAAAAGCAGTTTTAAGTTTTTCTGCATCCAATATGGTTTCTATAGAAGCATTCTTAAACGATTCATAATCGGGAAATTTCTTCTTTAAGCTTTTCATCTGATCGATCAAATCATGACGCAAAGCATATGGAAACTCAATTTGATCTGAATCTGTAAAAGTCAGTATGCCTTCAACTGAACCGTTGGAATCAAAGTCATTTAGATATAATTTTATTGGGTTTGATTCACTTGCTTTGAAGCGACTGTTCTTTCCATGATTTCCAAGAACCAAGTCTAAGTCTCCATCCTGATCAAAGTCAACTGCCTGCATTCGATTCCACCATCCTTTTTTATTTGCCAAAGGATGATTCTCTAGTGCACTGAATGTTCCTCCTTTATTCTCGAAGAAACGGACGCCCATAAATTCACCAACGACAACCAAGTCAGGATCCTGATCTTCATCCAAATCAATAAAAACTGCATCTGTTATCAGGCCTAGGTTTTGAAATGTCTTGGTGTTTTCATCACTACTTTTCGAATAATTTCCTTGCCCATCGTTCAGTAAAATAAAGCCTGATCCTGGAATGCCATACGTACCGACTTTAAGGCGCTCTCCTACAAATAAATCTTGATCGCCATCATTATCTATATCTGCATTTGTGACGGCACCTGTACTCATTCTATTTCCATCGAAAGGAAATTTCTGAGGAGAGATGGAGAAATTGCCATAGCCATCATTCAGCAATAATTTGTCGTACAACATATCCGAAAAAACAGAAACTTCTAGACCGCCTGAAACTAAATAAACATCAAGATCCTGATCGTTATCAGCATCAAAAACAAGTGTTTCTGTATGTTCTGCATTTTTTAAACGATTGATGGATTGAATTTTATATTGATTTTTGGTGTCTGAGGTGCTTATAAAAATCTGCGTTGCGGTACCCTTTGCACCAGGAAGAACCCAGTCCTCAATTCCATCGTTGTTGAAGTCGGCAATTGCAGCAACTGGACCTTCATTACTGCACATATGATAGGTTAATCGCTCTCTGTTAAAATCAACAAAATTATTTTCCTTGTGTACAAAAGGAAGTGGACTAGCCAATTCAGGCGAAAATACCTCAACTGCAATATCATTCGCTAATGGTGTATCTGCTTTCTTTTCATTTTCATTAAAAGTAACAATCGTATTTGCTTTAATGTTGGATTGAATACTAGTTCCACCCGTAGGCCATTCGATTTGAATATCGACAGTAGTCGCTTTTCCAATTCCCATATTGATCCTTGGATCCATACTGGATTGAAACCCTCGAATTGGCTGTTGTTCTACATAAAAGGTTTCTGATGCTGTTTTTAGGGTGACTTTTGCACCAAATGCGTTTGTGTTTTTATCTGTTCCCTTTAGGATTATTTTAATGAAATTATTGTTTTCTACTTTACTCTTGTTTTCATAAACAAAGGCAGGCATGTTGACATTGTTTATCACTAAATCCAGATCGCCGTCATTATCCAAATCACCGTAGGCGGCTCCGTTAGAAAAACTGTTTTCCTGTAAGCCCGACTCAATATACGTTTCAAAAGAAAAGGTTCCTTTATTCTTAAAAGCTTGATTGGGTACTTTTTCGCTTGGAATGATATCGATTAGGCGTTTGTAATCTACTTTGTTTTCTGTTACGATCGATTTAATCACTTCCTCATTTGACACATATTGAAGGTAGTCTTGATTGGTTAGATCTTGAAAAATCCCATTGGCAATGAAAAGGTCTCGCAATCCATCATTGTCCATATCAAAAAACAAAGCGCCCCAACTCCAATCGGAGGCTTCAACTCCTGCAAATCGACCAACTTCACTAAAGGTTCCGTTTGTGTTGTTTCGGTGTAACATGTTTCTGGTAAACTGATGCCCGTAACCGTTCTTAACATTATACTGATACTTGTTCCAATCTTCAAAAGTAGTTACTGTTTTTAAACGATTGTAATCGTTTGGAAGCATTTCGGTGACGAACAAATCATTATAGCCATCGTTATCGATGTCAGCCAAATCAGCTCCCATAGAAGCGCCACTAATGGATTTCATTTGTTCCGTAAGCACTTCTTTAAATGTGCCATCCTTCTGATTTATGTATAAATAATCACGCTCAAAGAAATCGTTGGAAACAAACAGATCGTCCCAACCATCGCGATCAATATCCCCTGCAGTTATTCCTAATCCAAACCCTATAACACTTCCGTAGATTCCAGCCTGTTCGCTTATATCTACAAAAATTCCATCTTGATTTTCCATTAGTTTATCCCCGCCCAATGCATCACGTTTTGGACGTTCGTTTCTACGCAAATCAAAACTCCCAATCGCTTCGTAAGAATTGTTAAGAAGATATACGTCTAGATCTCCATCTTTATCGAAATCGAAAAAAGTTGCGTGGGTAGAAAAGCCTTGATCTGCTAGATTATACATCTGTGCTTGCTCCTTAAAACTACCATCACCTTGGTTAATGAATAATTCATTTTGCTTATTATCGCCAACCACATCCCCAGAATTACAAACATAAATATCAATGAATCCATCTGCGTTGATATCGACCATAGAAACTCCAGTTGACCAAGCCTTAGAGCCTCCTACACCAGCTGTAACTGTAATGTCTTTAAAAGAAAAACCTCCTTCATTCAAGAAAAGTTTATTTTCTTTTTGATTGGATGTAAAATAAACATCCATCAACCCATCGTTGTTGATGTCACCAATTGCGACACCTCCACCGTTATAAAAATTACGGTATTTATAGACATTGAACTCGTCTGAATAGGCCAAATCATTAGAGAACTCTATCCCAATTTGATTATTATCCTTGAGCTCAAAAAGTGGAGCATCGGAAACTGGACTACAAGAATAGAGCACTATAAAGACAACAAAAAGGGGCAGTATTTTCATTTAATTAGGGTTTTATTTGTTCGATTCGGACGCCAATTTGTCGGTCATCAATCTTAAAGAGTTTAAACTTTAAATTTGCTTCTATTTTATACGATGCAAAAACGTCATCTATTTCAAGGTCAACATCTTTAAAGTCGTTTCCTGGGAACCATTTCAGTAGGGTGTCTTCAATGGCTTCTTTCAAGATTTCTGCCTGATAATCTTTAGCCCAAGGCGACCATCCGGTATAAGAAAACTCCATTTTCATTCCAGTCATTTTGTCGTATTTATCGAAAATTCCAAAGAAAAGCATATCAATACGCTTTCCCTTTTCTTCCTTAGGCTCCATGTAGTGTCTGGCATACGCATTACCGGGGCCTTGGGTTACAACTCCACTTTTGTTGAGCTCCCAACACCGATCATAAAAATCTTTTTTAGAGTTTCCTAACTTCAACCCAAAAGGCATTGAATCTATTTTAATACCTCGTGCCAACTCTTTCTTTATAGTATTTTCGTAGCTGCTCGAATTACAACCAATCATCAAGAAAAGCAGCAGTATTATAAGTGAAAAGGATTTAATCAATTGTCTCATAAAATTCAATTTCTTCATTATTTTTTGCAAATATATACAATCGTTTATTAATGTTTTTCAGGGGCTTAATCGCACGAATTTGACCCTTTACGGTTAGGAATTTTTTCTTTTTAAACTCCAGCATACCTTTGTTTAAACTCCCTAGAACAAGTAATCCACTCGAAGCATCATGACGCCCAAATTGAGGTTTTACGTTGTATTGATTCCCGCCAAAAAGCACATCCGCAGCACCGTCTTCATTTACATCAGAAACCTGAATGGCATAAACAGAAGAGTATTGTGCTTCCGGAGGTATTGCTATA
>PXYQ01000173.1 GCA_003023645.1 Candidatus Arcticimaribacter sp. | reverse complement strand
TGCTTCAATGCGATCTCTTGTTTAGAAACATGAGTAAAAGGATCGTTTGCATAATAGTCGGTATACAAAGCAACTGCTTCTTCTAAGCTGCCATCGAATGCAGTGTAGGCCGTTGCAAAAATCCCTCGTGTAAAATCGCCCCGTTGCGGCAGAAAATGGATTTGAGTCGCTGATCCTTGAAGTTCATTGATGCTCTCACCAATCTCGCCTAAATGCTGATGTGTAAAAGGCTTGTACCATGACATATTGTTGTTTCTCCAACTGAAATGCGCCGTAGCCGAAAGCCCAACTCCTGCGCCCGTACTTCCAGTAGTTGCATTGACATGGATGCTGTTGGTTAATTTCTTAGCAGTTGCCAAAGGGAGTAAAGCCAATTGAATTGCAGTTGCAAAACAACCGGGGTTAGCAATGGCAGTTGCTTGTTCAATAGCTTCTTTGTTTCGTTCGGGTAAGCCGTAAATAAAGGTTCTTCCCATAAATTCGCTGTCGGCACTCAATCGGAAATCATTGCTTAAATCAATGATGAGGGTTTGCTCAGAGAATTTATTTTGTTCCAAAAACTTGGAAGAATTCCCGTGTCCTAGACAAAGAAAAACTACGGATACCTCTAGATTTACTTGATCGGTAAAATTAATAGAAGTTGACCCCAATAAGTCGGGATGGGTTTCGCTCAAAGGGAAACCAGGTCGAGTAGTGCTGTAAACAAAATCTAAAGTTAAGCCCGGGTGGTTGAGAACCAATCGGAGAAGTTCGCCCCCCGTATATCCAGATCCGCCAATTATTCCTGCTGTTTTCATGTTGTTTCGGTATTATTTACACTGCCGTAAATGGTATGTGCGTTTGCTGTTATTTTGATAAATCCTTTAGCATCGTTTGCCGTCCAACCTTTATTCATTTCTCCATAACTTCCAAAAGAAGCATTCATCAGGTCATTGGGCGATTGTACACCTTCTAGTTCAAAGCGGTAGGGATGTAAGCTTACAATAACAGAACCATTGACTGTTTTTTGACTGCTTTTCAAAAAAGCTTCGGTGTCTCGCATTACAGCATCCAAGTAATTTCCTTCATGCAGAAGCATACCGTAGAAACTTCCTAGTTGTTCTTTTTGGAACTGCTGCCACTTAGATAGCGTGTGCTTTTCGAGTAGATGATGTGCTTTTATAATGATCAAAGGCGCAGCAGCTTCGAAGCCAACACGTCCTTTAATTCCAATGATGGTATCTCCAACATGAATATCACGTCCAATTGCATAAGCTTTGGCTATTTCTTGTAGTTGCTGAATGAGGGCTACTGGTTCTCCTTGTACGCCATTGATTCCAGATAGTTCTCCTTGTTCAAATTCGAGTGTAATTTTTATGGGTTCAGTTGCGGTAAGCTGACTGGGGTATGCTTCGCTCGGTAGGGCTTTGTCTGAAGTTAAGGTTTCGCTGCCTCCAACACTTGTTCCCCACAACCCTTGGTTGATGGAGTACTGTGCTTTTTCCCATGACATTTCTATCCCTTCTGATTTCAGATAGGCGATTTCTGCTTCTCGAGAAAGTTGTTGGTCCCTTATGGGTGTAATGATTTGTATTGCTGGAGCCAAAACTTGAAAAATTAAATCAAACCGAACCTGATCGTTTCCTGCTCCCGTACTTCCATGTGCGATATAGGCAGCATCAATACTTTTGGCATATTGAATGATTTCGATGGCCTGTACAATACGTTCTGCACTTACCGATAGGGGATAGGTGTTGTTTTTTAGGACATTACCGTAGATCAAATACTGTACAATTTTATCGTAAAAAGTTTGAAGTGCATTGATGGAACGGTAGGTAGTGGCGCCCATTGCGTAAGCCTTTTGTTCTTGTTCTACTATTTCTTGGTCGCTAAATCCACCCGTATTTACACTTACAGCATGAACTTCATAGCCTTCTTGTGAAAGCGTTTTTAAACAGTAGGAAGTATCTAAACCGCCACTGTAGGCGAGGACTAATTTTTTCATTTGGATTTCTTTTTAAAAAGACCGCTTAAAAAGCGTGTAGTTTTTGTTTCGTTTTGTTTTTTCTCGTTGGGATCATGAAGCATTCCGGTACAGAGGCACATCGTACGTTCGGTTCGGGTGAGTACATCATAGTTTTTACAGGTTTGGCAGCCTTTCCAAAATTCTGGATCATCCGTAATTTCAGAAAAGTGAACGGGCTTGTAACCGAGTTCGTAATTGATTTTCATTACAGCCTGCCCTGTAGTGATACCAAATATTTTTGCGCCAGCGTATTTTTCTAACGATAATTCAAAGACTCTTTTTTTGATGGCTTTGGCTAGGCCTTTCCCTCTAAATTCTGGAGAAACAATAAGCCCAGAGTGTGCTACGTACTTTCCGTGTCCCCAAACTTCGATATAACAGAAGCCTGCAAATGCATCGTCAATTAAAGCAATTACGGCATTACCGTTTTCCATTTTTTTACTGATGTACTCCGGAGTTCTTCGGGCAATTCCAGTTCCTCGATCCTTGGCCGATTCGTCTATACAGAGACTAATGGTTTTTGCTAAATGTATATGGGTTGAGCTGGCAATAACGATTTTCATTATTGTAGTTTTTAGTTAAAAAAAAGAATGTAAGATTTGAGATTGAAACT
>PXYQ01000172.1 GCA_003023645.1 Candidatus Arcticimaribacter sp. | reverse complement strand
TTCTAAAAACCCCTCTCCATGTTTAGAAATCAATGAATGGTTGGAAACTTTTAGCTTTTTATATCGCTTCAACTCTTTATAGGTGTTTATCTTGAGCTTTTTCCCAGGTTTGTGACCAGTGAATCATCTTATTCGTGATTGGGTGGAAGTGAACAGCTTAGCTTCTTGAGGTTTTTTAGTCCACCAAATGATTGTCTTGATTAATTAATTTCATAAGCTTATGGATGTTGGGCTCTTTATAAATTGCCTCAATCATTTTGGAGTACTCTTTTATAAATCGTTTGTTATCGAGAAGGTTGCCAAAAATATCGGGTATTCTTAAAAAGCTAAGACGATTTTGTTCAGACTGTTTTGCGTTACGATGAAGTTCTTCTTTTCGTTCATCAATTATGTCAATTTCATTATGGTTTATATCCATACGTTTGTCGCTATAGTAACACCATGCTGCCAAAATAAATGTCCCATAGCGTATACTCCCTTCAGTAGCTAAATTTTCGAGTATAGTTGGAATCAAGAATTTAGGTAATTTTGCAGAACTTTCAGAACAGATTCTTCGTACACCATCTTTTATATTGGGATTGGCGAATCTTTTTTCTAAACTATTTTTATAATCCGTTAAGTCAATTCCTTCAATTTCGCCTAATTGGGGAGTAACCTCATTGTCCATAAAATGTCTCATGAATGTAGCGAAAATTTTGTCTTCCATACACGCATTGATGGTATCATGACCATGAATGGCTCCTGGAATTCCCAAAACGGAATGCCCTGCATTCAACAAACGAATCTTCATTTTTTCGTATGGGGTAACATCTGGAACAAACTGAACTCCAAGTTTTTCGAGAGGAGGTCTCCCGTTCGAAAAATCATCTTCGATTACCCATTGAATATAGGGTTCACAAACAATTGGCCAAGCATCTTTTAGTTGATGTTTAGTGTTTAAGAAATCAATTGACGGTTGGGTAGTAACAGGCGTTATTCTGTCTACCATAGAGTTTGGAAAACGAACTTCATTTTTTATCCAATTGTAAAGGGATGGATTTTTTTTCTCAACAAAAGATAAGAACATTGAACGCGTTACAGCTCCATTGTGTTGAATATTGTCGCATGATAAAATAGTGAATGCAGCTAAACCGTTGTTTCGTCTTTTATCTAATGCTGCAGCCAAATAACCAAAAACCGTTATTGGATTATTTGGGTATTGAAGATCATGTTGAATATCGGGATTGTCAAAATCAAATGCACCGGTATTCGGATTGAAATTATAGCCTCCTTCTGTAATAGTTAATGAAACAATTTTGGTGTCAGCATGCGCCATGCGATCAATTGCCAAATCGGGTGTTTCAAAAGCGAAAATATAATCTACTATAGATCCTATAACTTCACAGGTTTCGTTTCCTTCTGGATGCTGTGTAATGAGAGTATAGAGGTAATCTTGTTGCTTTAATACAGTAGCAATTTTCCGGTCCCCTTCTCGTAAACCGATACCACAGATTCCCCATTCAGAATTTTGAGCATCTCTAAGTAATTGATGGATATAATAAGCCTGATGTGATCGATGAAACCCACCAACTCCTATATGAACGATGCCTGACTTGACCAAATCCCTTTCATAGGTTGGACAAGGGAGTTGGGACGCAATGGAGTTTATGTTTTGCTGTTTTAATTGAATTGGACTCATTGTTCTTATCCGTTATTTAATGACTTGCGTCTCTGCATCGCCCAATAGGCTGCAATGAAATATATTAGGGTACAGGCAAAACCAATTTGATAAAAAACCGCTCTATTGGAAATATAGGCTGCTTCATCTGGACTTGCTACCAATGTTTTTATAGCTAAAAACAACGTTAATCCGAGAACGCCATATGAAACAAGCTTCAAGGCTTTTGTAAATATCGAGACATCTTGCACTGTTTCTGGTTCTTCTGCCTCCAACTTTTCGTGATACTTTACGATCGCTTTATTATATGCATCTTCTTTCTTTTCATCTTCTGGATATTTTTTATTGGCACCATATTTACCCGCCAAAAAGGTGTAAACCAATATTGTGAAAAACCAAGTTGGAATGAATAGGTAATAGAAAGACATGACGTCAAGTGCATTGAGACCAAAGCCAAAAATGAGGCCAATAATCCAAGACAAAACGGCTGGAGAACTATTTTTGTACTCTTGGAATTTCGACCAATAACGGGTGTAGCCAATTTTAGGGAAAATTTGGTGTTCAGTGAATACAATTGCTCCAACAGGAACAACTAACAGACCTGCGTAGGTCAACAGCGGTAATATTTGTGAAAACACAAAAGGGAAACAAGCAACAATGATCATGGCTACTCCAACAATCATAGTTGTTTTTCTCAGCGAATGATTGGTGTAGATTGCTTGTGCTGCTAACCCTGCTCTATATAAATTGGTGATAGCGGTTGTCCAACCAGCCACAATAACAATAACAAAACCAGACCATCCAAGAGCATAGTAAGCAACATCGCCCGGATCGAGTTGTACAATTGATTCTCCTAAAATAACAGCGGTACCAGCGCCCATGATTCCAGCAGCAATCCAAGCAATATAATGCCCAAAGAGCATCCCAGTACTGGTCGCAAGACCGTAGTGTTTTTTCTTGGCAAAACGCAACAAGGCCATATCAAT
>PXYQ01000171.1 GCA_003023645.1 Candidatus Arcticimaribacter sp. | reverse complement strand
GTGAAGATATTTTTAACGAGATTTCTCATTTTATGGGAAACAATCCATTGGTGCAGTTTGTTTTGCAACCGATTCTTATTTTTGGGGTAATCTTTCATTTCCTCATGGGATTTGTATTGGAACTTAAAAACAGAAGTGCACGAGCTCAAAACTATGCTCAAAATAAAGGCTCAGCAAATTCATCATGGATGTCTAGAAACATGATCTGGTCTGGAGCCGTTATCCTTTCATTTTTAGTATTGCACTTTATTGACTTTTGGTTTCCTGAAATGAATTATAAATACATCGAAAGCCTTCCTTCTGATCCGAATCGTTATTTCGAAGAAATGGTTCATAAATTCGTAAATCCAATTCGTGTTGTTGCTTATGTGGTTTCTTTTGGATTTCTGATGCTGCATTTACTTCACGGGTTCAGTTCTTCTTTTCAATCCGTAGGATTGAATAATAAATACACTCGAGGATTCAAAACATTTACGATTGCGTTTTCTATTGTGATTCCAGTTGGATTCATTTTTATTGCAATTTTTCACCATTTAAACGCATAAGAATATGGCAAGTTTAGATTCTAAAATACCTAAGGGGCCTTTATCAGATAAATGGACCAATCATAAAAGCCACATCAATTTAGTGAGTCCTGCAAACAAACGTCTCATCGACATTATTGTTGTAGGAACAGGATTGGCTGGAGCTTCTGCTTCTGCTACTTTAGCTGAATTGGGCTATAATGTAAAGGCATTCTGCTTTCAAGATTCTCCACGACGCGCGCATTCTATTGCAGCTCAAGGAGGAATTAATGCAGCAAAAAATTATCAAGGCGATGGGGATTCAACCTATCGTTTATTTTACGATACCGTAAAAGGTGGAGATTACCGCTCAAGAGAATCAAACGTACATCGTTTGGCTGAGGTTTCTACCAACATCATTGATCAATGTGTAGCACAAGGAGTTCCTTTTGCTCGTGACTATGGTGGTTTGTTAGACAACCGTTCTTTTGGAGGTGTATTGGTTTCTCGAACCTTTTATGCTAAAGGACAAACGGGACAACAATTATTGCTTGGAGCTTATTCAGCAATGAACCGTCAAATCGGTCGTGGAAAAATCAAAATGTACAACCGTCATGAAATGATGGATTTGGTCTTAGTAGACGGAAAAGCACGAGGAATTATTGCTCGTAACCTAGTTACTGGTCAAGTTGAACGTCACGGAGCACACGCAGTAGTTGTTGCTTCTGGAGGATACGGAAATGTATTTTTCCTTTCAACAAATGCAATGGGAAGTAATGTTTCTGCTGGTTGGAAAATTCACCAGAAAGGAGCTCATTTTGCAAACCCATGTTTCACACAAATTCACCCAACTTGTATTCCCGTTTCTGGAGATCATCAGTCTAAACTAACGTTGATGTCTGAATCTTTGCGTAACGATGGACGTATTTGGGTTCCGAAAAACTTGGATGATGTTCAAGCCATTCGCGAAGGCAAACTAAGACCAACACAACTTAAAGAAGAAGATCGTGACTACTATTTAGAACGTCGTTATCCTGCTTTTGGAAACCTAGTTCCTCGAGATGTTGCTTCTCGGGCAGCCAAAGAACGTTGTGATGCTGGATACGGTGTAAATGCAACAGGAGAAGCCGTTTATTTGGACTTTACTGCAGCAATTTCACGATACGGAAAAGAACAAGCGCATGTTAAAGGCTTGAACGAAGACGATGCTGTTTTAGTTAAAAAACTAGGACAAGATGTAGTGCGTTCCAAGTACGGAAACTTGTTCCAGATGTACGAAAAAATCGTAGATCAAAATCCTTACGAAACGCCTATGATGATTTACCCTGCTGTGCACTACACTATGGGTGGCGTATGGGTCGATTATAATTTAATGACTTCTATCCCAGGTTGCTATGCAATTGGAGAAGCTAACTTTTCTGATCACGGTGCCAACCGTTTGGGAGCTTCGGCTTTGATGCAAGGTTTGGCAGATGGATATTTTGTCTTACCCTATACCATTGGTGATTATTTAGCCGATGATATCCGAACCGGTTCAATTGCAACAGATTCTCCTGAGTTTGATGCAGCTGAAAAAGCGGTACTGGATAAGATCAGTTTATTCTTGAATAATAAAGGAGAACATTCTGTTGATTATTACCATAAGAAATTAGGTAAAATCATGTGGGATAAGTGTGGAATGTCTCGTAATGCAGAAGGTTTGAAAGAAGCTATGGCTGACATCAAAGCATTGAGAGAAGACTTTTACAAAAATGTAAATGTACCAGGAACCGATACTGAATTTAACGAACAGTTGGCTAAAGCTGGTCGTGTTGCTGATTTCCTTGAACTAGGAGAGCTGTTTGCAAAAGACGCTTTAGAACGCACCGAATCTTGTGGAGGACATTTCCGTGAGGAATCGCAAACTCCAGAAGGAGAGGCAATGCGTGATGACGAAAACTTTACATTCGTTTCTGCTTGGGAATACAAAGGAGAACCGGCAGATGCAGTATTGCATAAAGAAGAGTTGAACTATGAAGAAATTGAAGTAAAAACACGTTCTTATAAATAAGATAATGATGAATTTGACCTTAAAAATTTGGAGACAGGCCAATACAACCTCAAAAGGAGAGATGGTAACCTATCCGATTGAAAATGTATCTCCT
>PXYQ01000048.1 GCA_003023645.1 Candidatus Arcticimaribacter sp. | reverse complement strand
TATGAAAGGGTATTTTCAAAAAAATTAAATAGAAAAAATTATGGTATCAACTTCTGATATAAGAAAAGGACTGTGCATAAGACATAGTAATGACATTTATAAGGTAATCGAATTTCTTCACGTTAAACCGGGAAAAGGGCCTGCATTTGTCAGAACGAAACTCAAGAGCGTTACTTCTGGAAAAGTTTTAGATAATACGTTCTCTGCTGGTCATAAAATAGAGGACATTCGCGTTGAAACGAATAAGTATCAGTTTTTATATAACGATGGGGATACATATAACTTCATGAACTCCGATGATTACAATCAGATAACGATTGAAAAAAACATTTTGGATTCACCCGAATTGATGAAAGAAGGGGAGATCGTTTCTATTTCGATCAATACTGAAGACGATATGCCTTTATCGGTTGACATGCCTGTAAGTGTCATCCTAGAGGTAACACATACGGAGCCTGGAGTAAAAGGGAATACAGCTACGAATGCTACTAAACCTGCTACAGTTGAAACCGGAGCGCGTATTAATGTTCCGCTATTCATCAATGAAGGAGATAAGATAAAAGTCGAAACCGATAAAGGTACCTATCAAGAACGTGTAAAAGAGTAAATTCATAAAACGCAACATCAGTTGCGTTAAATCATTAATAAATAATATAATACAGAATGAGCGTTTTAGTTAACAAAGATTCCAAAATAATAGTTCAAGGTTTTACAGGAAGTGAAGGTACATTCCACGCTACTCAAATGATTGAGTATGGAACCAATGTTGTTGGAGGAGTAACTCCAGGTAAAGGTGGTCAGACGCATTTAGATCGCCCTGTTTTTAATACGGTTGCAGAAGCAGTTGCAAAAGCAGATGCAAACACAACCATTATTTTTGTTCCACCAGCTTTTGCTGCAGATGCAATAATGGAAGCTGCTGACGCTGGTATTAAAGTAATTATAACCATTACAGAAGGAATTCCTGTAGCTGACATGGTTAAAGCTTCGAACTATATTGCTGGTAAAGATTGCCGCTTAATAGGCCCTAACTGCCCAGGAGTAATTACTCCAGGTGAAGCTAAGGTTGGTATTATGCCTGGTTTTGTTTTCAAAAAAGGAAATATAGGGATCATTTCTAAGTCAGGTACGTTAACCTATGAAGCTGCGGATCAAGTTGTCCGCGAAGGATTTGGTATTTCTACAGCAATTGGAATTGGTGGAGATCCTATCATTGGGACTACAACCAAAGATGCAGTTGAATTGTTTATGAACGACCCAGAAACTGAAGCCATCGTAATGATTGGTGAAATAGGAGGTCAACTAGAAGCTGAAGCTGCTCAATATGTTAAAGCAACTGGGAACAAAAAGCCAGTAATTGGTTTTATCGCTGGTGAAACTGCTCCTGCAGGAAGAACCATGGGTCATGCCGGTGCAATCGTTGGCGGTGCTGATGATACTGCAGAAGCTAAAAAACGTATTATGGCTGAATGTGGAATTCATGTTGTGAATTCTCCTGCAGCTATTGGAAAAAAAGTAGCAGAAGTATTGAATAAATAATCAAAATATGAAACTTTTAGAAGGAAAAACAGCAATTATCACCGGAGCCAGTAGAGGTATTGGAAGAGGCATTGCTTTAGTATTTGCTCAACACGGTTGTAATGTAGCGTTTACATTCAGCAGTTCAGTTGAAGCAGCTCAAACTTTAGAAGCAGAATTAAAAGCCTTTGGAATAACAGCCAAAGGTTACCAAAGTAATGCAGCGAGCTATGATCAAGCGCACCAATTAGTCGAAGATGTTTTAAAAGACTTTGACGGTTTGGATATCCTGATCAATAATGCTGGAATTACCAAAGACAACTTGTTGATGCGTATGGCAGAGGAAGACTTCGATCAGGTGATTGAAGTGAATCTAAAGTCCGTATTTAATATGACCAAAGCTGTTCAACGTACTTTTTTGAAGCAACGTAAAGGGTCTTTAATTCATATGAGTTCTGTAGTTGGTGTTAAAGGAAATGCTGGACAAGCTAACTATGCTGCATCTAAAGCTGGTATTATTGGTTTTTCTAAATCCATAGCCTTAGAATTAGGATCGCGCAACATTCGTTCGAATGTAATTGCACCTGGTTTTATTGAAACTGAAATGACTGCTAAACTTCCTGAGGACGTAGTCCAAGGGTGGAGAAGTGGTATTCCTCTGAAAAGAGGAGGATCGCCAGAAGATATCGCAAATGCTTGTGTCTTCTTAGGATCAGATTTATCCAATTACATCACCGGTCAGGTGTTGAATGTAGATGGAGGAATGTTAACTTAATTTTAAAATTATAATTATGCAAAAATTACCCAAAATTGGCCTGCCCGTAATCGCAGGTATTTTTATCTTATTTATTTTTATTTCAAAATCTTCAATCAACATCGGTTATGGTGAGGCTGGAGTTTTATTTAAAACCTTTGGTGGCGGAGTTGTAATTGACGAGCCAGTTATTGGCGAGGGATTTCACATCATTGCCCCATGGAATAAAGTTTATGTTTACAACGTAAAGCAACAAGAGGTATTTGAAAGTAAAATGCAGGTTCTTTCTTCTAATGGTCTTGAGATTTCATTAGACATTTCGGTGCTGTATCAGCCCCTAATATCAGAACTTGGATTGTTACACAAAACAAAAGGTGAGAATTATTTAAACATCATCATCATTCCTCAAATACGCGCAGTAGCTCGTTCTATCGTGGGACGATACACTCCTGAGCAATTGTATTCAACTAAAAGAGATGCAATTCAGCAGGAGATTTTTGAAGAAACTAAAAAAGTTGTTGAAAATCAGCATGTACAGCTCAATGCTGTCTTGGTACGTGATGTAACCTTACCAATCGCAATTCGTGAAGCTATTGAACGTAAGTTGAATCAAGAACAAGAAGCATTAGAATATGTATTTAGAATTGAAAAGTCAAAGCAAGAAGCAGAACGTCAGCGTATTGATGCAGAAGGAAAAGCAACAGCCAACCGTATTTTAAGTGCATCGCTAACCGACAAAATTCTACAAGAAAAAGGAATTGAAGCTACGCTTAAGTTATCAGAATCTCCTAATGCAAAAGTGATCGTAATTGGAAGTGGTGACGGTGGATTACCGATTATTCTTGGAAACCAATAGATTAAAGTAAAAGTA
The DNA here is from genome assembly GCA_003023645.1 of Candidatus Arcticimaribacter sp. GTDB lineage: Bacteria > Bacteroidota > Bacteroidia > Flavobacteriales > Flavobacteriaceae > Arcticimaribacter. The sequence goes on along the minus strand of PXYQ01000048.1, from coordinate 11,394 downwards.
CTGGCAAAAGTAAGTAGTCGATTGTCAACTAACATTATAAAAAGCCGAACGCATATTAATGTGCTCGGCTTTTTTAGAATATTCATGATTTTGCCTTATTATAATTTGATTTATTTAACCCAACAGCTATTATTTTGAGAATAATAGATTGCTGCGTCTAAAACAACCAGATGCTTCTTGTTTTAAGATAAATTCAATATATTTGCAACCTAATGCAATTAAAAACAACACATAACCATCATCATTTTATGAACTCAAACGAGCTCTAAGGTTGATGTATATACAACTCTCAGAACCCGTTTGATTTTTCAAACGGGTTTTTTTATTTAAAAAAATATGATACGCATAGCAATTCAAAAATCCGGACGCTTAAACATTGATTCCATGGCTTTACTAAAAAGTTGTGGTATCTCAATCGACAATGGAAAAGATCAACTCAAGGCAGCTGCTCGAAATTTTCCAATGGAAGTTTTCTTCCTTCGTAACGGCGACATTCCTCAGTATTTGCGTGATGGGGTAGTAGACCTAGCCATTGTGGGAAGTAACCTTTTGGTGGAAAAGGGAAATGACCTAGAGATTATTGAGCCCTTAGGCTTTTCGAAATGTAAAGTTTCTATTGCAATCCCAAAAGGAAATCCGTTCGAGGGCATTCACGATTTGGCAAATAAAAAGATAGCTACTTCCTATCCAAATACGGTAAATCAGTTTTTAGAGAAAAAAGGAATTCAAGCCGATATTCACGTCATTAGCGGGTCTGTAGAGATTGCACCAAACATCGGTTTGGCAGACGCTATTTGTGATATTGTTTCTAGTGGTAGTACCTTGTTTAAGAATAATTTGAAAGAGGTAATTGAGATTCTAAAATCAGAAGCCGTTTTGGTACAAGCGCCTAATTTAACTTCAGAGCAGCAACTTTTAATTGATAAATTGCAGTTTAGGATTCAAGCTGTGCTTCGAGCCAAGCAATCACGCTATATTCTACTCAATGTACCGAATGAACAAATAGAGGCCGTATCGGCTATCTTACCGGTTCTAAAAAGCCCTACGGTATTACCACTGGCTCAAGAAGGTTGGAGTTCCATTCATTCGGTTATCAATTCCGATGATTTTTGGGAAGTAATCGACCAACTCAAAGCTGCTGGTGCCGAAGATATTTTGGTTTGTCCAATTGAAAAAATGGTACGCTAATGCAACAGTTCACTAATCCAGCACCGGGAGATTGGGAATCTATTTTGAAACGCCCTACGGCTAGTTTCAAAGATCTAGAACCCTTGGTTGAAGAAGTTTTTCAGGAAGTTAAAGCCAAGGGAGATCAAGCTCTAGTTGACTATACTCTTAAATTTGACAAAGTAAAATTAAAATCTTTTACAGTAAGTGAAGCGGAATATGCCCGAGCTGAAAAAACAGTATCTGTCCCTTTGAAAGAAGCGATTCAGTTGGCACGAGAGAACATTAAAACCTTTCATACTGCGCAGCAAACCCAAGCAGTTTCGGTTGAAACACAACCGGGTGTATTGTGTTGGCAAGAAAAACGTCCGATCGAAAAAGTCGGACTATACATCCCAGGAGGATCAGCACCTTTATTTTCAACTTTATTAATGCTTGCTGTTCCCGCTCAAATTGCAGGCTGCAAAGAAATTGTATTGTGCACACCACCCGATGCGAATGGATCCATTCCAGATGTGATTTTGTATACTGCTCAGTTGTGTGGTGTAACGCAGATTTTTAAAGTAGGTGGGATCCAAGCAATTGCAGCTTTAACCTTTGGAACAGCAACTGTTCCCAAAGTATATAAGATTTTCGGACCTGGTAATCAATACGTAACCGTAGCGAAACAGATGGCAACCCAGCATCATATTGCTATTGATATACCCGCAGGTCCAAGCGAATTACTGGTTGTTGCAGATCAATCGGCTAATCCCGCTTACGTTGCATCGGATTTGTTATCACAAGCAGAACATGGAGCAGACAGTCAGGTGATTTTAGTTACCACTTTTCCTGCTTTATTGGATCAAGTGCGAGCCGCTATAGCCACTCAAATAGAAACACTTCCACGCAAAGACATTGCGAATCAGGCAATGGCAAATTCAAGGATGATTGCATTTGAAACTGATGCAGAAGCAATCACTTTCATCAATCAATACGGTCCAGAACATTATATTGTTTGCATGAAAAACGAAGCGCTTTATTTGGATCAAATCACCAATGCAGGCTCTGTTTTTATAGGAAATTACACCCCCGAGAGCGCTGGTGATTATGCCTCGGGAACAAATCATACTTTGCCTACCAATGGTTATGCAAAGCAATACAGTGGAGTGAATTTAGATAGTTTTTTAAAGCAAATGACGTTCCAAAAAATATCAGCTGTAGGGATACAAAACATAGGCCCAGCCATTGAACTTATGGCCGAGGCTGAAGGGCTACAAGCGCATAAAAATGCTGTAACACTCCGCTTAAACGATTTAGAGAAATGAAAAGGTCAATCAACATCAATGCGCTTACACGCCCTATAATTCAAACAATGCAAGCCTACCGTTCTGCACGCTTAGAATTTGTGGAATCCGATCGAGAAATGATTCTTTTGGATGCTAACGAGAACCCTTTCGATACAGGATTGAACCGCTATCCCGATCCCATGCAAACAAAATTGAAAGAACGTCTGGGCATAGTCAAACAGGTTGATCCATCCAATATATTCTTGGGTAACGGAAGTGATGAGCTTATAAGCCTAATGATGGTAGCCTTTTGTGAGCCTAAAGAAGAAGAAGTCCTATTGGTTCCACCGACTTTTGGTATGTATCAGGTTTCAGCTAATTTGAATGGAGTTGATACTATTGAAGTTCCTCTCATAGCTAATTTTCAGCTGAATGTTCCAGAAATACTAGCTCAAGCTACAAATCGAACCAAGTTAATATTTATTCCAACGCCAAACAATCCTACTGGGAATCGCTTTCCTACGAAAGATCTCAAAGCGATTGTTGAGGGCTTTCCGGGCTTGGTGGTGATTGACGAGGCATATGCAGAGTTTTCGCCTGGCGAAACTGCAATTGATTGGTTAGAAGATTATCATAATGTAGTGGTTTTACAAACCTTTTCTAAGGCCCAAGGCCTTGCTGGTGCTCGTGTCGGAATGGCATTTGCGCATCAAAATATCATAGGAGTTTTAAATAAAATTAAAGCCCCATATAACCTCAATGTGTTGTCTCAACAGGCGGTTTTTGATCGTTTGGACGATGCTGATGCTGTTGCGAATGAAGTTCAATTGATGCTTAAAGAGAAGGAGGTTTTAATATTTGAAATGCAACAACTTAGCTTTGTTGAGAAAATTTTTCCTTCCGATGCAAACTTTATTTTAATACGTGTAGATGATAGTCAATTTCGATACAAGCAACTCATCGACAAAGGCATTGTAGTTCGGAATCCTTCTAACCAATATGCTTGCAAAAATACACTTCGAATTTCCATTGGAACGGCAACTCAAAATGAAACCTTGATTGCTGCTTTTAAAACGATGGATCAATAATATAAACAAATGAAAAAAGTTCTCTTTATCGACCGCGACGGGACGCTAGCTTTGGAGCCAGCAGATTATCAATTGGACGCACTAAGTAAGCTGGAATTTTATCCTGAAGTCTTTACGTATTTGGGGAAAATAGTAAAAGAATTGGATTATGAACTGGTTATGGTCACGAATCAAGATGGTTTAGGAACCGATTCATTTCCAGAAGATACTTTTTGGCCTACCCAAAACTTTCTCATAAAAGCCTTTGAAAACGAGGGGATTACTTTTAATGAAATCTGTATCGATCGCAGTTTTCCAACGGATAATGCGCCTACACGTAAGCCACGAACTGGTCTGCTTACCGCTTATTTAGACGAAAAGCAATACGATATGCAGCAGTCTTTTGTAATTGGTGATCGGCTGACGGATATCGAATTAGCATATAATTTGAATGCAAAAGGTATCTTCATTGCAAATGATACTGCACTCGGTGCGGAAGAAGTAAATGAATCTGATTTGAGTAAGTCCATCGCACTTACCACCACAAGCTGGAAAGATATTTATGAGTTTTTAAAATTAGAGCAACGCATTGTAATTCAAAAGCGAACGACAAACGAAACGGATATTGCCCTTGAGTTGAATCTCGATGGCACTGGTAAAAGTCAAATTGATACGGGAATTGCCTTTTTCGATCATATGTTGGATCAAATTGCCCGTCATGGGAATATGGATTTAATATTGAATGTAAAAGGAGATTTAGAAGTGGACGAACACCATACCATTGAAGATACCGCTATTGTTCTTGGAGAAGCTTTTGCACTTGCTTTGGGAAACAAACTAGGCATTGAGCGTTATGGCTTTTGTTTGCCTATGGACGACTGCTTAGCGCAAGCATCAATTGACTTTGGTGGAAGAAACTGGCTGGTTTGGGAAGCAGATTTTAAACGTGAAATGATCGGAAAAATGCCCACAGAAATGTTTTACCATTTCTTCAAATCCTTTACCGATGGAGCTAAAGCCAATTTGAACATCAAAGCCGAAGGAAGTAATGAGCATCATAAGATCGAATCCATTTTCAAGGTATTTGCCAAAGCAATTAAGGTTGCAGTAAAACGCGATTCTGATAAAATGATTTTACCAAGCACTAAAGGAAGCCTTTAAAAAATAACAATACAAATGAAAGTAGTCCTTGTGAATTATGGTGCAGGAAACATTAAAAGCCTGCAATTTGCCTTAGAACGTTTGGGAGTTGATGGGATATTGAGTTCTGATGTTGCTGAAATTCAAGAAGCAGATAAAGTAATCTTTCCTGGAGTAGGAGAGGCGAGTAGTGCTATGGTGAAGCTCAAAGAATCGAGATTGGATTTGGTTATTCCAAAACTAAAACAACCTGTTTTGGGGATTTGCTTAGGCATGCAATTGATGTGTACCCATACCGAAGAAGGAAATACTCCTGGTTTAGGAATCTTTGACGTTGCTGTAAAACGTTTTGACAACAATTTAAAAGTCCCTCAAATGGGTTGGAATACCTTAGAAAAAATAGCATCACCTTTGTTCATTACCTTGGGTTCAGAAACCTATATGTACTCTGTCCACAGCTATTATGCTGGACTTTGCAAAGAAACCATAGCGCAGACAACCTATGGAATACCATATAGTTGTGCTCTACAAAAAGATAATTTTTATGGAGTACAATTTCACCCAGAAAAAAGCAGCAAGGCAGGGAGTCAATTGCTTTCAAATTTTTTAGCTTTATAATATGAGAATAATACCAGCCATAGATTTAATTGACGGTAAATGTGTTCGCCTTTCTAAAGGGGATTACTCCACTCAGAAAATATATAATGAACATCCACTTGAAGTAGCAAAAGCATTTGAAGCCCATGGAATTCAGCATTTACATTTAGTTGATCTTGACGGCGCTAAGTCCAAACATATAGTAAACCATAAGGTATTGGAGGATATTGCTTCTAAAACCAGCCTTAAAATTGATTTTGGAGGGGGATTGAAGTCTGATGAAGATTTGAAAATAGCATTTGAAAGTGGTGCGCACCAAATTACGGGTGGGAGTATCGCCGTAAAGGAACCCAAAACATTTGAACAGTGGATTACAACCTATGGAAGTGATAAAATTATTTTAGGTGCCGATGTACAAGGCGATCGCATTGCAACCAATGGCTGGCTAGAAACTTCTGAACATCGTTTAGTTGATTTTGTAAAAGACTATCACGCCAAAGGAATCCATTATGTTATCTGTACAGACATTAGTAAAGACGGTATGTTAGAAGGTCCATCGTTTGACGTGTATCGCGATTTATTAGAACAACAACCCGGAATTAAACTCATTGCTTCTGGAGGTATTTCAACCTTTGACGAACTTCCAAAATTAGCCGCTATGGGCTGTGAAGGAACCATTATTGGGAAAGCGATTTATGAAAATAGAATCGCATTAAAAGAATTAGAAAACTTTATTTTGCAATCATGAATGATATCATTTTAAAAGAATTTAAAGAGAATGCAGTTTTCCGGCTTGAAGAAAGTTTGCGTATGATTACAATTGCTTTTTCAAAAATAACAGAAGACATGCTCTGGAAACGGCCAACGGAACAGGGTATGGCATTAGGAAATCAAATCTTGCACAGTTGCGGCAATATGACGCAGTATATTTGTACTTCTTTGGCAGAACGAGTAGATGAGCGTAAACGCGATCTAGAGTTTTCTACAAATACTGGATTAACAAAAGAAGAACTACTAAAACAACTCGAAACTACGGTTCGAACAGCTCAAGGCACTATACACAATGCCACTTCACTTCAATACGAAACCGTCCGTGAGGTTCAAGGTTTTCAATTTTCTGGTGTTGGAGTCGTATTGCATGCTGTAGAGCATTTTTCTTATCATACAGGACAAATCGCTTTTTGGGTAAAACAGCTGACTCAAGAGGATCTCGGGTTTTATGCTGGGATGGATTTAACTCAAAACAATAAATAGTATGTTGACCAAACGCATCATTCCCTGTTTAGATATCAAAGACGGTCGAACTGTAAAAGGAGTGAATTTTGTAAACCTACGTGATGCTGGGGATCCGGTGGAATTGGCACGTCAGTATGCAGAGCAAAATGCAGATGAATTGGTTTTTTTGGATATCTCTGCAACCGAACAAAAACGAAAGACATTAGCCGATTTGGTTCGTAAAGTAGCACAAGCAATAGACATTCCATTTACTGTGGGTGGTGGCATTAGTTCTGTAGAGGATGTAGCAATACTGCTGCAAAACGGAGCGGATAAGGTTTCCATCAATTCTGCTGCAGTTAAACGCCCAGAATTGATCAATGAATTGGCAGCTCAGTTTGGAAGTCAATGCATTGTTGTTGCTATGGATGCCAAGCAAATCGACAAGCAATGGAAAGTGCATTTGGTTGGTGGTAAAATCCCAACAGAAATTGATCTTTTCGATTGGGCAAAAGAAGTAGCCGATCGTGGCGCTGGAGAAATTTTGTTTACCTCAATGGATCATGATGGAACCAAAGCTGGTTTTGCAAACGAAGCATTAGCTCGAATTTCTGAGGAAGTCAATATTCCAATAATAGCCTCTGGAGGTGCAGGTAATACCCAGCACTTTATCGATACGTTTACCAGGGGCAAAGCAGATGCTGCCTTGGCAGCTAGTATTTTCCATTTTGGAGAAATAGCTGTACCCGATTTAAAACAAGAACTTAAGCAACAGCAGATTGCTGTTCGTATATAAAACACACGTATGAAAATAGATTTCAATAAAAACGCTGACGGCCTTATTCCAGCAATTATCCAAGATGCAACTACTAAAATAGTATTGATGTTGGGTTATATGAATGCTGAGGCATTAGCATCAACTCAAACTTCTGGAAAAGTCACTTTTTTTAGTAGAACAAAAAACCGCTTGTGGACCAAAGGGGAGGAGAGTGGTAACTTCTTGGAGTTGGTCAGCATAAAAGAAGATTGTGATCAAGACACGCTTTTGATTCAGGTAAATCCACAAGGACCAACCTGTCATAAGGGAACCGATACTTGCTGGGAAGAATCGAATACGTCTAGTTTTGGGTTTTTAAGTACGCTCGGAAATACGATTAAAGAGCGGAAAGAAAATAATGAAGACGATAGTTATGTCGCTTCTTTATTCCGTTTGGGGATTAATAAAATAGCGCAGAAAGTAGGTGAGGAGGCAGTTGAAACCATTATTGAGGCAAAAGATTCTGATGATGAGTTGTTTTTAAGTGAAAGTGCTGACTTGCTGTTTCATTACCTTATTTTACTCGAAGCTAAAGGCTTTTCATTAAAAGACATTGAGCAACGTTTAGCTTCTAGAAGTAAATAATTTCTCTAAAAACAGGGAAATATGTACATTTGAATTCAATCAATATATAATTAAACCCACTGAAGTGAAAAAAATAATTCTTCTATTAGCAATTACTATATTCTCCTGTAGCCCAACTCCATCGAACAATAAAGCTACGGAATTTGAAAACGTTTTAGAGTCGTATTACCAAGAAAGCCTCTCGTTGTATAAGCTTAAAGCTACATATCAGGGAGATACTCGATATAATGACACCTTACCAGATTATCTTTCTGACGCATTTACAACAAAAGCAAAAGCTTTATATACCAACTATTTAAATCAAGTAAACACCTTCGATGACATCAGCCTTACAGCTGAAGATTTGTTGAGTAAAAAAATTCTGATTTGGGAGTGCGAGATGAGTTTAAAGGGAATGGAATTTCAAAAAGATTTGATGCCTATAGACCAAATGTGGGGATTCCAATTGAATTTTGGACAGCTTGCAAGTGGGGCAGGTGCTCAACCGTTTAATTCAGTTCAAGATTATGAGAACTGGTTGGTTCGAATTGAAGGATATCTCGACTGGTTGCAAAGTGCGCAATCCAATATGGAAAAAGGAATGAAAACCGGCTGGGTATTACCTCAAGCTTTAGTTAAAAAGGTATTGCCTCAGTTGATGGATATGACAACGGTTGATTTGGACAAGCATCTTTTTTATAGTCCAGCACGAAACTTTCCAGCTTCGTTTACCAAAGAAGACAAAACCCGATTTAGCTCAGCTTATAAAACCATGGTTTTAGATCAAATTGTACCTGCATATACGGTACTACACGATTTTATGGCGAATGAATATCTTGCTGCAGCTCGTACTTCTAGCGGGTTCGATGCCTTGGAAGGAGGAAGTGCCTATTATGATTATGCAATTCAATACTTTACCACCACCACTTTAAGTGCTGATGAAATCCATCAGTTAGGTCTAAATGAAGTAGCTCGTATTGGCCAAGAAATGATGGCAGTTAAAGAACAAGTAGGTTTTGAAGGAGATTTAAAATCCTTTTTCGATCACGTTCGAAATCGAAAAGAATTGATGCCTTTTACCGACCCACAGCAGGTTGTAGATAATTTCTATGCAATACAAAAGAAGATGCTGCCTCAGGTCAATAAACTCTTTGATTTACAACCCAAAACTCCTTTTGAAGTACGTCGGACCGAATCTTTTCGTGAAGCATCTGCAAGCGCAGAGTACAATCCAGGCTCTTTGGACGGAACACGACCGGGTATTTTTTATGTACCGATTCCAGATGTAGAAAAATACAATTTGTTTTCTGATGAAGATTTGTTTTTACACGAAGCTATTCCAGGACATCACTTTCAAATCTCGCTACAACAGGAAAATCAAGACCTACCATCTTTCCGAAAGGACTTGTGGTATAGCGCATATGGAGAAGGATGGGCACTGTACACCGAATCACTTGGAAAAGAATTAGGCCTTTATGAAGATCCGTATCAGTACTTTGGAATGCTAGGAGCAGAGATGCATCGCGCCATCCGTTTGGTTGTAGATACCGGACTTCATTCTAAAGGATGGTCTCGTGAAAAAGCAATACAATATTCGTTGGATAACGAAGCGGAATCTGAAGCCAGTATTACATCCGAGATTGAACGCTATATGGCTAACCCAGGACAAGCTTTATCGTATAAAATTGGACAATTAAAAATCCGCGAATTACGTAAACGTGCCGAAACTACTTTAGGGGCGGCTTTTGATATCAAAACTTTTCATAAAATTGTTTTAGAATCAGGATGTATTCCATTAGAATATTTGGAAGAAAAAATTGATTCATGGATTCTGTTAAAAAAGGCTAATGGTTAAGCAATAGAACGTATGACTGCCATAAAGAAAGAGGTACTCTCATTTATTAAAAAATTAGAAAAGAACAACAACCGCGAATGGTTTGAGGTTAACAAACCTGAATTTAAGCGCATTGAAGCAGAGGTGAAGCACTTTGGTCAAAAGCTCAAAGAAGCACTCGAAGCTACCGAGCACATCGATGGAGTGAAACTTTTTCGGGTGTATAGGGATGTACGTTTTTCTAAAGATAAAACACCCTATAAAACCCATTTCGGAATATCGATGCACAGAGAGAAACCGAGGTATCGCGGTGGGTATTTCGTCCAACTCAAACCCAATGAAAACTTTGCAGCAGTAGGTTTTTGGGACCCAAATAAAGAAGACCTTTTACGCATCCGCAAAGAATTGGAGCTGGACTCCAGTGAATTTAGAGAATTGATGGAAGAATCAAATTTCAAGAAAATCTGGGGTAACCTTGAAGGAAATGAATTGAAAACTTCACCCAAAGGCTTTTCTAAAGAAGATCCGAATATCGATTTAATTCGTAAAAAAATGTTTGTATTCCGTAAAAAATACAGCGATAAAGAGGTGCTTGACCCTGATTTTTTAAAACAACTCGCCCAAGATTTTAGAGCTGTTCGTCCTTTTTTGGATTATATGAGCAGTGTTTTAACCACAGATTTAAATGGAGTTTCACTCCTTGACAAATAACATTATGACCCTATACCAACTCAAAGAACAACTGCAACAACAAACGACATTGGCTTTTGAATTACCTAATGGAAGTTTAGTTCCCAATCATTTTCATGTGACCGAAGTAGGAAAAGTAACCAAGCATTTTATCGACTGTGGTGGCGTGATTCGAAAAGAAGAAGTTGTGAACCTACAACTGTGGGAGGCTGATGATTATGATCATCGCTTGCATCCAGAAAAAATGTTACAGATTTTGACTCTTTCTGAAAAAGCTTTTAACCTACAAGATCTTGAAATTGAAGTGGAATATCAAGGTACTACCATTCAGAAATTTGGATTGGACCTCAAAGGGAATAACTTCCTTTTAACTCAAAAACAAACAGCTTGTTTGGCGCAAGATGCTTGCGGAATTCCTGAACCTAAAGCAGAAGCTGCAAACAGCTGTGCTCCAGGTTCCGGATGTTGCTAAGCACTAATAACTGCTTGCTTTTCTGACTTTTCGAAAAGGTGCACTTGATCCTTGATTCGTTTTACAACCATGGTCATTATCCGCTTGTTTAACGCAGATGCATTTGTTGTGTAGGCGTTGTATTCACTTATCGTAAAATGTCCCACTACCATTCCTTTTATGGTGTTATTGAACTTTTGATCTTTGATCAAAGCGGCTTCGATATACTCTAGTTTTTTTGTTACACTTAGACCAAAAAAAACGTCCTTGCGCATTTCAATATAACGTTGAAAAACAGCAATCAATAACGGATTCTGGAGTTTTAGGATCGGGCGGAGGGTTTCATTCTGAAACCGTTCTTCTGTGCTCATGGAATCGAACTGCTTGGTTTTCTTTATTTCTGGGCGTATACGGAGCAGGTCGTTGGGTCGATCGTTCATAAGAATAAGTTTCCATAAAGTTAATTTGATTTTGATTGCTAGGCGAAGAATCTGCGGTTGCATTGTTCACAGGGTTGTTAACAGTTCTTGCTTTTCCTTAGATCAAAAAGTTCGGCATTGTGGGTATAATTTGTTTACTTTGTT
>PXYQ01000190.1 GCA_003023645.1 Candidatus Arcticimaribacter sp. | reverse complement strand
AATTATAGTTAGAACTGATGTTGCTCCTGCGGATCCAAAAAACTGATCTTCGTTATTAGAAATATCATTATAAATAATCCATGAAAGTGAAGTTGCATTTGCTTGAGCAGAAAAGCCTACTATTGGCTCAAATACTCGAAAATTATCCATTAACTGGATTAATAAAATAAATATAGTCAGTGGCATTAAGTGAGGAAGAACTACATATTTTGTGCGCTCCCAGCGTGATGCACCATCTATCATTGCTGCTTCAATAGTATCACTAGGAACAGTCTGTAGCCCTGCATAAAATACTATGAAAGCAAATGGAGATGAATGCCATACGCCATAAACCATAAGCATTATCCAAGTAAGCAATGGTGATGCTTTTAAAGACAGATTTGGATCATCAAAAATTTCTTGCAGAATTGAGCCAATAATTCCTTGTGCATCAATCATCCAAAATAAAATTAAAGAACCGATGAGTGGTGTAACAATCATTGGTAGTAATGAAATAAAAATAGTTGGACCTTTGATAACCTTAGGCAAACTATTTACACCTAGTGCAATTAAAAAACCAAAAAATAAGACAAAAGGTGTGACTATAAATGTATATGTTAGAGTAAAAGCTAAAGCTCGGTAGAATGGTAAATTTAGGCTCATTGATATAAAACTTATAAAGCCTTCACTTTCAATCCAAGCCTGTTGAATTTCTTTAAATGCTAAGTGGTTTCGGTTTGTGTATGTCCCAAATCCATTAAACTTTCCAAGCGGGTTTTCTAATTTTAGTTTTTTTGTTTCTTCGACATCTATAACTAATTCTTTCTTACAACCAAAAGGTCCACAGTTTTCAACTTCATTCAAAACTGCTTCATGCTCAATATGGAGTGATTGCACGACTACTGAAACAATAGGTAACGCAATAAATAACAACATTGTTATTAAAGAAGGTAATATAAACCAAAAAAAAGTACGGTTTTTCATCTTGATCGCCAGAAATAATTTAAAATAGGAGGAAGCATTACACTTCCTCCTGTGAGTTTATTTTAAGAAACCTTTTTCTTTAGCAGCAGTAGTATAAGCAGCTTCAACATCTGCTAAAGCTTGCTCTGCACTCTCAGTACCTTGTAAGAAATCAGAAATTTCTCCACCTAGCGCACCATGTAAAGTTCCCATAAATGGCAACATTGGATAAGGTGCAGCACCATTAGCAGCAGTTTCAGAAACTCCAGCAGATGCAGGACTTGGCTTATAACCTTCAACTAACCATACAGCCGCATCATTATTTGCTTTAACCATGTCGGATGAAATTCCGTTCATTAAAGCAATAAATGTTGCCTCTGCATCTTCGTCAGATACATTTGTGGAAATACCTATGCCATCCCACCAAAGTGTAGATGCAGGTCTTGCACCATTGCCCCACAATGGAGCAGACGAAAGAACAGTATTTGAAGATACACCATCTACTGAACCTTCTCCGTCAAGTACCGCGCTTCCTCTAGAGCCCCACATTGTTGCTAATGCTAAGTTTCCAGCTTCCCATTCTGCTTGAGTAGCGTTTGAATCATAAGTTAAAAAATCTGGATTTGAATAAGCAACAAGAGATTTAAGCATATTAAGAGTTGCAACACCATGATCATTATTTATGGATACTTCAGCGGTTCCAGATTTAAATAAATCTGCACCTGTTCCCATGTACATATTCACAAATTCTTCACCTAAATTCCAACCTGCTTTAGTATTTAAAGCAACAGGATATTCTAACAATCCAGCACTTCGGATTGCATCAGCTGCAGAAATAACTTCTTCATAGGTTCCAGGTATGTTACTGACACCAGCTTTTTCCAACATATCAGTTCTAGTAAATAAATGTTGGGCATTAGCCATAAATGCAACAGCCATAACTTTGCCATTTACCGTAATTAATTGGCTTTTATTTAATCCAGAGCCATGCTTTGCTACCAAATCATCAAGAGATCTTACTAAACCATCATTCATCAAAGTGACTAGCGTAGAATTTGATACTATTACAGAAGAATACTGTGATGGATTTGCAGTTAGTGCTGCAACCATTATATCTTTGTGGTCTTTTGTTAAATTGGTTTCAACTGTTACTCCATTACCTGCACACTTGGCAGCTTCTGCAGTTACAGCTTGAATTGCTGGGAAATCATTTGAAAGAATGCTGACATTACCGCCAGAAATTCCACAGTCAGCTATTGCTGAACTTCCCAAAAGCGCGAACGCTCCCGCGAATGTTATTGTCTTTAGAAACATAAGTTACTCCCTATTTTTGTTGTAGATACACTCAATAGAATATATCTTTTGGACCCCTTTTTTTGGGGGATTATTTTAGGGGGCTAATCCCCTATTCGACCACCTGTTTGATCATCAAACAAATGACAAATTCTTTTTGGCACTGATATACGAACCATATCTCCTATCTGTGCACGATAATCTTTTGCAGCTTTTACTGATATTAACTCTTTATTTACACGAACTGTAATCATTGTAGCATCACCTAGTAACTCCATTGCAAAAACTGCTGCATGAATTTCACCACCATCTTTTACAATCGAAGCATCTTCAGCTCGGAAGCCTAATTGAATAGGCCCATCCATTTTAGTAAAACCTGAAATCTTTATAAAATCGCCTTTAAAGGTTTTATTAACAATTTCACCTCGAACAAGGTTCATTGCAGGTGATCCTATAAA
>PXYQ01000177.1 GCA_003023645.1 Candidatus Arcticimaribacter sp. | reverse complement strand
CCCGTCTTCACCAAACAGTTCGCCTTGCTCTCGTTCAATGTCTTCTTCGCTAATTTCTTCTGGGACATCTTGTACACCCGCCTCTGACTCTGGGCCTGTCTCATCACGTTTTGGCGTAGCACTTCTTTGTCTCCCCGGAAGTACGTCTATAAGTAGTTGGTAGATAGCACCTGTTGCACCACCATATCCGGCAGACGCGGCAGCACCTTCAGTGAGTTCTCTGTCTGGGTTGTAGCCTTGCTCGACTAAGTTTTGTGCAGTGTTCTGGGCAAGTTCTTGGAGGGCTTCCACACCACCAGTAGTTCCGGCGCTTCTAGCTCGGTCAAGTAGACCTTTGAGTTCTTTATCACCCCCAAGTAAATCCCTTAGTTTGTTAGCAGTGGGGGCACTAAATTTGTCAACAGCCTTCAGGTAGGGGATGGTTTCTAGTAAACCCGCACCGATAACCATTGGGTTAGTTATGGCCTTGTTACGTTCTTTTTCTGATACGCCTGCTTCACGGGCACGTTCACTCGCTTCACCGACTTGAGTAGCTACACCTGCTGCGGTACCTGCGGCAATTGCACCTGCGGGGCCAGCGACTGCACCACCTGCTAACGTAGCTGCACCTGTACCAACAATAGAGCCAAGCCCTGAACCTACGTTGTAGGTAATAGAATCTTTGTCTCCACCTTCAGGAGTAAATCTATCGGCCACACGCTGTATCTTTTCGCGGGCTTTTAGTTCGTCTTCTTCTTCAAGAACAGTAGATAAGCCTAAAGCGGCAGATTCGATAGTCCCAACAGCACCCGCGCCAAAACCTTTAGCTAGGTTACCTAATACGCCGGATTCTTCTTGCCTTGGCCCCATAGCTAAGCGAGCCTTATACTCTTCAACAGAGGTTCTAGGTGCTCCGTCTAACTCAAACAATGCTACTCGTAACATGTCTGAAGAGCGTTTATCCCCTTGCCGATCTGATACTTCTAGGGCCGCTTCAATATCCGCTCTACTTGCCATAAGTACTCTCTACTGTTTTGTTTTAAGTTTTTCGCCGACTATGCTGTCCACATCTGAACTGTTACTGTAAGGGGTGCCGCTAAGGTTTGATTTATTTACTCCCGCCATCTCGTTCAATGTAGTAAGTACACCCGCATACCCAGATATAACACCATCAACCGCCCTATCTCTTATATCTATTAGCGCTGCCGTATCCTTTCCTTGCTGCTGTGCCATAGTTATTTGTGACTCATAGAGTTCAAATATTTCTTGCTTAGCTTTAAGAATGTTGTCTTCAGCGGTAACGATAAGGGATAATACGTCTTTTCTTTGAGTGGCGCTAGCCTCGCCTGCCGCAGTTATTTTCTCCATTTCCAATTCGGCTTCCGCTAGGTTAGCCTCCATTTTTCTAGCTATGGTCTTATCTTTTCGATCAAGGTCTTCTCGCGCTGCGATCATGTCTTGTTGTGATGCAACAGAAAAGCCTTGGACAGCCGCATTTAGTATTGAAGTGCCGTTCGAGCCTATGCTATCGTACCGGCTCGTACCTTTATCAGCTATTAGACGATCCTGCTCTCTACCTTTTTGCCCTAATGCTTCAAGCCCGAGCATTTGCCCTTCTCTAGCTTTGGATTGCGCGTTTCTTACTTGCATTTGGGCTTGTAGTCCCTGAGCAGCACCCCCTTTACCCCTACCTACATACGCAGCGAAGGCTTCGGATTGTCTCTCTTTATCTGCTTCTGGATCGTATTCCCCGTAAAATTTCTTACGTGTTTCCATATCTTTTCTATAGGCGTCTTCATTCTCCTGTCTTTTATAGTACTTATCAGAGTCTGTACGCGCAGCTTCTTGCTCAGCTTTAAATGGTTGAGGATTAACTGTACCATCTTTTTTAAGCGCCCCAAGCCCTTGTAAGTTTCCCTTTGTTAGGTCTTGTGCTGCCGAACCTATCTCTAGTCCCCCAGCGGACTCACCTGCGTTACCTTTTGCAGCGGCTAAAGCTGCATCGACCTTACCGTAAGGATTAGCTCCGCCTTCTATGACACCTTGTACTTGGGCGTCAATACCAGCGGTATCGTCAGCGGCAAACTGGGCGTCTTCATCAGCCATTAACCTTTCTAAGTCATCCTCTAAGCCAAACTGAACGTCTTCACCAGCCGTTGCCTTTTTTAATCCAGCCTCGTTTTCCTGTTTAGCGACACGTTCTTCTTGTGTCATGTACCGCTTACCACCACCTTCCTTATCGACTAGTGGCCCAGAACCGTAGTTCATAAACGCATCAACGGCAGTACTCGCAGTACGAGCATTTGGGTCTACATTTTTAGCGCGGAGTTTTTCGTTTATTGCCGCGTTATCTGCCGAGGGTATTCGGGGTCTGCCATATAGGTCTTCTGCCCCAGCGGCAAAACCATCAAAACCATACTTAGTCTTTAAGAAGTCTACTATTACTCTATTGTTCTTAGAAGCCGCCGCCATATTTTGCATAACTTCTTGGCTTAACTTACCACCCTGTGATTCCGCATACTTTTCTATTTTAGCGATATTACCTTCCGCAGAGAACCTCTCCACATCTACATCACCGCCTTTTTTAAACTGCGCACGCATAAGTCCACCGGCAGCCGCAGCTACCCCACCCTGCATAGGATTACCTTGTGGCATACCTTGGGGCATTGGTCGGCCTTGTGGTGCTCCACCTTGCGGTGCTCCGCCTAACAGATTACCGATACC
>PXYQ01000170.1 GCA_003023645.1 Candidatus Arcticimaribacter sp. | reverse complement strand
AAGTTTTCTATTCGGTTTAAATTCTAACGTTCTGTTTTTGTTAATGTTGGGTAACTTCTATATATCCGCACTATTGCGTTTATTTCTTTTATATATTTTTAGATTTTTATCGATATAACTGTTTTATTATCAATATTTTACTATTCAATTAATCGATCGATAGCCCTTATAATATTTGCAAGAGCTTTTTTCTAATATGCATATAAATCTCCGTTGTCTTTGAACTTCCGTATCCCAATAATTCCTGTATATAGGCTCCCTGTTTCCAATAAGTGCACAGGAAATCACTTTTATGGTAGCGCTATAAAATCGGATAATAACCGCAGGTTTTTCATGACATAGAACAGATTTGGGAGCTGTTGTTTTTCAAATGTAATAAAAAAAGTAAAGCCCTCAACAAGAGGGCTTTTCGTACGCATATCGAGAAATGAAGCAAAGGTTTGTTAAAGGATCGGGACTCGTATAGGTTTCCTTTTATTTTTGATTTTTAAATTTCAAAACCTCAGAACGCCCTTTTTTAAATATTTTATTACTGTTGTGCGTTCCTTTTCTCAGGTTTTTTTGCTCTTCAAATGACAGTTGTATGATCTCTTTACAGGCATCAGAACAGCAGTTTTGCATTTGTTCTTTGCAGCTTTCACATTGAATAAACAACAAATGGCACGCTTCGTTGGCACAGTTTACATGAGAATCACAAGAAGTTCCGCACTGGTGACAATGAGCTACGACGTCGTCGGTAATGCGCTCTCCCCGGCGTTCGTCAAACACAAAGTTTTTCCCAACAAACTTATTCTCTAAATCCTGGTCTTTTACCTGTCGGGTATATTCAATAATACCTCCTTCAAGTTGGTAGACGTTTTTAAACCCTTTGTGCTTAAAATAAGCACTTGCTTTTTCGCAGCGAATGCCTCCCGTACAATACATCAACAGGTTTTTTTCTTCTTTTTGGGCTTCTAAATCTTCTTCAATAATGGGTAAAGAATCTCTAAACGTATCTACATCGGGAGTGACAGCTCCTTTAAAATGTCCGATTTCGCTTTCATAATGATTCCGCATATCCACACAAATCGTGTTGGGGTCTGCAAGCATATCGTTGAAGCCTGCGGCATTGAGGTGTTGTCCTTTTTGAGTTACATCGAAGGTGTCATCGTTTAGACCGTCGGCTACGATTTTATCCCGTACTTTGACTTTCAGTTTTAAAAAGGATTTGAGATCTTGTTCAATGGCAATATTCAGTCGAATGTCTTTCAAGAATATAACCTCATCCAAATGGGCTTTGAATTCCTCAAATCGTGGTGCAGGAACGGATAATTGTGCATTGATTCCTTCGTGTGCAACATAAATGCGTCCCAATACTTCTAGGGCGTTCCACGTTAAAAACAGATGGTCTCTAAAAAGTTGTGGGTTTCCAATATGGGCATATTGATAAAAGGATAGCGTGAGCCGTTCGGTTCCGGCCTCTTCGAGCATTACCGCTCGTTCCTTCGCGCTTAATTTATTGTACAGTTGCATGCTATACTTGTTTAAGGTGAATGATTTGACAAAGGTAAAAAAAAGAAAAGCGTTAAAAGAATGTTTTGAACGTCCGATCAAAAATTAGGTTTCTGACCAAATGGCGAGCTCATTTCCAGTGGGATCTTTAAAATGAAAACGTCTTCCGCCAGGAAAAGAAAACGTTTCCAAAACAATTTTCCCGCCAGCTTCTTTGACCTTTTTTTCAATTGCTTCAAGGTCCGTATGGCCTAAAATAACCAGAACTCCATTTACAATGGGCTCATCTGTATACTCAAAACCTCCTGCAATTCCGCTGTCAGAAAAGGCAGTATAGGTCGGACCATAATCTGTAAAAGTCCATCCAAAGGCTGTTGTGTAAAATGTTTTGATTTTTTTAAGGTCGTGTGCCTTAAATTCGATGTAATTGATGTGGTTGTTTACTTCCATGTATCTTGATTTGGGAATTCAATTCAATGGAAAAGTAAGAAAATTTCGGTGATCCTACAAAATATATCCCCGCCACCAAGGGTTTTATAGCCTTGCTTGCTCGTAGAATCAACCTAATGTGTTGTTCTCTTTTTTTTTCCAATCGTATTACTCATTTGCTGTGGCAGATCACCCTCTAAAAGAACTTCACAAACAAATGACATCTTGTTAATAAACCCTTCGGGTAGCGGTCTATTTAAAAATAAAGAAAATAGTACCTTAGCAAGAAACATAAAAACTATGGCAGACGATAAAGCAGCGAAGCAAAAAGCGCTTCAGCTTACCTTAGACAAACTAGATAAAACATACGGAAAAGGATCTGTAATGAGATTGGGCGATTCGGCTATTGAAGAAGTAGAATCAATTTCTTCGGGCTCCATCGGTCTTGATATTGCACTCGGTGTAGGTGGCTATCCCAAGGGTAGGGTTATTGAGATTTACGGACCTGAATCTTCTGGTAAAACAACCCTAACCTTACATGCAATTGCAGAATGTCAAAAAAAAGGAGGTATCGCCGCCTTTATTGATGCTGAGCATGCTTTCGATCGTTTTTATGCCGAAAAATTGGGTGTCGATGTTCAGGAACTCATCATCTCGCAACCAGACAACGGAGAACAGGCGCTTGAAATTGCCGATAATTTAATTCGTTCGGGTGCAGTTGACATTGTTGTAATTGATTCGGTTGCTGCCTTGACGCCAAAAAGTGAAATTGAAGGCGAAATGGGAGACTCCAAAATGGGTCT
>PXYQ01000169.1 GCA_003023645.1 Candidatus Arcticimaribacter sp. | reverse complement strand
TTGAAGGTAAAACACCTTCTATGTATAGAAAATCAACCTAATAGTTGAATGGCAGTTTCTAAATTTAAATTCACTACAATTTGATAATGGTATAAGTAGGCAAAATTTGTGCTAACGGTCTTGTATTTTAAGTTTACTCAAGTTGTACAGCGTTCTACATTAGTCTGTTTAGGCAAACAAACGATGGATCGTTTCTGGAATCCGCAGCAGCTTTTGTGTAGTTGGATCGAGGTAGCACCATTGCGTACTGCATTGGGCAACTAGGGTAGTGCTATCGACTAAATAAAAACGAACTTTACGTTCGCTCATAAAGCCAGCAGTAAGTTCCACATGAGTAGCCACACGCAGGCTATCACCCAATTTTGCCTGTCGTTTGTATTCGATGTGGTGGGAGCGAACCACCCAAAGTCCAAAAGCTTCTGTTTTTCCTGCAATCAGCGATTGCCAATGTGCACCAGCAATGTCTTGTACCCATTGCAAGTACTGGACGTTGTTTACATGCTGTAGCTCGTCTAAGTGTGCTTCGGTAACCTCAATGGTTTGTTCAAAGGGTTCCATTATTTTTTTTGTAGAGTTACTTCAAACATTTTACTCCAGTTTTTACCGGTAACAAAAAAGGTTTTTCGCCCGGAATGATAGGCAATGCCGTTCAGTACATCCAAGCCCTCAATTTGCTCTACTTTGCTTCGTAGACCATCAAAATCAATGATTCCATCAACCGCACCGTTCTCGGGGTTGATGATTAAAACCACATCCTTTTGTGTCTGATACGTATTAGCATATAGCGCTCCGTTTACCCATTCGAGTTCATTGATTTTGGTAATAATAGTTTTATTGGTAGTCGCTTCTATATAAGAAGTCTCTTGTTGTGTTGCTGCATCTAGGGTCCATATTTTTGCAGTACCATCGGATTTATATAGCACTGTTCCGTCATTGCACAAGCCCCAGCCTTCTTTGCTTTGCCCGAAGGTAAAACTACTTTCCATTGCCATGCTTTCTTGATCGTAGATAAAGCCGGTATTTTCTTGCCAAGTCAGTTGTATGATTTTTCCATTGATCAGCGTCAGACCTTCTCCGAAATAAGAAGCATCCAAATCGATTTGTTTTTCAATTGCTCCAGTTTTATAGTTCACCCTCCTCAGACTCGACTTGCCTCTTAGGCCTGTACTCTCATACAAACGCTCTCCGTCAAATTCAAGACCTTGGGTATAGGCTTGTTTGTCGTGGGGGAATTCATTGAGTAGGGTATACGTATAGAGACTCGGTGCCGTTTTATTTAATAAACGCACATTGGTTGTTGTTTGGAATTCTTTTCCTCCAATAAAAACTACAGCCTCGGTTGGAATATCGCCAAGCAGGGCATTTTCAGAAAAAACATAGGGTGACGCTATTCGTTCTCCTCTCAAAGAAAACTGAATGGAGTCATAAGCAGTTTTTTTTCTGTTTTGAATGGTCAAGTGTAGGGTGTCTCCTGTTACAAAAGTCTTCTGATTGGCTTTTATTTTAAATTTGAGAGCATTGTTTTCATTTCCACAGCCTTTGAGGGCAATGATAGTCAGGAGCATAGTAATCCATTTCATAGATAATATTTTGGTTAAAAATAGTTTATGAAATTTAGACCACAAAATGATTGTGCAAAAAGAGTTTGCACTGTATATTTGCAACGGGCAAGTCCTATACAACCAGCTCCTGTTGAATCCCCCAGGGCGGGAACGCAGCAAGGGTAGATGGTCGTAGCGGTGTGATGTAGGTCGCTTGCCCTTTTTTTCTTTACAAACACTTATGAATCAAGTCGTATTAGTTACAGGCGCTTCTTCAGGTTTAGGAAAATCGATAGCTTTTCACTTACACAATCTCGGATATACAGTCTACGGAACAAGTAGAAACCCAAAACAATATTCCGAAACATTCCCTTTTACTTTAGTACAACTCGATGTTACCGAAAAAGATTCGATTGCTCAATTGATTCAAACATTGGATGAAAAAGAACACCGCATTGATGTTCTAATAAATAATGCTGGCGTTGGAATTACTGGCCCTGTAGAAGAAACTTCTTTGGATGCCATGCGTGCCAATTTCGAAACCAATTTCTTTGGTCCCTTGGCTATGATTCAAGCGATTCTACCCATCATGCGAAAGCATACCGATGGTACCATCATCAACATTACTTCTATTGCAGGTTCTATGGGACTCCCTTTTCGAGGGGCATATTCTGCTTCTAAAGGGGCACTCAATATTATCTCGGAGGCACTGCGCTTGGAAATTGCTGTTCAAGGAATTCGAGTCATGACTCTTGCTCCAGGAGATTATGCAACGGATATTGCATCGAGACGCTATCATGAGGCAGTAATAGAAAATTCTCCTTACCAGAACACCTATCAAGAAAGCTTGGATACTATGGATGCTCATGTCGATTCTGGAAATGACCCCGTGGAAATTGCATTAAAAGTTGCAGCTTTACTTCATAAGAAAAACCCTAAACCACATTATGTCGTTGGTTCCTTTTTGCAGAAATTTTCGATAACTCTAAAAAAATTCCTTCCTCAAAAAGCATACGAAAAACTCCTAAAGAATCATTATAAACTCTAATTTTGTACAAAACTCTATTATATGAAATTTTTTATTGACACTGCCAACCTCGATCAAATCAAAGAAGCCGAAGCCCTTGGGGTTTTAGATGGTGTAACCACCAATCCATCGCTTATGGCTAAAGAAGGAATCACAGGACGTGATAACATCTTAAAGCATTATGTTGCTATTTGTGAAGCCGTTGAAGGT
>PXYQ01000168.1 GCA_003023645.1 Candidatus Arcticimaribacter sp. | reverse complement strand
GGGATAGAAAGATTGCTGTCACGAATTTGGCTAAGTTTTATGATATATCCAAACCAGAGAATATAACACAGTGGATTATACCAGCACAAAAAAAGTTATCCGAGTATACCCTATATAGTTTTATAGAGCTGTCTAACGGGCATTTTGGACTGGGAACTATCGCAAATGGCTATATAGAACTGGATCGAAAAGGAAACCTTATT
This sequence comes from Candidatus Arcticimaribacter sp., assembly GCA_003023645.1. Taxonomy (GTDB): domain Bacteria; phylum Bacteroidota; class Bacteroidia; order Flavobacteriales; family Flavobacteriaceae; genus Arcticimaribacter. The sequence goes on along the minus strand of PXYQ01000168.1, from coordinate 2,583 downwards.
CAAACCCTAAACCAAAAAAGAGGTCTATCAAACAATACCATTCTAAGCCTCTTCGAAGACAATCAAAAAAATATTTGGGTTGGACTTGGCAACGGTGTAAATTATATAAATACAGCTTCCCCTTTTTATGAATACAAAGAAGAATGGGAAGCATTGGGCACCGTATATAGCTCAAAAAGTCATGAAGGGTATGATTATTTGGGCACTAATCACGGACTTTATGTAAAGCAAAATTTTGAGAATTCGTACGAACTAATTCCTGAAACAAAGGGGCAGGTATGGAGTTTAGATTTGATCAAGGGATCCTTATTCTGCGGACATGATAATGGCAGTTTTATAATTACAAAAAAGAATGCGCAAAAAATTGGAATTGATGGTGGTACATGGATTTTTAAAGAACATCCTTCAAATGGAAACATAATACTACAAGGGACTTACAATGGGATACATGTACTTGAGAGAGAAAACAACCAGTGGAAATACAGAAATAAAATAGAGGGGTTTGACATTTCTTCTCGCTTTCTTGAATTTGCTAACGACAGTGTCCTTATTGTGGCACACGAATACAAAGGTGTATATCGTTTAGAAATAAATGATACACTAGAAAAAATACAAAAGCAAAGGAAAGCAATTTCAGTAGAAAAAGGGATCAATGCTGGGTTAACTGCTTTTGATAAAGTCATCTATTATTACTATAAAAAAGGTGTTTACCGGTTCGATGAACAAAGGAATGTATTCGTAAAAGATAGTTTAATATCTTCCCTAATAAAATCAGAACAATATAGCACTGGAAAGATGACTTCAGATGATGAAGGAAGGCTTTGGTTTTTGACAAAAGACAAAACACATTACTTCACAAAGGATATACTTAGAGACAAGTTAATCCATAAATCATTCTACTTAGATCAGAAAAACAGGAAAAGTATTTCTGGATTTGAACACATTGGATCTGTCAATCAGGATAACTATATAATTGGCACAAATGAAGGTTATGTAGCTGTAAATTTAAAAGCGTTCAAAACCTTTGACACGAAAGTAAAAATTGATGCAATTATTGTAAGTGACAGTGTACGTGTATCAATGAAAAAGTCGATATCACTGGCATATAGTAACAATAATATTCTTTTTGAATTTAGTGCCAATGCCTACCAAAAATATTACCCAGTTCAATATCAATACAAGCTTGAAGGATATCAGGAGACATGGAGCGCCTGGAACGAAGAAGCCTTTATAAAATTTGAAAACCTAGATTTCGGAACTTATGTTTTTCATGTTCGTTCAAAAGTTGGAGAAAAGATATCGGAGTCAAAAGCATCAAAATCAATAACGATTCTGGCTCCTTGGTATTGGTCAAACTCAGCCAATATAATCTATATCGTTAGCTTCTTTATCTTCATTGCCATACTAAAAGCTTATTACGAACAAAAAAATAAGAAAGAACAACTTGATATCATTAAAAAGAATAATCAAAAAGCAGCGTTAATTCAACTGGAAAATCAAAAAGAACTAATTCGAATTAGAAACGAGCAATTACAACAAGATGTTGAAAGTAAAAGTAGAGAACTTGTAATCGCAACTATGAGTACGTTGAGAAGAAATGAATTTTTAAATAAAATAAAAAAAGATTTATCAGAAATTGAAACCGAACCCAGAATAGACTTGCTGATTAAAAAAATCAATAAGAATCTAAAACGTAATGACGATTGGGAATATTTCGAAGAAGCTTTCAATAATGCAGATAAGGGTTTTTTCAAGATACTTAAAACCAGGCACCCCAAACTCACCAATAATGACCTTAGATTGTGCGCATATTTACGGCTCAACCTATCTTCAAAAGAAATTGCGCCCTTGCTCAATATCTCAGTTCAGAGTGTTGAAATTAAACGCTACCGCCTTAGAAAAAAGATGAACCTTTCTCGAGACCAAAGAATTGTGGATTATATCATCACAATGTAAAGTAGTTGATGCAGTGTAAAACACTTTACATCAACTATACAATGCATTTGATTAGAGCTGAATTTTGTGTTTTTGTTCATTGACATACAGATCTTTATGATAGATAAATTTTTGTGCATTATTTTCAATAAGTTATAGGGTCTTGAAAAACTAGTTTAGTTTTTGTATGGTTTATTTCTTGAGTACTTTATCCAATATGACCTAAATTTAAGCTGCTTGTGAAGGTAGGCATTGAGTCATAACCTGGAATCTCACAAAAACCCCCAAAAATAATGAATATAAGATTTTTACTGTTTTTATGTTTGAGTGTAATAACAAACCTATACGCTCAACAAGTTGAAATATCTGGAACAATTATATCTTCTGAAGATGACCTTCCCGTTATTGGAGCGAACATACTTCTCAAAGGCCAAAACGTTGGAACTTCTTCTGATTTTGATGGAAATTATGCAATCACAGCTAATATTGGCGATATTCTTCAATACAGCTATCTCGGTTTTGAAACCCAAGAAATTGTAATTGGTGATCAAAAATTATTGTTGGTTACACTCGTACCAGATACTTGATAATAATTCTAGTTTCTTTGTCTAGAAGACCTTAAGAAACCATATCCTTCAATCATGATAT
>PXYQ01000047.1 GCA_003023645.1 Candidatus Arcticimaribacter sp. | reverse complement strand
CTACAACCATGGACGTGTAGCTCCGGATTCAAAAAATAAAAGGCCACCCGTACTGCCTTTTGATCGAGCGTAGGTAAAAATACGTTTAGTTTGTGTTGCTTCGAACTTGGAATACAACACATGTTCTTCTTCGAGGATGGAGTAGGAGGTGTGTTGTCCAGGTGCAAACCAATAGTCTGCTTGTTGTCCTTTCTCTAGAACCGTTTCAATACTCAAAGCCAAACTCCCTGTTTGGGTGTCGTCTTTCCAAAGGTAGTTGGTGTTAGCATCCTTAAAAAGTTGAGCCAAATAACTGTTTCCGCCCGGAAGATACCATGCATCTTGATAAATGGCTCCCGCCAGAACAGTTGGTTTTGTTTTTATATTTGGGATTGAGTTTTGAATTTCAATGTACTTTTCTTCTATACTTTTAAAACGTTCATCTGCTTCTTTTTTCTTACCCAATAACGCTCCAAAAACTTTAATCCACTCAGCCCTCCCCAGCGGATTCTGCTCGTTCCATTCACCGATAAAAGCAGATGGAATTCCCATTTTATTGAATCGTTTCAGTGAACCGTCTATTGATTCTACACCAAAACTTAGGATTAGGTCAGGATTCAATTCTAGAACGCGTTCCACATTTAATTGCTGGCTTTTACTAACATCAATAATTTTTCCTTCTGCAATTCTTTTCCTCGCTTCAGAAGATGAAATATAATCTGTTTCTGGAAATCCAACCAAAGTTTCTATGGCATCGAGTTCTTCTAGAAAGGCAATATGGGTAGTCGAACATGCTATAATTCGCTTAACGGGTGTTCTGATAATGCCATCATACGGTTCGCCTTTTGGTAATTCTATTCCGTCGGCGATTAAAAGATAACGAAATGCGGTTTGGGAATTTGGAACTATATTTTTTAAAATAAGGATGTCATAGATTCCATTAGTTTCAATCGAAAACCCTTGGGCATATTGGGTTGAGGTTGGTGTTGTGTCTTTTGATCGGGATGATGTACATCCGATTATAAGCCAGCTGAGTAAAATAATGGTTTGAATCTTTTTCACAAAGTTCAAAATTACAGTTAATTTTTAGTTTCAATAAACAGATTGATGTTATTTTAATATCCAATAAAAATGTATTTTTGTCATGTAAATTGGTTTTTGAACTTGTTCAAGATTAAAAGGGAATTTGGTTAGAATCCAAAACTGTTCCCGCAACTGTAAGCTTTTGCCTCGTAAGAGGCTTTATTAATGCTTCGCCACTGTTCGCCGAATGGGAAGGTCATTAAGTAAAGCGAGTCAGGATACCTGCCACTTTATAATGTTTTAGAATCTTCGGGATAAAGATTTTGAGTCATTTATATGTTGATTGTCCTTTAATGTAAATTGTATGCAACTTAAATTAAGTTTAAGCAGCCTTATGCTGTTTCATGTCTTTGCGGGCTTTTCCCAAGAAGAAATTTCTACTTTAGATCAAGAAGAGTTTGTCACAGACGATACCGTCCTAGAAGAAGTGGTGGTAGTCGATTCCCGTTTCGAAATCAAACGTTCCCAGTCCGGGAAAACGATAATTAAGATTACGGAGAAAGAATTGAAAAATTATCAGGGACGAAGTCTTCCTGAATTACTCCAAACCTATGGTGGAATCAATCTGATTGGAAGTCGATCTCCAGCAGGTCAGAACTTGACTTTCTCTATTCGTGGTGGTCGAAACAATCAAGTACTGATTTTGGTTGATGGGGTTCGGGTTTCAGATCCATCACGAATTAGTAATGATTTTGATTTAAATCTTTTGAATCTAGCGGATATAGTTTCTATAGAAATAGTGAAAGGAGCTGCAAGTACCCTATACGGTAGCTCAGCTTCAACAGGGGTAGTAAACATCACAACAAAAAAATCGAGTAAAAAACTGACTGTAAATTTAGGGTCTACCATCGGGACGCAACAAGCAGCGAATACGGCTTTCAACAAAATCAGTTACCTGTCTAACTTCGCCAGCTTTTCGGGAACTAAAGATTCGTTTCAATATAAGTTAAGCTTGGGAAGTCAAAATATTTATGGCTTAAGTTCTGTTGATGTTGGAACCGAAATAGATCCGTTTATTCAAACTAATTTTGGATTCCAATTGGGGCGAAAAGGGAAACATTTGGATTGGAATTTGACTTTTAATAAGGATCATTCAGGGACTAGTTTTGATAATGTGTTTGGAACTCCCTCAGATAACAATTCAACCCTAGTTACTGATTTAGAGCGATTTTCATTGAGTTCTACTTACGCTTACGATAAAGGAAGTCTCCACACTGTTTTAGGTCTTCAGAATACAGATCGTGTTTTTGCAGGAAGTTACAATCAGACCTTTCAAGGTTCCAATCTTGCCTTAGATGTTTTTAATAAATACATAATTAAAGAACGGTTTTATTCTGTTTTAGGGTATGCTCACCAAAACACTTCTTATGAAGGAGCCCCATCGAATGTTCAAAATGACGTATATCTTAACTTTGTATATCTGTCTACCGTAGGATTTAATTTCAACTTAGGGAGTAGATTGAATAACCACGATACCTATGGAAGTCATTTCACTTATAGTATTAACCCAAGTTATTCTTTCCGTCTTGCAAATGAAGATCGTTTGAAAATTATTTCTTCAATAAGTTCCGCATTTATTCCGCCGAGTTCCTATCAGTTATATGATTTTTATTCAGGGAATTTAGATTTAAAGCCAGAAGAGAACACTACCCTTGAATTGGGTGCTGAATGGAATAGTGAAACCAGAGCAAGGGCATCTCTTGTGTTTTTTAAACGTACAGAAGATCCTACCTTGATTTACGATTTTTCGACCTATCGCTATGGCAATTCTGAAGAGCGAGTTGCCTATAGTGGAATTGAGTTTGAGTATCAAAATAAACTTTTTGATGTAATAGATCTCCGTATGAATTATACCTACAACGAAACGGAATTGGGTAGTCATATCAACCTGCCCAAGCATGCTTTTGGAACTGTTATAGATTATGATTTGAGTTCTGCAACGCATTTGAATACCAGTATTCAGCATACCGGAAGTAGAGTTGGGCTTAGTAGTGCACCACTAGACGCGTACACTTTAGTGGATGCTAAAGTGAGTCACCAGTTTAAGAATCGAAAATTATCCACCTTTTTTATTCTAGCTAACATTTTTGATGCAGATTATATTGAAATTGAAAACTTCAGCACACAGGGGCGTAATTTCAGACTAGGCGTAAACCTTAGTTTTTAAGAAAATCTTTTAGTGTACTTTGTGGTAAATCAATATGCATACCATTGGTTGCGTCAAATTCGGGGTCAGTCAAAGGAACTAATGCTTCACCTTGAGGAATTATATACTTCCCAGTTCCAGAAATCTGACTTAGAGCTACAGAAAGTAAAGGTTCACTTGGAGTTCCAAGCACACCTAAATTCGATGCTCTTTCTCGGACTTCAATATCAGGATCTAAACCATTAGCATAGTCAGCAAACCCTACACTGTTGGCTATTTTAAGAACAATGGGTTGCATGGCATAAGTATGGTTTGGATTTTTTGTTCCTTCATTGTCGATATAATCATATACAGTGATTGACCCTACATTTTTCCCGTAAGTTGTATTTCCGATCAATACTACATTGATATGTGGTGCTAAGCCGTTGATCAAAAGCTCACTTGCTGATGCACTTCTGTTTGTAGCGATTATATAAACTGTGTTTAAGTTTAAAGCTGGTAGGGTTACGCCCTCTGAGGTTGTGCTTGTGAAGTAATTGTTTAGTTCTCTGTCGTCCGAATCATTGGAATTGGAGTTTAAAGCCTCGAAATATGCTAATAATTTTGAATTCCAGATTTGTTGTGCAAAAATTTCGTCTGTAAACTGACCCGTGATCATACTTGCTAAATAGACGCAGGTACGAACAGATCCACCACCGTTGTAACGCAAATCTACGACAAGGTCCGTTATTCCTTCAGTAGCAAAATCAGAGAAGGTTTGAATCAGTTGATCATCAAACTCATTAAGAAATTTATTGTACATAAGATACCCTACCTTTTGTCCTCCTACATCCAGAACAAGGTTTTTATGAATTGGATCTTCTTGAAAGTTTTCGACCTTATCTAAAGTAATAGTCTCGCCTGTTAAATCAAAAGATTCCTCTATAGGGTCATAATCTGCTAATCCTACCGAATAGCTTAGTGCATCCCCATATAATAAATCGATATAATTGTTGACGTTCAAACTAGTTCCGTTGATCGTTGTAATAAAATCTCCTCGCTCTATCCCTTTTGCTGCAGCATCAGATTCTGGGAGTACATAGGTTACAAAAGCGACTAATCCATTACAGTCATCACATTGTCTGCTAACCAAAAATTTCATTCCATTGGAGGCAGAAATACCCGCCAATTGATTTTCAAGGTTTACATAGTCTTCATCGATCCAGCTGAAACGGTCTTCGGGATGATTCAGGCTGTTGAAAAAATCAGAAGGATCTACTGTCCTGCCTAAGAATTTCACATATGCAGCTGCATCATTAGTTTTAGAATCTGCCAAAGAGTCAACAGCTTCTTGCCAATAGTAGTACTGATTCAACCCTTTCCAAATGAAGTCGTTGATTTCTAAATCGGCAACGATAGTACTACTACTTGTAGTAGTACTAGTGGTAGTAGCTGAGGGAGTATTGTTTTGCACATTAATGATTTTGTCATCGCGATCTTGCGCATTACATCCGATTAATAAAGCTATAGTTCCAAGAAGACAATAGTAATAAATCTTGTTCATAATTTCTTCGAATAATTTATTTTAGAATATCAAATTTAAGGAACTCTATTAAATAATGTCGCATTTTAAAATATATCCTTATACTTGTATCTTACAAAAAGCATTCCAAATGAAAAAATACAGTCTTATTTTAGTTTTATTGATGAGTTTAAACCTACTCACAGCTCAAAATATTTTTGAACAGTACCAAAAAGATCCAGCAGTTTCTTACCTCAGTGTAAGTCCAAAGATGTTTGAAATGCTTGGAAAACTAAGCCTCAATACAGATGATCCTCAGATGAATGGATTCATAGACATGGTTCAAAGTATGAACAGTTTTAAAGTATTGAGTACTAAAAATGAAAGCATAGCCCAAAACATGGAAGCTTGGCTGATCAAACAGATTGACGAAACCGAATTAGAAACGGTAATGAATCTTTCGGAAAAAGATGTAGACGTTCAGTTTTGTGTAGTATATGGCTCCGATGATTCTAAAGTTGATCGTTTGGTGATGTACGTCAAAGGTGCTCAGAAATTTGCAGACCAAGAAGGCTTAGATGTTTCGAATATAAATTTCATTCTCCTTTCTATTGAAGGCGATATCGATTTAAATCAAGTCGCTACACTAACCGAAGTAATTGATATTCCGGGGGGTAAATTCCTGAAAGAAATTAATTAGATACCAGTGTAATTGAAGGGTGTGATTTTCTTTAATTCTACTTTGATTTTGGTGTCAATTTCAAGCTCATCAATGAAGTTGTGTAAGGATTCTTGATTAATTTCTTGATTGGTTCGTGTAAGACCTTTAAGGGCTTCATACGGATTTGGATATCCTTCACGTCTCAATATTGTTTGTATAGCTTCTGCAACAACAGCCCAGTTTGAACTCAAGTCATCATCTATTTTTGCTCTGTTTAATAAAAGCTTACTAATCCCTTTTATTGTCGACTGAAAGCCGATAAGAGAATGACCAAATGGAGTTCCTATATTTCTTAAAACGGTGCTGTCTGTAAGGTCACGTTGTAGCCTAGAGATTGGTAATTTTCCAGCAAAATATTCAAAGAGTGCATTGGCAATACCTAAATTCCCTTCTGAATTTTCAAAATCAATTGGATTTACTTTATGTGGCATCGCAGAAGATCCTACCTCTCCAGCAAGGATTTTTTGCTTGAAGTAATCCATGAATATATACGTCCAAAAATCACGATCCAAATCTATGATGATGGTATTGATTCTTTTCAGATTATCACATAGAGCTGCAAAATAATCGTAATGTTCTATTTGTGTGGTAGGGAAGGAGTGATGAAGCCCAAGGCTATTTTCTACAAAGTGTGTTCCAAAAGCTTTCCAATCTGTTTCTGGGTAGGCAACATGATGTGCATTGAAGTTTCCAGTTGCTCCACCAAATTTTGCAGCATTAGGAATTTCAACTAAACTTTTTCTTTGGTGTTCAAGTCGATTGATGAATACATCAATTTCTTTCCCTAATCTTGTTGGAGAAGCTGGTTGCCCATGAGTACGTGCCAGAAGAGTTACCTCTTTATATTCTTCGGCAATGGTTTTAAGCACTTCTAATACATTGTCAAGTTGTGGTAAATAGGCTTTTTCCAATGCTTCTTTTATCGACAACGGAATTGCAGTATTGTTGATGTCTTGAGACGTCAGTCCGAAGTGAATGAACTCTTTATATTCTTGAAGTTCGAGTTTGTCAAATTCTTTTTTGATAAAGTATTCGACTGCTTTTACATCATGGTTGGTTGTTTTTTCAATGTCTTTAATTTCTACGGCATCATCAGCTGTAAAATGCTGATAAATGGAACGCAACTCTTCAAAAAGAGAAGGGTTAAAAGATTTAAGCTGTGGGAGTGGAAGTTCACAAAGTGCTATAAAATATTCTATTTCAACACGTACACGGTAGCGAATTAGTGCTTCTTCGGAAAAGAAAGGAGAAAGGTTTTTTGTCTTTCCTCTATAGCGACCATCTATTGGTGAAATTGCATTGAGCGTGTTGAGTTTCATAGCTTAAAATTAGAGCGTAAAGATACGGTTCTTATGTCAAAACAGAAATCAAAACGGAAGGATTTGTCTTAGGGAGGATTTAAATGCTGCTGTGCTTGTTGGAAGTTCTTTTTCGATGTAAGATTTCAATTCATCTTCAACCCAATCGTTATGATTTTTGAAGTAAACGATAGTTTTTAGGGCATGCGCTTTGGGAGCTACTTTTTTGGCATCCAAGAGGGTGTCGAAACAGCATGCGATGATGATGTCTACTTCTTCCGCACTTAATTGATCTCTATGTTCTTTAACCTGACAATGGTGATATAAGAGTTTTGCAAAAGGTCTCCGTTTGCTTTCATGAGTCTGGTATTGAAATGTTTTAAGAAATTCAGTAAAGTAAGGAGAAAAACTTAGGTGCTTTGCAGTTGTAATTAAGCGTTCCAATACCCAGGAAGCGACAATGTGCTCTCGTTTTTGTTCTTTTGAAAATGCAAGTCGAACAAGCTCATCTGCTAAATAAGGGTATTTTTTAATCAACTGCACGCCTTTGTCTCGATCCTCTATGGAAGCGTAGTAAGACAGTAGGGTTTCTTTGAGGGCAGCAGGTGTCATCTTATAGTTGCAAGATTTTAAATTCTTCGTAGCAGCCGCTTATGGCTTCAAGTATTTGTAAATCGTTTGCCTCTCTAATAAATGCTTTGGAGTAATTACAATTTCTTAAAATTTCCTCAAGATTGACTCGATCGATTCCTAAGAGTTGAATCAGTACTTCGCGATCGAATTTAGAAGCGAGTAGATTTTTAATTTCATCATCTGCTCGCATTTTTTTAAGCTTACGCATTTGGGCTGGGTTTTTTCCAAACAGATTGTATAAAAAATCGGCAGGGTTAAAAAGTGCTCCAACGGCTTTGGATATCGAAGATCGATTTCGGTTACCTGCTTCGTATCCGCTACTCGGTAAACCTTGTATGTTATATCTACCAGCTGGATTTAAAGGAACGTTTTTAACGTCAACATCTAAATAGCCAGTAAGTTTATAGGGACTTAAAACTACTTCTTCTAAAGCAAAAGCCAATACGGTTAGTTTGAATTTAGGGTTTTCAAACTTGATCATATCCTGTGTAACAGCTACCTTAAAAGGTTTGAATCCAAGGTAAGAAAAGTAAAGGGTATCGTTGACCTGTGCTTCGATTTCGAAAACTCCTTTGTCGTCTGTAATTGACCCAACAATAGTATTCAAGTTCAAGACATGAACACTTTTCATTATGGTTTCGGTAGTTTCGTTTTCTACAATTCCCTTAAGGATTTGTCTTTTGGAATCTTGAGCTTCAGCTATACTTGTAAAAAGTAAGCTGAAGGCAAGAATATATCTGTATGTTTTTGAACCCATAATACAAAAGTATAAAGAAAAAGGCATGAGTCCAGTAAATATCGTTTTTTGTTAAAAAATTAACAGCAACGCATTAAGATCTTGATCTACGACCAAATCCACCCGGTTTACTGTCTTTTGAACCGTATGTTGGTTTTGACCCAGAATTTGATCTTCTTGGAGATCCACTGGATTCTCCTGATTTCTTTTCAGGATTGTTGTCAAAACTTCTTCTTTTGCCTCGGTCATATCCACCGCCGCCGCCAGAACCTCCAGAACCACCTGAGTTGAATTTCTTTTTATATCCACCGCCACCACCAGAGCCGCCGTCTTTATTGAAACTTCTGCGTTTACCGCCGCCTCCACCGCTCCCGCCGCTTCTACCTTTGGGTCCTTTTTCAGAAATCTCTACATTGATGAAACGTCCATCGATTTTAAAGTCTGTGAATTTTTCAATAACTTTTTCTTGTAGGCTGTTGGGTGTATTAAAGAATGAAAAACTCTCCATTACGTCTACATGAAAAATATCATCGGTGTCAATTTCTAAAGTTGCCTTTAAGAAATCTTTAAGCGCCATCCAGTTGTATTCATCGCGTTCCCCTACATTGATAAAGAAACGTGTTGTGTCTTTTCTGTTGTGCTTTGTTTTATCAGCCGGATTGTCTTCAAATTTACCATTTAGGTCTTTCGACTTCTTGTAGTAGTTGTGAAAACGTGCAAACTCTACAGAAACCAAACGTTGAATAAGTTCTTCTTTGCTAAGATCTTCTAATTCTGCTTCTACCTTGGGTAGGTAGTTGAAGATTTCTTCGTTTACTTCTGTGTTCTTTATTTTTTGAGCTAAAGAGTATAATTGCGTTTCGCAAATTTCCATTCCCGTAGGAATTTTCTTCATTTCAATATTCGCTTGAATTATTTTTTCAATCGCACGAATTTTACGTGATTCACTTTGTGTAACGATGATCATCGACACACCTTGATTTCCAGCACGACCCGTTCTTCCACTACGGTGGGTATACGTTTCTATTTCATCTGGAAGTTGGTAGTGAATTACGTGGGTAATGTTATCTACATCAATTCCTCGGGCTGCAACATCGGTAGCAACAAGCATTTGAATTTGTTTGTTACGGAACGATTTCATTACCATATCCCGTTGGTTTTGGCTCAGATCACCGTGAAGTGCTCCTGCGCTATAGCCATCCTCGATAAGTTTTTCAGCTACACTCTGAGTATCTCTTTTTGTTCTACAAAATACAACAGAAAAGATTTGAGGATGTGCATCAGCTAATCGTCTTAAAGCTGGGTAACGATCACGACCACTTACCTTATAGTACTCATGACTCACATTTTTAGTACCTGCATTCTTTGCACCAACCGTAATTTCTACTGGGCTGTGCATGAATTTTTTTGCAATTACTGAAACCTCTTTAGGCATCGTTGCAGAAAATAACCAGGTGCTTTTTTCGTCGGGTGTATGTGAAAGGATGTCTGTGATGTCTTCAAAGAATCCCATGTTAAGCATTTCATCAGCTTCATCTAAAACACAGTATTCAATTTTAGATACATCAACCAATCTTCTGCGGATCATGTCTTGCATACGTCCGGGAGTAGCAACTAAAATTTGTGCTCCTTTTTTAACTGCTCTTGCCTGATCGGTAATGCTTGCACCACCATAGATGGCAACAACATTCACACCTTTCATGTGCTTAGCGTAATTTTTTATTTCTTGTGTAATTTGTAAACAGAGCTCTCTTGTAGGAGATAGAATCAATCCTTGAGTAGTTCTGCTTTTTGGATCAATTTTTTGAAGCATTGGAAATCCAAATGCTGCTGTTTTTCCCGTTCCAGTTTGAGCCAAAGAGACGATGTCAGTGTCTTTTTCTAGGAGGATTGGAATTGCTTTTTCTTGTACTTCTGATGGGGTTTCAAACCCCATGTCTTTTATAGCCTCTAATAACGCATCATTAAGACCAAGTTCTTGGAATGTTTTCATTGCCGCAAAGGTACTGTTAATTATCCATTTAGCACTTTTTAAAGCATTTTTAATAAGAGGCTCAAATATCTAATTATAAGCTACTTATGAAAAAGCGAAATGCTTTTGCTCGGTGACTAATCTCGTTTTTGATCTCTTTTCCCAATTCTGCAAAAGTTTCGGAGTACCCTTCTGGGATGAAAATTGGGTCATAACCAAATCCGCCTTCTCCTCGTTTTTCAGAAATTATAGTACCACGTACTTTGCCTTCGCATTGAAACGTTTCTCCATCGATATGAGCTGCAATGATAGTTCTGAATTGTGCTGAGGTATCTTTTTTGTCAGCAAGTTTAGCCCACACTTTTTCAATGTTTTTTTCATTGCTTTTTTCAGCCCCAGCATAACGAGCCGAATAGACACCAGGTGCGCCGTCAAGGGCATCGATTTCCAATCCAGAATCGTCTGAAAAGCAGTCATATCCATAGTTGTCCTTGATGTAATCTACCTTAATTTTAGCGTTTTCTTCTAAGGTCACCCCAGTTTCTTCAATGTCTTCGGTGCAATTGATGTCTGTGAGACTTAAGATCTCAATTCCAGAAGGAACCAGTTCTTTAATTTCTTTAAGTTTGTTGAGGTTGTGGGTTGCGAATACAAGTTTCATAGAATCATTTTAGCGGTGATGATAGGGTTCGTTTTTTAGAATGGTATTGGCTCGATACAGTTGTTCAACAAAAAATAGACGTATCATTTGGTGAGAAAAAGTCATTTGCGAAAGCGATATTTTTGCTTTGTATTGCTGGTGCAATGAAGCTGCAAAACCATAAGGGCCTCCGATTAGAAATACAAGGCGCTTACAGCCTGAACTCATTTTTTTGCTTAAAAATTCTGAAAATCCAACCGAAGAAAACTCTTTCCCGTATTCGTCTAACAGAATAACTACATCAGAAGTGCGCAATTGCTTTTCAATTAAAACAGCTTCTTTTACTTTCTGTTGTTCTTGAGAAAGGTTTTTGGCATCTTTGAGGTCTGGGATCACTTGAAGCGTGAACTTTAGATAGTGCTTCAAACGACTTTCGTAATTTGAAATCAATTTTTGTAATTCAGAATCATCTGTTTTGCCAATGCAAATCAATTGTACTTCCATGCTTCAAAATTACAAAACTCCTGATGAGTTTTGATTTTCATACCCGTAAAAAAGTATTTCTTTTTTAAAAAAATCTTCGAAGCCATTAGAAGTTGATTGGGGATTAGTATTTTTGAACTATAGTTAAGCTATGAAAGAAAAACTAAAAAAAATTCCGCTTATCGGACAGCTTATTAAAGCTCTGGAGTTAATTAAACTTCCAGGTGTGAAAAGCTTTTCCGTTTACGATTTAATTGAAATGTATCTTTTAGGTATTATTCGCGGTGCATTTACAGCCCGTGCAGGGAGTATTTCGTTTAGCTTTTTCATGGCATTATTCCCTTTTTTACTGTTTGTGTTGAATTTAATTCCATTCATTCCCATTATCAATTTTGATGGTGTTTTGCTGGAATTTATAGAGGCACTACTCCCACAAGAAACACATATATTCTTTTCGTCAATTTTCGAAGATATACAAAGCAAACCTAGGGGAGGATTATTGTCTTCTGTTTTTATTTTATCAATTTTTTTAACAGCAAACGGTGTAAATGCAATCTTTGCTAGTTTTGAGGAATCGTATCACGTAGACTTGACACGCAACTTTTTTAAGCAATATCTGATTTCGATGGCTGTCAGTATACTGTTGGCTATTTTACTGCTGTTTGCAGTTGCAGTGTTTATCTTTTTTGAATTGTATTTCTTACGTAATATACAAGATTTCATTCCAAACACAGTCAATTGGGTTCGTGTAGCTCAAATTTTCTTTTTTGTTGTATTGGCTTATTTTTCTATATCTACCTTATATTTTTTCGGAACAGTCGAAGGAAAGGTAAACCGCTTTTTTTCTCCAGGGGCTTTTATGACCACCTTATTGCTCGTTACAAGCACCTATCTTTTTGGGATCTATGTCGATCGTTTTTCGACTTATAACCAACTGTATGGTTCTATCGGGGCTTTACTTTTATTTATGCTTTACACTTGGATTAATTCCATTCTATTGCTTTTGGGTTTTGAACTCAATGCAACTTTGAACAAATTGAACAAGCAACCGAAAGCGAATACCACAGAAATTTAAAACACGGCTATGCACTTTTTTATTGATGTATTGCTGCCTTTGCCCTTACCTAAACCCTTTACTTATTGGGTTACGGAAGAAGAATATCAATTTTTAAGACCGGGTTTTCGAGTTGGAGTTCCTTTTGGGAAAAGCAAAATGTATACGGGAATCGTATACCGTAAGCACGAGGTCGCACCTCAAACATACGAACCCAAAACTATTGCCGTAATTTTAGAAGAGTACCCTGTCGTTACCGAACAACAAATACGGTTATGGGAGTGGATGGCACAGTATTATTTGTGTTCTATGGGTTCTGTCTTAAAAGCTGCACTTCCTTCTGCTTTACTTTTGACCAGTGAAACCTTGATTCGTAAAAATGGAGAAGTAGCTGTTATAGAAGATACGCTTTCAGACGAAGAGTTTTTGGTTTATGAAGCCTTAGACGAGAAAACACTAACTGTAGATGAGATTCGTAAAATTGTAGATCGACAACATATTTTCCCTTTGATACAATCCTTGTTAGAAAAAGAAGTAATTGAATCGTATCAAGAATTAAAAGAGAAATTTAAACCCAAACGGGTTCGTTACGTTCAAATAGCTGAAGACTATCGAGCAGAAGAAGCCTTGGCAGGTTTGTTTGACGTACTAAGCAAAGCGCCGCGACAAAGTGCTCTTTTGTTAGGGATTTATAGTGCGCAATCGGAACTGGATCAATGGACTAAGGTAACGCCTCTGTTGAAGCAAACCGGATCGACTAGTTCGGCGCTCAAAACACTCCTAGACAAGGGCTTTTTGGTAGAATCTTTTTTTGAAGAAGATCGAATTCCTTATGTAGCTTCAATGCACAAAAGTGAAATTGAATTATCACCAGCACAACATGAAGCCTTCGAAGCATTGGAGGAGCAATTTATAAATCAAGATGTTGTCCTTTTAGAAGGAGTAACCTCTTCTGGTAAAACAGAGGTTTATTTTGATTTGATGGAGCAGGTGTTACAACAGGAAAAGCAAGTACTGTATTTGTTGCCCGAAATTTCGTTAACCTCTCAAATGATTCACCGATTGCAAGATCGATTTGGTTCTAAAGTAGTTGTCTATCATTCTAAATTCTCCATACATGAGCGAGTAGAAGTCTGGAACAACATCATCAATAAGCAAGAAAAAGCTCAGATTATCTTAGGTGCTCGATCGTCTGTTTTCCTTCCGTTTAAGGATTTAGGACTTATTATTGTGGACGAAGAGCATGAAAGCTCATTCAAACAATTCGATCCAGCTCCCCGTTATCATGCTCGTGATACCGCTATTGTTTTGGGGAAACTTCAAGGCGCTAAAGTTTTGTTGGGTTCTGCCACTCCAGCCATAGAAACTCGTTTTAATGTGGAACGAAAAAAATATGGATATGCGCAACTTACTTCCCGATTTGGAGGGATTTCTATGCCCAAAATCAGATGTATTGATTTGAAAGAAGCGCATCGGAAAAAACAAATGAAAGGCTTCTTTTCTCAGGAATTAATTGACGCCATTAAAAATGTTTTAGCAGAAAAGAAGCAAGTGATTTTATTTCAAAATAGGAGGGGGTATGCTCCAGTTATGGAGTGCTTTAGCTGTGGCCATATTCCGCAATGCACCAATTGTGATGTGACGCTAACCTATCATCAATATAACCAGCAATTGCGCTGTCATTACTGTGGCTATCATATTGCAAAACCGGCAGCTTGTAGCGCTTGTGGAAGCAATACGTTGAATGTGAAAGGTATGGGAACTCAACAGATAGAAGAACAGGTGAATGAACTCTTTCCTGAAAGTCAAGTGGCACGAATGGATTGGGATAGTACTCGAGGGAAGCGTTCTTTTGACAACATCATCGAATCGTTTACCCTAGGTGATGTTCAGATTCTTGTTGGAACACAAATGTTAACCAAAGGTCTCGACTTTAAGAACGTTGCTTTGGTTGGGGTTTTGAACGCAGATCCATTACTTAATTTCCCTGAATTTAGAGCACACGAGCGTAGTTTTCAAATGCTGTCTCAAGTAGCGGGAAGATCAGGCCGATCTAAAGAACAAGGGAACGTATTGATTCAGACTTTTACGCCAGAGCATCCGGTATTGCTTCAGGTAATTAAAAACGATTACGAAACGCTCTTTGCAACTCAATTGAAAGAACGAAGAGAGTATCAGTACCCGCCCTTTTATAGGCTCATTCGAATTACACTCAAAGCAAAAGATTACCATCAAGTCGATCAAGCTTCCCAATGGTTGGTCAATGCTTTAAATCTAACCCTACAAGGCTCTGTTTTAGGGCCTGTTGATCCTCCAATCGCACGTGTGCGTAATTTGTATCACAAACAGTTACTAGTGAAGTTTATTGATAATTCTAGTCGGAATAAAGTAAAAGCGATTGTGGTCTCTTCTTTGAAAAGTTTTGAAGCTATTGGAGCCTATCGAAGTATTCGTGTTGCAGTAGATGTTGATCCTCAATAACGACTCGACCAAGCCGTTTTAAAGCCCTCTTTTTTGGTTCGGCTCAAAGGGATCGGTTTGTTTTTAAGAAAAACGGTGGTTTGTGAAAAATTTGAAACCTCTTCCATGTTGACGATATAAGATTTATGACATCTAAAAAAGTGTTTTTCTGGAATCCGTTGTTGTATCCCTTTCATTGAAGATAAGACAATGTACTTTTTTTTGGAAGTAACAATTTTCACATAGTCACCCATAGCTTCAATCCATTGGATAGCTGAGAGGGTTATTTTTTCAGTTTTTAGGTTGCATTTAACTTCAATGTTTTTTTTAAGTT
>PXYQ01000167.1 GCA_003023645.1 Candidatus Arcticimaribacter sp. | reverse complement strand
GTTGAATTCCTATAATTGGAGTCGACAAAAAGACCCAAGTCAAAACTTCTTTTGTTTTAATAATAATCGCTTCATCTTGTGTAAAAGCGCTTGCAATGGCTTCGGAAAAAAGTAAAATCATTAAGAACACAAAAGTGGCTAAAACTGTGGCATAAATCAGCGCAGTCCGAATAACTTCAAGTACCCGATCTTTTTTGTCTGCACCAAAATTGAACCCTGCAATGGGAACAAACCCTTGCGTAATTCCTAGGATTGGGAATAGAGCAAACATAAGCATCCGACTGATGATTGCATAGACCGCTACGGTCGACTCTCCCGATAATTCAAACAAAATGTTATTCACCAAAAGGACTGTTACACTCACTACAGCTTGACGAGCTAGGGTAACGAATCCAAGGGATCCAATTTCTTTAACAACAGAAAAATCAAGTACCAAATCGGAGATTTTCAAAAATAAGTCTGATTTGCCTGATAGGAAAAAGTATACGATATAAGACATGCAGACACCATAGGACAAGGTTGTTGCCCAAGCTGCACCCTCCATTCCCCATCCGAATACCTTTATAAAAAGGTAATCCAAAAACAGATTGGAAATCGAAGGTAGCAGCATTGCATACATTGCATATTTAGGCTTTCCTTCAGAGCGAATGGTGTTATTCCCCATCATAGCCAGTCCCAAAATCGGAACTCCGTACAAAACAATCGTATAGTATATTTTTGCTGGAGCATACAGTGCCCCTTTACCACCAAAAGATGGAATTATAGATTCCATAAAAACCAATCCCAAAGTCATAAAACTGAGGGTAAAGAGTAAGGTCAGTGTAAGTTGATTTCCAAACGTCTTGTTGGCTTTAGCCGTGTGATTGCTCCCTAGGGCTCTTGAAATAATAGAACCACCGCCCATTCCAATGGACATTCCAAGAGCAGCGATAAAAAAAGAAACAGGAAGCACCACGTTGATTGCCGCAATGGCATTGGGTCCTATCCATTGACCTACAAAAATAGTATCGATGAGGATATTAAGAGACATCACCAAAATACCAATTGAAGCAGGTAGCGATTGTCGCAATAAAAGTTTCCCAATGGGATCCGTTCCCATTTGAACGGCCTTTTCTGCCATTAAGATTCTTCAGCTAAAGCCCATTCGTCAATCCAACGACTCATTACATTAATCCACTCTTCGCGATCATTGATGCAGGGAAGTACTTGTAAATGGTCTCCTCCTTTTTCTTCAAAATCTTCCGCAGCTTCCATTCCGATTTCTTCTAAAGTCTCTAAACAATCGGAAACAAATGCAGGAGTGGCTATTGCCAGTTGCTTCACTCCACTCTTGGCGAAATTTGCAACGGTTGTATCGGTATAGGGCTGTAACCATTGATCAACACCTAAACGAGATTGGAAGGATGTTGAAAAGGTTCCTTCTTTTAATTCTAAATATTCGGCGACCAAACGAGTGGTTTCATAACACTGGTGACGATAACAAAATTCATGCGCCTTAGATGCTGTAACACAACATTCACCATTTATCTTGCAATGTGATTTTGTGATATCGGACTTGCGAATGTGGCGTTCTGGAACGCCGTGGTATGAAAACAATAAGTGTTCCCAATTTTTTCCTTGCAAGCCTTCAGCAATTGAATTGGAAAGAACTCGAACATAATCTGGGTGATTGTAAAATGCAGGGAGAGAAGTAAACTTAACCTGAGGGAAAAATTCATCTCGAAGCTCTTCGGCAAGTACCAAGATGGTCTCGGTTGTAGCCATTGCAAATTGGGGATACAATGGAATAATGAAAATATCATCTACTCCTTGATCAACAAGTTCTTGAAGGCCTTTTTTAATTGACATGGAACCATAGCGCATTGCTAAACTCACAGGGGTCGAAACCTTTTCAGATACTTTTCCTTTGAGTCTTTCAGAAAGCACAATTAGGGGCGATCCTTCGTCCCACCATATTTTCTTATACGCTCTAGCAGATTGCTTTGGACGGGTGTTTAAAATAATTCCCTTTACCAAAATCGTACGGAACAATTTGGGTAAATCTACTACCCTTTCGTCCATTAAAAATTCTCCTAAATAGGTTTTTACATCCTTAGGACTTGGGCTTTCTGGTGAGCCTAAATTAACCAACAATACTCCTTTCATAAACGTTCTTTCATATAGTAGCTAATCGAACTGCAGTTCAGCTATTTTACTGCAAAGATAATGACATTAAGTATTTTTTTGGAGTAGTTCCATACTTCTTT
The DNA here is from genome assembly GCA_003023645.1 of Candidatus Arcticimaribacter sp. Taxonomy (GTDB): domain Bacteria; phylum Bacteroidota; class Bacteroidia; order Flavobacteriales; family Flavobacteriaceae; genus Arcticimaribacter. The sequence goes on along the minus strand of PXYQ01000167.1, from coordinate 571 downwards.
TTAAAGGCTGCTATAAAATGGCTCGATGTACTGTAGCCTATTCTCAATCCAACTTCATTAACATTATAATTCGTAGAAGCCAACATGCGTCGAGCCTCTTCCATTTTATGATTCAAAAGATAGCCAAAAACCGTATCGCCATAGAGTTGTTTAAACCCTTCTTTCAGTTTATTTAGACTCAACCCAATCTCCTCTGAAAGCTCTTGAAGCGAGGGGGGTTCGGACATGTTCTTGAGAATTATCTCCTTTGCTAATCGAATTTTACGAACATTATCTTCATCGATTAAGAAAGGACATTGCTCAATATCAGTATCTTCATTTTTATTGAAATAAAGGCTTAGCAATTCATACACCTTCCCTTTTAAATAAAGCGCCTTCATGCTCTCGTGGATATTGGAGCTTAATATTTGACTCAATACAACCGCCATGCTGGGATTAATATTTCCGTTGTCATAATATTTTTTAGTGCTATTCTCTGGACTCAAAAAGTGAATGTGATCTGCATCTTGAGAAAATAAGCTATGAAATTTTTTAATTGAAATAACGACACCAATAATCCAAGTATTGGGCT
>PXYQ01000046.1 GCA_003023645.1 Candidatus Arcticimaribacter sp. | reverse complement strand
AGAGCGTTATGCTTCGTATTATTTTGACCAACTATTTGCTTGGGCACAAGACTTAATTTCTAAAGGTTTGGCTTATGTTGATAGCCAAAGCTCAGAAGCCATGGCAATTCAAAAAGGAACTCCAACACAAGCGGGAACCAACAGTCCTTTTCGAGATGCAGATTCGGAGACTAACATGAACTTGTTTCAGGAAATGGCTGACGGTAAACATGAGGAGGGTACATTAGTTCTCCGAGCAAAAATCGACATGGCTTCGCCTAATATGTTACTCCGCGATCCAGTAATTTATAGAATACTAAAGAAAGACCATCACCGGACTGGCTCCAAATGGTGTATTTATCCTATGTATGATTGGACACATGGTGAATCGGATTATATTGAAGGGATATCACACTCTTTGTGTACACTTGAGTTTAAGCCCCACAGAGACCTCTACGAGTGGTTTTTAACCAATCTAGACCCGCTTGACCACCACTATCCAAAACAAAGAGAGTTTGCACGCCTGAACCTTTCGTATACGGTTACTAGTAAAAGAAAATTAGCTAAGCTTATCGAAATGGATGTTGTCTCCGGATGGGATGATCCTAGAATGCCTACAATCTCTGGCTTAAGAAGAAGAGGTTATACGCCACTGTCGCTTCGAAATTTTGTTGAAACAGCAGGAATTTCAAAGCGAGAAAATGTAATAGATGCTTCCTTGCTTGAGTTTTGTGTTCGTGAAGATTTAAATACTAAAGCATCACGTGTAATGGCAGTTCTTGATCCTGTTAAATTGGTGATTATAAATTATCCAGAGGGTGCAACCGAAATGCTAGAAGCAGAAAACAACCCCGAAGACCCGTCTAAAGGATCTCGTCTAATGCCTTTTTCTAAAAACCTTTTTATTGAGCGTGACGATTTCAAAGAAGACGCTAATCGCAAATACTTTAGACTTACACTTGGGAAAGAAGTTCGTTTAAAGAACGGCTATATTATCGAAGGTCAATCCGTAATCAAAGATGCAGATGGAACCATTACAGAAATACATTGCACCTATGATCCAGATAGTAAAAGTGGATCGGGCTCAGAGGCAAGTCAACGCAAAGTAAAAGGAACGATTCATTGGGTAAATCAAGAAACGGCTATTGCTGCTCAAGTTAATCTTTATGATCGTTTATTTAGTGACGAAAGTCCAGATCAGCACAAGGATCAAGAGTTCACAGAATTCATCAACCAAGATTCTTTAAAGCAGATTACCGCACAAGTAGAACCCTCTTTGGTTAACCTAACTCCAGGAACCAATGTTCAGTTTCAACGCTTAGGTTATTTTGTTACGGATACGGATTCAACTGCAGAGCATCTTATATTTAATAAAACTGTTGGTCTGCGTGACACTTGGGCAAAAAAAGCAAATAACTAGAAACAAAAAAGGCGCAACATTGTTGCGCCTTTTTATCTTTATAAAGTAGAAACTATTCTTTCTTCTTTTTCTCATTCTGTTCTTTCATTGCTTCACCAATTTGGTTACTTGCCGAAAAGGATGCAACCATATTGTTTAACATATCACTCCCTGCTTGGGGTGAATTAGGCAATAAAATTAAGTTCGAATTCGTGTGCTCTCCAATGGATTGAAGTGTGTCGTAATGTTGCGTAACAACAATCAAAGCCGAGGCTTCTTGAGAGTTTATTCCCACACCATTTAATACGTCAACAGACTCCTCCAGACCTCGTGCAATCTCTCTTCTCTGATCCGCGATACCTTGCCCTTGAAGGCGTTTACTTTCTGCTTCCGCTTTTGCTTTTTCAACAATCAAAATACGTGCAGCATCTCCTTCATATTGTGCAGCAACCTTTTCACGTTCTGCAGCATTAATTCGGTTCATTGCTTCTTTTACTTGTCCATCAGGATCGATATCCGTAACTAATGCTTTGATGATATCATAACCATAATTGGTCATTGCTTCATTCAGCTCTCCTTTTACAGCATTTGCAATATCATTTTTCTTTTCAAAAACATCATCCAGCTTCATCTTTGGTACTTCTGCTCGAATCACATCAAAAACATAAGACGTAATTTGATCTTGTGGGTAGTCCAATTTATAGAAGGCATCGTATACACTAGCAGTTACCACCTTATATTGAACGGAAACCTTCAGTTTTACAAAAACATCATCTTTAGTTTTTGTTTCTACAATCACATCCAATTGAAGGATTTTAAGACTCATGCGTCCTGCAATTTTATCCACCAACGGGATTTTTAGGTGTAAGCCAGGTTGTCGGATTCCAACAAATTTCCCAAAACGTTCAATAATTGCAGCTGTTTGTTGTTTGACAATAAATAACCCTGATGCGAGTAGCACCAAAACTATAAATAGAATAATGTACGTAACTATGTTCATAGGTTTAAATTTTGGTTAAAGTTGTTTTCTTAGAAGTTCTAAACGTTCTAATATACTGTTTTTTCCAATAACTTTCACCACTTCCACAATATCTGGTCCTGACAAACTACCAACAGCTGCCATACGTAAGGTCTGCATTACTGCTCCCATTCCGATTGATTTTTCTTTACAATAACGAAATATAGCATCCTTAAATTCATCGAGACTGTTGTCTTGTATCAACTGATGTATGTCTGTTATAAGAGGGTCTAATTCTAGTTTACTGATTTTCTGCATCCCTTTTTCATCATAAACTTTAGGACTGTTAAGGAACATATCACATAAGACTGGGATGTCGTTTAGTAGTACAATTCGCTCCTGAATGAGCGTTACTATTTTCAATATTGCTTTTGAATCGAAATGGTCATTTAATTCTGTGCTTCTTTTCAAAACTAATGATTTCGCATCTTCGATATTCAAACGCTGAACGTGTTGCTGATTTACCCACTTTGCCTTTTCGTAATCAAATCGTGCACCTCCTTTTTGAACTTCTTTTAAATCAAACGCATCCACGATTTCTTCTAAGGACATGATTTCATCTTCTGCATTTGAACTCCATCCCAATTGAGCAATATAGTTTATATGTGCAGCGGGTAAAAAGCCTTTTTCTTTATAGCCTTCAAATTCTCCATTCCAAGCAATTGGAAATACAGGATACCCGTTTTTGTCACCATCTCGTTTACTCAGCTTTCCTTTTCCCGATGGGTTTAAGATCAATGGTAAATGCACAAACTTTGGTTTATCCCAACCGTAAATTTCATACAGTAGGGTATGAATCGGAAGGGAGGGAAGCCATTCTTCACCACGGATAACGGTTGTAATTTCCATACAATGATCATCAATTACGTTTGCCAAATGATAGGTTGGTGTTCCGTCGGCCTTCACCAAAACCTTGTCTTCAAGTTCATTACTGTTTACGCGAACGGTTTTACGAATTTCATCTTCACTCACAATCTCTATATCCGGCTGTACTAATAATCGTATCGTATAGGCTTCTCCATTTGAAATCCGCGCCTTTGTTTCTTCTTCTGAAAGATTGAGTGAATTGTCAAACGTAGCTCGATTAGCATAATTATATTTAAAAGCACCAGTTTCTTTTTCTGCTTTGGTTCGCGCTTCGTTTAAACTTTCCGCTGAGTCAAAAGCATAGTAAGCACCTTTTTTTTCTAGAAGCTCTGTGATGTGAATCTTATATATATCATTTCGTTCGCTCTGACGATAGGGTCCAAATGCTCCCGGCTTTTTCACACTCTCATCTGGACTAATTCCTGCCCAAGCCAAACTTTCAAATATATATTTTTCACTAGCATCAACTTTTCGTTTTTGATCGGTATCTTCAATCCTTAACACAAAGACTCCTTTATTCTTCTTAGCATATAAATAATTGAATAGTGCAGTTCGAACTCCTCCAATATGAAGAGGTCCGGTCGGGCTAGGTGCAAAACGTACGCGTTCTAACATTTCCTTTTAATTTTTTACAAATATAGTCTCTCTCCTTCATTTTTCCATCACTTGATATTCTGTATATTTGCCGAGTAATGCAGAAGACACAATTTCATAATATTCCAGCTCCTTCTATTTCCCTTCCAGATTTGAATCTTTGGATGGAACGTTTATGTGAACATTATAAAGTTGCGATTGATCAATTCGCTGTAAACTTTATTGGAAAAGAAAAAATGCTAGAAATGAATCAAAAATATTTGAATCACGACACGCATACCGACATTTTGACCTTTGACTATGGAAATCAGCAGGTTATAAATGCGGAGCTATTTGTCTCTGAGTACATGTGTGCCCTTAATGCCGCCGAAAACGGCCAAAGGCTTGAAAGTGAATGCCTTAGACTAATATCGCACGGTTTTCTACATACAATTGGTTTTTTAGACAAAAAACCAGAAGATAAATTATTAATGACCGAACAAGAAGACCTTTGTCTTCAAATGTTCCACGTGAAACAATAAAGATGTTTACAACACCCTATGATGTTATCGTTGTTGGAGCTGGACATGCTGGCGCAGAAGCTGCAGCTGCAGCTGCCAATATGGGATCCAAAACACTTTTGGTAACTATGAACCTCCAGACCATTGGTCAAATGTCTTGCAATCCTGCAATGGGTGGAATTGCTAAAGGGCAAATCGTTCGAGAAATTGATGCGCTTGGTGGCTACAGCGGAATCGTTTCTGATGTAAGTGCGATTCAATTCAAAATGCTTAACCGTTCCAAGGGTCCAGCAATGTGGAGTCCAAGAGTACAGTCCGACCGAATGATGTTCGCTCAGGCTTGGAGGGATCGTTTGGAACAAACTCCCAATCTGGATTTTTATCAAGACATGGTTCAAGACCTTTTATTTGACGGCGACACCGTTACAGGAGTTGTCACTTCATTGGGTTTAAAAATATATTCCAAAACTGTTATCCTTACTAATGGAACTTTTCTAAACGGACTTATCCATATTGGAGATAAAAATTTCGGTGGTGGTAGAGCTGGCGAAAGCGCTTCAACTGGGTTGACTGCAACGCTTCTTGAAAAAGGCTTTGAGTCTGGAAGAATGAAAACGGGAACTCCACCACGCGTAGATGGACGTTCGCTTAATTTTGACCTTATGGAAGAACAGCCAGGAGACCCTGAGCCTGTCAAATTCAGTTATTCCCCCGAAACTAAACCATTAACCAAACAACGTAGTTGCCATATTACGTATACGAGTGATGAAGTACACGACACTTTGCGTAAAGGTTTTGATCGCTCTCCAATGTTCAATGGTGCTATAAAAAGCCTCGGACCACGTTATTGTCCTTCGATAGAAGACAAGGTTGATCGCTTTGCAGATAAAAATCGTCATCAGGTTTTTGTTGAGCCCGAAGGTTGGAATACGGTAGAATACTACATCAATGGTTTTTCTACTTCTCTTCCAGAAGATGTACAGTTTGATGCTTTGAGAAAAGTTAAAGGTTTTGAAGCTGTAAAATTCTTCAGGCCGGGATATGCAATCGAATATGACTATTTTCCACCAACCCAACTTACGCACAGTTTACAGACAAAGCTGGTAAAAGGTTTGTTTTTTGCAGGTCAAATCAATGGAACAACAGGTTATGAAGAGGCAGGTGCACAAGGTCTGATGGCTGGAATTAATGCTCATCGTTATCATAAAGGTGAATCTGATTTTCAGCTAAAGCGAAGTGAAGCTTATATCGGAGTTCTAATAGATGACCTCATTACAAAAGGAACAGAAGAGCCTTATCGTATGTTTACCTCCAGAGCAGAATATCGTACGCTGCTAAGACAAGACAATGCAGATTTGCGTTTAACTCCCCTCGGATATAAATTAGGTTTAGCTAGTGAAGATCGTTTGGCTGCGGTAAACACAAAGGTTGAGCATACTGCTTTGTTAAAAGATTTTTATTCGAAAACAAGTGTTCTTCCCGAAGAGGCTAACCCTTTTCTAGAGGCTAAGAATTCATCCCCAATGCGTCAGTCAGACAAAATGGTTAAGATTTATTCGCGTCCAGGGATTGACTTGAAGGACATGCGTAAGCTCCCAGCTGTGTCCGAGTTTATAAATCTACATAACATCAGTCAAGATGTCCAAGAACAAGTTGAGGTACAAATTAAATATTCGGGCTATATCGAAAAAGAACGTTTGAATGCTGACAAGCTTAATCGTCTTGAAGCCGTCAACATTCCAGCCTCATTTGATTACGACATTCTTGCGTCTTTATCTTATGAAGCAAAGGAGAAATTAAACAAAATTAAACCGCAAACCATATCGCAGGCTTCACGAATAAGTGGCATCAAACCAAGTGATATCTCTGTTTTGTTGGTAAAGCTAGGACGGTAATGTTTCACGTGGAACATAAATAAAGCGTGTATGAAAAAGGACCTTTGTTCAACTCAAGACTATCTGGTTTCTGGAGAAACCTTTTCTATTCGATGGGATGAGTCGAAAGGTTTTGCCGTTACCCATCCGCAGCCAGCTGAAGACAAGCTGGGATCATATTACGAATCAGATGCCTATATTTCTCACAATGAATCCCAACAAAGTGTCGTTGGATTTTTGTACCGATTTGCACGCAAATACATGTTTCGCATCAAGCATAATATGTTCAAAAGACTGCTACCAGTCGATGCAACAATTTTAGATTATGGTTGTGGAACAGGAGGTTTTTTGGAATACACATCAAGCCAATCGTATAAATCTTTTGGTGTTGAAACAAGTGCAAATGCACGAGATCAAGCAATAAGAAAAAACCTAACCGTAGCAGCGTCATGGGAAAAACTTTCTCAAGAAAAATTTAATTTAATTAGTATGTGGCATGTTTTAGAACATGTTTCAGACTTAGATCAATGTGTTCAAGAGATACGGAAGCGACTCAACACAAACGGCATTCTATTAATTGCCATTCCAAACCTAAACGCTTTCGACGCTTTACACTATGCAGAATTTTGGGCAGCCTTCGATGTGCCTCGTCACCTTTGGCACTTTTCTCAGCGTGGAATCAAACAGTTGATTGAGCCTAATGGTTTTGAACTCATAACGCAGCACCCACTCATTTTAGATGCACTCTATATTGCATACGTTTCCGAAAAACACAAAGGATCTCGATTTGCATTAATCAAAGGGATTTTTAGAGGATTACAATCCAATTGGAAAGCAAAAAAGACAGGAGAATATTCTTCCTTGGTTTACCTATTTCGCAAGACGAAATAATTACAATTCCTTCTTGTTGAGTATACGGGTCATGCGCAAGGCAAAGTCCGAAAAAAGGATTTTTCCATTCGCATTACGATCTACTGCATAACACGTTTCTTCTAATAATTCGATCAACTCTTGTGCATTTCCACTATGAACAAAGGGAGCGAACTTTTCTATTTTAAAACCAGTGAGCGATTGAAAATGAACTAGAGTCGAGGTTTGATAAGAAACTAATAGCGCTTGACGAATAAAATGAAGACTATACAAAAGAAATTCTTTTTGAAGCGTTCTCCCTAAAGACCCCATTGTATTTGCCCAACTCATCAAGTCGATTACAACACTTTTATTACCGCTTGCTTTAAACGCACCACGAAGACATTGAACAAACAAAATTTCATATTCTTTTTGCTGTTCTATGTTTTGGAAAGACTCAAGAGCTTTCCCCAAACTTCCTTCCGCATTAGCAGCATAAAATACTGCAAGATTTTCTTCACACCCTTTGCGTACCAATTCCTCTTTAATGATATCTGTATTAAGTGGTTTTAATGAAGACAGCTGGCATCGTGATTTGATAGTAGGCAATAAGTCTAATTCGTTTGCCACAACAAAGATAAAGAAGGTTTTGTTTGGCGGCTCTTCAATTAATTTTAGCAGTTTATTACCAGACTGTATGTTCAATTTGTCAACACCCCAAAGAACACAAACCTTTGCACCACCAGAAAACGATTTCAAATTCAAAGCTTTAAAAAGAATATCGATTTCATCTACACTGATGTTCCCTTGTTTGTTTTCAGATCCAATCGAAAGCATCCAATCGTTTGATCCGCCGTAAGGAGTTTGACTTACGAATGAACGAAATTGTTTTATGTAATCAGAACACTTGGGTTTGTTGCTAACAGAAACAGATGTTGCTACTGGAAAAACAAAGTGTAAATCGGGGTGTTCAAGAAAAAATGAGGCCTCTTTTCCCTTATTTATGTGAGGCGTAAGGCTTTGTTCGTCCCACAACATCTCAAGTGCAACAGCAACAGCTAGTGCAAGACCTCCACGTCCCGAACTGTCTATAAAACACTGACTATGAGGAATTTGATTTGATTTCAGGGAAGAAATTAATTTTTCTTTTAGTGGCTCTTGCCCAAGAATTTGATTGATAAACATCTTCAAAGATAATCTAATTTTAATTTCAAAAAGCTTTCTGTTCTTGCTGCTATAGTTTCGGTTTATTCCATTATTTTTGCGGTAAAATTTTTTATAATGAAGACCCTTGAAAAGCTTTCACTGAACAACGAAAAGGTTTTAATTCGTGTTGATTTTAATGTGCCTTTGAGCGAAGAAGGCAAGGTTACAGACGATACAAGAATCAGAGCTGCAAAACCCACGATCGATTACATTTTATCGAAAGGCGGCAGTTGTATATTAATGTCACATTTGGGTCGTCCAAAAGGCAAAGATCTCAAGTTTTCACTGCAACAAATTCAACAAACCATTTCCGACATTTTGGAGCTTCCAGTTAATTTTGCTCCAGACTGTGTTGGAACAGCAACCCAAGAGCTTGCAAATACACTTCAGAACGGGCAGGTTTTATTGTTAGAAAATCTTCGATTTTACGACGAAGAAACCCAAGGAGACGAAGACTTTGCTAAACAACTATCAAACCTAGGGTCGGTATATGTAAATGATGCATTCGGTACCGCACACCGTGCGCATGCTTCTACAGCAATCATTGCCTCTTTTTTCCAAAACAAGAAAGCTTTTGGAAAATTACTAGAACAAGAGGTAAAAGCTATTGATCAGGTAATGAAGACAGGTGAAAAACCCGTTTTAGCAATCTTAGGTGGCGCAAAAGTTTCTTCCAAAATAACAATCATTGCAAACATTCTTGATAAAATTGACCACCTGATTATTGGTGGTGGAATGGCTTATACCTTTATAAAAGCACAAGGCGGAAGTATCGGAGATTCCCTCTGTGAAGATGATTATCTTCAATACACAAAAGACTTATTGGAACAAGCCGCAGCCAAAAATGTTCAAATTCATTTACCAATCGATGTTGTTTGTACAGACGATTTCGATAACAACGCCAAGAGTCAAATCAAAGCCATTGGATCTATTCCAGAAAAATGGATGGGACTTGATTCGGGACCAGAAAGTATTGCAAAATTTGCTGCTGTTATTGCACAATCTAAAACCATTCTATGGAATGGACCGGTTGGTGTTTTTGAATTTGAAAACTTTGCTAATGGAACGATCGCTCTAGGAGAAGCAATTGCTCAAAGCACTTCAAAAGGAGCATTTTCACTAGTTGGAGGAGGAGATTCTGTTGCTGCAGTTAAACAATTTGGTTTCGAAAACCGAGTGAGTTATGTGTCAACTGGGGGTGGAGCTATGTTAGAAAGCCTCGAAGGAAAGGACCTTCCAGGAATTGCTGCTTTGAGAGACTAGTGTTGCTGTCGTTTTTTATTTAGGCTATTGGAATGGTTTTTGCGTATATTACAATTCAAGAAAAGGAAAATTCCTATGAAAAAATACACCCTCATTTTAGCTTTTATTGCAACGGCCTGTTCTTCTAAAAAAGACCAACGTTACGTTCCAGATTCTAATGGAAACCTAAACCAAATCACTGTTGTAATGAATAACACACAATGGGAAGGTGTTTTAGGTGATGCCGTTCGTGACGAAATTGCTACGATTTATGAAGGCCTTCCGATGGACGAACCTCGTTTTTCATTAAAGCAACTGCATCCAAAAGCTTTTGATGGTTTTGCACGAAACAGCCGCAATATTCTGTGGTTTAAAAAAGACAGCCTTGCTACTTTTGACTTGAGGCAAGATCAATTTGCTAAGCCACAAATTGTTGCTTTTTTTAAAGGCGAAGATCAAGAACTTATGGCAGAGTATGTTCGTGAAAATGCTACCCTTATTCAGGGCTTGTTTCAGGAAAACGAACGCAAAGAAAAGCTAAGAAGGATTAAAAAATCTAGGGCTAAAGAAAGTACGCTCGAAGACCGATTTAATATTAGTCTTACGTATCCATCGGCGTACAAAACCGTTAAAGACACCACTAACTTTATTTGGATTGAAAAACCAGTACAAAAAGGAACACTGAATCTGATCGTATATACACTCCCGTTAAACGAAGTGTCTTCGAATCCGTTAACTCAGATTAAGAATATGCGCGATTCTATCGGAAAACTATACGTTCCTGGGAGATTGCCAGGCAGCCATATGATAACTGAAGAAGCCTATCTTCCGTATCTATTCAAAACAGAATTGGATGGAAAAGAAGCTTATTTGACTAAAGGAATGTGGGAAGTGAAAAAAGACTTTATGGCCGGACCTTTTGTTAATTATAAGGTTAAAGACGAAAAGAATGATCAATGGATCGTTGTTGAAGGCTTTGCCTTTGCGCCATCTTTAAGCAAGCGAGATTATATGTTCGAATTGAACACCATTATATCTTCGTTTAAACAAAAGAAATAAAAGAGAATTAGTCTTTCTTCTTTTCAATTTTAGAAGCATCTTCTTCGTCTTCTTTTGTAGCATTTTTAAATTCCTTGATTCCGCTTCCTAGTCCACGCATCAATTCAGGAATTTTTCTACCTCCAAAAAGTAATAAAACGACAAGAACGATGAGGATTATTTGAGGGCCTCCAATCATTCCTAAAAAAACTACTGAACTTATCATATCATTGATTTTGAACAAATGTAAAAAGAATTATTATAGCGAATCCATATTTTGATCAGGGAAAGCAGTAATTTTTAACCTAGGGTTTCTTTATATTTGTACTAGATCATGGAAAAAGCACCAAAAAAAAGAGGGAAATTAAAGCAAAAACTACTGAACAAGTACCGTTTAGTGGTTTTGAACGAAGAAACGTATGAAGAACACCTGTACTTCCGTTTGACGCGTTTGAATGTTATGATTATTTCCATTCTCTTAATTTCGATCTTTGTAACCGGGACCGTTTTTTTAATTGCTTCCACACCGCTCAAAGAGTTTATGCCGGGCTATTCTTCCACAGCAATGCGCGCACAGGCAGCAGAAAATGCGATAAAACTAGATTCTTTAAGCCGAGCCTACGATCAATCCATTCGATACTTAAATTCCATTCAACAAGTACTTGTAGGCGACCTTAAGTTCGATGAACTTCAAGAAAATCGTATTGAGTTGGATAGTTTTTCTAAACGATCCAAAGCAATTGTTTCAACCAATGTTGATGATTCTCTTTTAAGAGCAATTGTAGATCAAGAAGACAAGTATAATTTTCAAGGAGGCTCTAAGAATAAGGTTGACTTTGTTCTGTTTCCTCCTGCCAAGGGTGACCTATCGCAAACCTATGATCCCGCAAACAAACACTATGCAGTTGATATTGTACTCAAAGAAAACGCTCCAGTAAAAGCAGTTGCCGAGGGAACTGTTATTTTTTCTGAATGGACAGCAGGTACAGGTCACGTAATCATTATTGAACATCCGTACGGATTGATTTCTGCGTACAAACACAACGCTTCATTGAGCAAGCAACAAGGGGACTTCGTGGTTGCGGGAGAAGTGATCGCTTCCGCTGGAAATACAGGAGAATTATCCACAGGATGGCATTTGCATTTTGAGCTTTGGAGTGATGGATATCCCATGAATCCTGAGAATTTTATTGACTTTTCTAAATAATATTACAAAAGAATGAAGCAATTAGCAGCAAAAATATTTGCTAGAATCATCTTTAAGAGAAATCAAAAATGGGTAAATAACCCCGTAAAAGCACAACAAGACACCTTCCAAAAACTTATTGCATCTGGGAGTAAAACCCTTTTTGGAGAAGACCATAGTTTTTCTTCCATCGCACAACCATCGGATTTTGCTAAACAGGTTCCCGTTCGAGACTATGAAGGGTTACGCTCCTATGTAGATCGAATTGTTGCTGGAGAAGAAGATATATTATGGCCCGGAAAACCAATCTATTTTTCCAAAACAAGCGGAACAACTTCTGGAGCCAAATACATTCCGATTACCGAGGAATCTATGCCAACGCACATCACCGCAGCACGTGACGCCTTACTTACGTATATACATTATACAGGAAAGGCAGATTTTTTAAAGGGCAAACAAATCTTTGTTCAAGGCAGCCCAGAGTTAGATTACAAAAACGGAATTGCTTTAGGACGTTTATCAGGAATTGTAGCACACTATGTGCCTTCTTACTTGCAAAAAAGTAGTATGCCCAGTTGGGAAACAAACTGCATCGAGGATTGGGAAGAAAAAGTGGAAGCTATTGTTGCAGAAACAATACCCGAAAACATGACGCTGATTGGAGGGATTCCTTCTTGGGTTCAGATGTATTTCGAAAAAATAAAAAGCCAAACCAATCAAGATGTTGGTGCTCTGTTCAAAAACTTCTCTCTCTTCGTTTACGGAGGAGTTAATTTTGAACCGTATAAAAGTGTTTTTAAAAACCTCATTGGACGTTCAGTTGACACCTTGGAACTGTTTCCAGCTTCTGAAGGGTTTTTTGCTTATCAAGACATTCCCAATCAAGAAGGTTTGCTCTTACTTTTGAACAATGGGATTTTCTATGAGTTTATACGGGTAGACGAAATACAACAAGAAAACCCAAAACGATATACCCTTGGTGAAGTAGAAATAGGAGTTAATTATGCCCTAATAATTTCTACTACAGCTGGTTTATGGGCTTATAATATTGGAGATACCGTTCGTTTTGTTTCTACAGCGCCTTATCGTTTGGTGGTAACTGGAAGAATCAAACATTTTATTTCTGCTTTTGGAGAACACGTTATCGGGAAAGAAGTAGAAACAGCACTAAAGAGAGCAACAGAAGGAACACCCATTCGGGTCCGGGAGTTTACCGTTGCCCCGCAAGTAAAGCCCGAAACAGGCTTGCCTTATCACGAATGGTGTATTGAATTTGATCAAGCGCCAGAAGACATGGTAGCATTTGAGACGGCTTTAGATGCAGAAATGGAAAAGCAAAATGTGTATTATCAGGATTTGATTCAAGGAAAAGTATTACGTAAACTAGTTGTAAAGCCGATCATAAAACAAGGCTTTGAAAAGTATATGAAATCGATTGGCAAATTGGGTGGACAAAACAAAGTTCCACGTTTAGCCAACGATCGTAAAATAGCAGACGCTCTGCAAAAAACTCAATAAAATGGATGCAAAAACACTCATTACAGGAGGGTTAGGGTTTATAGGATCAAATTACATTGATTATATATTAGAAGCTAAGCCATTCGAAAACCTATTGGTTTTAGACAAGAAGACCTATGCTGCAGATCCAGACGCACTAAAACGCTGGGAGGGTAACGCTCGACTAAGCTTTATCGAAGGAGATATTTGTGATGCTCAGCGTTTAAGTCAAATATTTCTAGAAAACAACATACAAGGAGTAGTTCATTTTGCTGCAGAATCTCATGTTGACAATTCGATTAGTGGTCCACAAGCTTTTGTTGAAACCAACATTATGGGAACTTTCCAGCTTTTAGAAGCCGCTCGAAAAACTTGGATGGATACAAACCAAAGTAAAAAGACAGGGTATGAAAATGCTCGTTTTCACCACATCTCAACCGATGAGGTTTATGGTGCTTTAGGACCAAAAGGAGCCTTTACTGAAAAAACAGCTTACGCGCCCAACAGTCCTTATAGCGCATCCAAAGCCGCATCAGATCATTTGGTTCGAAGTTATTTTCATACCTACGGCTTGCCCGTTGTAACAACCAATTGTTCCAATAATTTTGGACCCTACCAGCATCAAGAAAAATTGATCCCTACGATCATTAGAAAAGCAATTCAAGAAAAACCCATTCCCATTTATGGAACGGGAAAAAACATTCGGGATTGGCTTTTTGTACTCGATCATTGTATTGCCATTCAAACTGTTTTTAAAAAAGGAACTTTAGGGGAGGTTTATTGTGTGGGAGGCGATAGTGAAAAAACAAACTTGGATCTCTGTGCTGCCGTTATTCAAATCTTAGACAGCATACAACCACGATCCAACGGAGAATCTTACGCTACATTAATCACACATGTTCCCGACCGTCTAGGCCATGATTTTCGATACGCAATTGACGCAACTAAAATCAAGAATGAATTGGGTTGGAGCGCTCAGACTTCTTTTGAAGAAGCACTACAGATTACAGTAGAACACTACCTAAACAAAAGGAACAGATGAAAGGAATTATTTTAGCTGGAGGGAAAGGAACACGATTATATCCTTTGACTAAAGCGATCAGCAAGCAACTCATGCCCATCTATGACAAGCCCATGATATACTATCCCTTGGCAACTTTAATAGAAGCAGGAATTCGCGAAATATTGATTATTACCACCCCTGAAGACATGCCCTTATTTCAAAGCTTATTGGGCGATGGATCACGAATCGGTTGTTCTTTTAGTTATGTAGAACAAGCAGAACCAAACGGTTTGGCGCAAGCATTTATTCTAGGAGAAGACTTCATACAAAACGATCCTGTTGCGCTTATTTTGGGAGACAATTTATTTTATGGGACCCATTTTATAGAGCAACTAAAAAAACACGCCTCTTACGATGGCGGGATGATTTTTGCTAGTAAAGTAAGCGATCCGCATCGGTACGGAATTGTTCAATTTGATGCGAACAGAAAAGCAATCGACATTGAAGAAAAACCAACGCATCCTAAATCATCTTATGCAGTCCCGGGAATTTATTTTTATGATAATACGGTGGTCGAAAAAGCAAAGCAACTTAAACCAAGTTCAAGAGGAGAATTAGAAATTACAGACCTAAACCGGCTGTATATGGACGAAAACCGTTTGCATGTTGAGGTTCTAGACCCTGGCACTGCATGGTTGGATACAGGTACCATCGAATCATTGATGGAAGCCAGTCAGTTTGTACAAGTAATTCAATCCAGACAAGGCATACTCATCGGAGCGATAGAGGCGGCCGCTTACCAGTCGGGAGCAATCGATAAAAAGCAGTTGAGCCTTCTAGCAGACGAGCTTGAAAAAACAGTTTACGGGACGTATTTAAAATCGCTGATTTCAGAATAATATGGATGTTCAAAAAACTACAATTGCAGATTGTTGGCTTATAAAGCCAAAGGTGTTTAAGGACGACCGTGGTTATTTTTAT
>PXYQ01000045.1 GCA_003023645.1 Candidatus Arcticimaribacter sp. | reverse complement strand
CTAATCCAAAGGACAATGGACTACCTAACCAACTTTTAAAAATAAACATTAACCCTATCAAACTCATCAATACTATGTGCCCTGCTTGCATGTTGGCATACAGTCGAATTAATAAGGAAAATGGTTTGATGAAAATCCCTAAAACTTCAATCGGGATTAAGATTATATACAAAGGAATTTTAGCGTACCACTTCATGGTGCTTCCTAATGGATCAAAAATATGAAGCCAGTAGTCTTTTGTTCCTGTTAAATTAGTCAATAAAAACGTTATTAGCGCTAAACACAAAGTAACTGCAATATTACCGGTAACGTTAATTCCTAGGGGAGTTAATCCCAACATGTTTAGAAACCATACAAAGAAAAATACCGTCAATAAAAAACTCATATACTTGCGGTATTTTTTTTCTCCAATGTTTGGGATTGCAATGTCATCTCGAATGTAAAGCACAATAGGCTCGAAAAAACGTCCTGCTCCCGATGCTATTCCTCCGTTCTTTGCATAAGAGTCTGCAAGGTTCTTGAATAAGAAAAACATCAGTAGAAAAGTAAACATAATGCTCACTACTCCCTTTGTAATAGAAAAATCTAAAGGAGCTATGTTGGTTGCGTGATGCTCTTCGTCGTAGGTAATCGTTCCAGCGGCATCCGTTTTGTATATCTTGTTGTGGCTTATTGCATAGTGGTTTCCGTCGACCTCAGCAACGGTTTCTCCATGGTGGAATTTAGAGGAGGAAAATGTTTTTAACCCATTGTCCCAAAGGATGATAGGAAGAGGAGCTCCAAAATAAACGTGTTCCCCTGCTTCATTTGTGTAAGAAAACAAACTGAAATCATACGAATCTTGCAAGTGATGCATGATGTATTCTTTGATCTCCTTTTTTTGAATTTCCTTGGCAGAAAGATTCTCTTGATTCTGTTCGTTTTCCTTAGCGAATAGGCCTCCAGCGAAGAGTAAGGCTATTAAAAATAAACTTTTTTTCTTAAGTAAAATCAAGGTTGTAGTTCTGCTCATTGTTTCTAGAAATGCGATGCAAATGTAATGCTTTACATTAAAAAGAGAAACTCTTACCTCTTATATTTTATTTAATTTTTGAACTAAAATTCCGGTTTCCAAAGACAAGCCTACAAAATAGGGAATAAAAAAGGTTAGAACTTCCATTTTTTGAACGACACCATCAGCTTTATAAGCCGGATAAAAAAGAACAAAAAATGAAATAAACTTGAATAAACTGATGCCCATAAACAAAAAGCTTACCTGATCTTTATTCTTTTCAAAAACGCTTAAAAGTAGCCAAACGATCGAGGCTGCTAAAACAAAATTCGACACATAGCTCAGAGGCAATTGATGTTCCCAAAGTGGGAGGTCAAAAAGATATAAAATACTTAAATGCAGAAACAACGTGATTCCATATACAAGGACAAAAAGAAATAAAAGGTTGAGCTTCAAGAGTCGTTTAGGTTTTTCGATTGGTTTTGAATAAGCACTAAGATGACTACAATTCCGAAAGCAGAAAGTATCAAGGCCCAAAAATTGCTTTGGGTGTTAAAATAACCATCTAACCATTGACCACCTTTAACAGCAGCATAAACCACTACGGCAATTTGAATTGCTAGAGAGGAAAAAATAAGCCAACGATTAGGCTGTTTTTTCAATGCCTTTGTTGATTGATTTTACATCTGAAGAAGAACGCATT
Organism: Candidatus Arcticimaribacter sp.; assembly: GCA_003023645.1. Taxonomy (GTDB): domain Bacteria; phylum Bacteroidota; class Bacteroidia; order Flavobacteriales; family Flavobacteriaceae; genus Arcticimaribacter. The sequence goes on along the minus strand of PXYQ01000045.1, from coordinate 13,575 downwards.
GAGCATTTTGCATTAAATACAGCTCCAGATTCTACAATAAGTTTTCCAATTACAGCTTCACCTTCGAGTTGACTAGAAGCTTTCAAAGAAAGGCTTTCTTTGACTTCAAGTTTTCCGCTGAATTTTCCTTCGATGTCTGCATAAGAACAGATGATAACACCATTGATGACACCATCTTTTCCAATAACAACTTTCCCGGAGGTTTTTATCGATCCTTCTAAAGTTCCATCAATTCGAAAATCTGCTTGTGAAACAATATCTCCCGTAATGACAGTACTTTTTTCAATTCGATTGGGTTGTCCGTTGATTTCGTTATTTTTCATAATCTGTGTTTTTTTGTGTTGTATTCCAGCTTTTAAACAATTGAATATCTTTGTATTGGGATGACAAAACTACAAATTTATTTGAAATTGCAGTTGATAGTTCTGTGGGAGTTTCGCCTTGGGGTTTAACTTCAAGGGTTGGTTGTTGCCTTAAATCATTAACTACAAGAAAAATATAGTCTCGATTATAAACTTCTAAAGATAGGTTTCCATGCGATATTCCGCCCGCTTCTAATGTCTGGGTAACGATGGATGTAAGTAGCTGTATTTGTTCTTGGTTTTCTTTCAAAACAGGGAAAATCCATTTATAATTCAAATATACTTTGGCTGGTTCTTCTGCTTGTTCATTTGCTGCTATGTAGGCTAGTGTTTGTTTTGCCTGAGCGGCGGCTTCGGAATTTGGATAAATGTCGATCAGGCTTTGTAGTTGTTCTTTCCAAACTTCGATCCCATCCAAACGTCCCGTTGCATTGGCCATCAGATGAGCCACCTTAGAAACCATAGGCGTGCCACTGAAAATTACAAGAAGGTCATCTCCTTGCAACAAAACTTCTTCATATTGCTGTTCTAAAAACAAGGCGTACAAAGCTTCGTATCGAATCGATGGAGTCTCGTTGGGGAGTAGTTTAAAATTCTCTGGGTCTTTTATAATTCGTGCAAAACGAGATTCAGGATATTGCTTTATAATTTTATCTTCGTACACAAGTGCTAGCTTCGGGTTTCTTAGCACATTCATTTTATACAAATGATACCACGCGTTTAGTTCTTGACTTTCTTTAGGGCTATTGACCAGTAGGTTCTTCAAGCGATCGCTTGCCAAATCATAGTTTTTGAATTTCTCTTTATACAAAACCCCTACTTCCAAATACGCTTGATTCCTTAGAACAGATAGGCTGTCTAAAAAAGCTTGATCGGTCGGTAGAAGATCGACATAGGCTTGTGCGTTTTCTTTTACTATAGTTGAATTATCATTGGTGTTACTGGCTTCCCCTTCGTTTGAAGCAAAAGCACCATTCAAAGATTCGAGACGGTTCCAATTATCAGCATTGGGACGGTTACCAAAATCAGAAGCGAACTCTTGTTTTCCTAACACAACTAAATTTTCATTGTAAAAGTAAAAGCGCTTCCCGTTTGAACGGTTCAAAACATTAAATAAGGGTTTCTTTTCTAACTCTATTTTCGCTAATTCTTTTGCTCTTTTGGTGTCAATCGCTTTTTGATAAAATGCCAGTTGTTCTTCTGGAATCAGGGCAGAAAGGGTAAGAATACTGTCGGTTTCTCGTATGGTTTTTTCAAAACCGATTACCTCTTGAAGTCCCTCACGTTCTAGTGAAACGATTGTTTTTTGTCTACTTTCTTGTGGAAATTGCCCCAACAGACTATCCAAATAAGCACCCGTATCTACATAATGCCCACGACTAAAGGCATTATCTGCTAAATCGCGATAATTTTGTCGTCGTGTGGGTCGGTCAATCCCCGGTGCTTTTAATGATTTGTTATAAAATTGTTTCGCCAAACTATCGCTTCCCTTAGACAAATGATATTGTGCCATTTGACGGTATATTAAGTGAGTGAAGTTTTCGTTTTCAAAGGCAGCACTCAGTTTTTCAAGAGCTTTTTCTGGGCTTTCTCCACTGCGTTCCGCCTGAATTCGAAGAGCGTTTAGCTTTGCATGCATCCAATATAATCGAGGCGCTTTTCGTTTTAAATCGACAATAGAATTGAATGCTAACTGGGCAGAATCTTTTTGGTTCAATTGATCAAAAAGCTGCGCTTCAATGAATCGATATCGGGTTTGAATGATTCTTTTTCGCTCAAAAGCTGCGGCTCTTTGAATGTACTTAAGCCCTGAGTCAATTGCTTGAGTATTCAAAAAAGCTTGAGCCAAAGTTGCATTGACTGCAGCAAAGAGTTTGTTTTTTTTCGGAATATTATTTGCTAGAGGCTTCAGATTTGAAACCGCTAACGCGTCATTTCCTAGGCGGAGATTTGTTTTTTCTCTCCATAGTTTTCCTTCATAAAAAACGTCCGCATCTGAATTTAATCCCAAAAGAAAATTGAATGCCTCCAGAGCAGGCAAAAAACGGCGATCGTAATACCGTGCTTTTCCTAGGAGTAAATATGCTTTATGAATCTGATCGTTTTTTTGTTTTCCATTGAAAGTCATGGAATGTTTCTGAATGGCTTTTACCGCTTTTTCTTCTGCTCGAATAAAACTAGGAATAGAAGCCGTTGCGTTTTCATCCTCACCATCTAGAGTAATCAATTCTACAGGAAGTGTAGTCAAAAAATTATCTTGAGCTTGACTCGCAAGAATTGCTGCACCAATGTCTAATGCTTCTTCTCCATTAAACAAAACGTTGAATTTAGTATTCAATCTATGGTATTCTCTATTCAAAAAACGGTCTTTTTGAGTAGAACAACTCCCAATCCCAAAGAGGACAAGGCAAAAAACACTAAATTTTAATCCAGTTTTCAATTGCAATTTGATCTATACTAATAACTTAAATTATAAGGTTTTAGTATGTGCTTAGGCAGAAAAATAGTCTTCTAATTCTTGAAGCGTTTTGGCAGTGGTTTCTTTGTCCATAATTACGGCTCCTCGTTCTAGTAAAACAATGCGATTACAAACATCGGTAACGTGGTTTAGATCATGACTCGAAATTAACAAAGTAAGCTCTCGTTTCTCTGTTTCGGCCTTGATGAGTTGCTTCAATCGAATCTGAGTAGTAGGATCAAGATTGGCAAAGGGTTCGTCCAAAACAACCACTTTAGGGCTGCCAATAAAAGTTGCAATAAGGCCTACTTTCTTTTGATTTCCTTTCGAAAAATCGCGCAGATATTTTTTCTGGTTTAAAATTTCGTCATTGAAAAAATCGACATACGTTTCTAAAAAAAGATCTACTGCGGCTTTATCAATTCCTCTGAGTTCTCCAACAAAGTAAAAATATTCTTCAGGCGTTAGGTAACCAATCAAAAAAGAATCGTCGATGAATGCTGACGTAAAACTTTTCCATTCTTCGCTTTGGGCTACTGCAATGTCATTCGAAATAATCTCGCCAGTTGACGTTTTAATTAAATCCAAAAGAACACTAAAGAAGGTGGTTTTTCCAGCACCGTTATTTCCAACCAGTCCAAAACATTGGCCTTTTGGAATTTCAAGTTGATCAATATTCAAAACGGTGGTTTCGCCGTAGGACTTTGTGAGTGAATTAGCTGTAATCATATCTTTATTTTTGAGTAAAGGCTTGTAACATTTCGTGCTTTTGTTTTGCGAAAAGTTTCACCATTTGGGTTAGAATTTGGTTTTTGAAAACAATTCCTAAAACGCCACTCGCTGCGAGCGTTATATACCCTGCAGTTGGATTAAAAAGGGTCGCCGGAATAATGTAAAGTAAAACGGGGAGAACCATTTTAGGAAAGATCATTAACATCATCTTTCCAGAAAATGCTTGGGTGTTTTCAAAGGCTTTTGCCTTAACATTGAGTTTTAACGGTTGCTTGTTCAGTAACCCCCCATATAATGTAATCCAGGTTCCAAGCCCAATATTAAAGGCTGCACCAGAGAGGATCATGAGATAAATTTTGACTCCAAAATACAAATAGGGTAACGAAAGTACCGTAGAAAAAATTATGGCAAAAGTCATGAGGCGCCATTTGGAGTCTAAGTATTTTTTATAGGATAGGTTTTGGCACATCAAAAAGGCATAATATTCGCTGTCCCAAGCTGGGACATAGTTCCCGTAGGTAAGTAAAAATCCTCCCGAAATAAAAACAGAAGCAAATACCAATAATGATTCGGGTTGACTGTCTTGAGTGAAAAAGAATAATCCATAAAAAAGGAAAAGGAAAGACATCATTACAATATTCTTCGGTCGCACATTCCGCACAATAAGGCGGAGGTCATTTTTTAGAAAAAAGGCGTGGCTTCCAAATACATCCAAAAAGTCGTAACGCCCGGCATTTGCCACTTCTTTTTTGGCAGCAAGGGAACCTTCTAAGTTGAGGTTCTTTTTTAAGAAACTAAAGGTTATTTGGTAGAGTAAAACAAAGACCCCAAGCGGAACTAAAACCCACAACGGTTGCGTTAGTATTGCATCAAAAAAGTAACCCACAGCGCGGAGGGTTTCGACATCCATATAGCTTTCGCTTAGGTAAAGGAGGATTATTAGAATCACAAAGCCAGCTAAAGCTTTATTGTTTTTATTGGCTAAAAAAGAGATGAAGTTTAGGCAGAGAGAAAATGCCGTGACGGCTACCCACCAAGCAATGACCTGCCCAAGAGCGTAATCGTCTTGGAGCATGGAAATACTGATCGGCAAGTAAAACAAAACAGGAATGGCATTGTATACAGACAACAAGGATCGGAACAATACGTTGCGAATGATCCGTTTTTTGGGAATAGAAAGCAATAAAAAGGATTTGATTTCTGTTACTGGAAGTTGCTGTAAAAAATACCGAATGATCAGTTCTAAAATAAAAATCAGCACCAAAACACTATTGATGACTGAAATGGGATCTCGTTCGGGAAACTGGTCACTCAAAATAGGGTAAACGGCAATTCCTGCAACTAATAGAGAGCCACCAAAATATAGAACAATAAAGCCCATCAGAAGCTTGATGGCCAATTTGGCTTCCAATTGGGGAGCACGTAAGAATTTTTTGCGGCTGAGTTGAAACAAAGATGTCGGCATTGGCGGGGTCTTTAACTGATTTGTATGCTAAAGATAAATAATGTTACAAATCGACGTGGAGTTCTTGAGGTTTTTTATTTTTGTACAAAAAAACAATGGCTGCATTTCATACACTCAAAATCAATAGCATCAAGACCCTTACGAATGAAGCGTCAAGTATTGGTTTTGAAATTCCAACTTCTCTTCAAGATCTTTTTCAATACAGTTCTGGACAATACATCAACCTAAAGGCGTCTATAAAAGGAGAAGAAGTACGAAGATCTTATTCTTTGTGTTCGGCTCCATCGGAAGGAACGCTTGAAGTGGGAATTAAACGCATCCCAGAAGGTCTGTTTTCGACCTATGCAACTCAAGGCCTCCAACTAGGTGATACGCTAGAAGTAAGTGAACCAGAAGGTCGCTTTGTATACAATACAGAAGCTAAGAATGTTACTGCTTTTGCAGCGGGAAGTGGAATTACGCCCATTTTTTCAATTCTAAAAACAGCGCTAGAAGCTGGTAGCGATACTCACTTTACCTTAGTGTATGGAAATAAAAGTCCAGAAGGAACACTTTTTTATGCTGAATTAAAAAATCTAGAGACAACATATCCTGCTCAATTAAAAATCCTTTGGGTCTTCAGTCAAGCAAATGAAGAAGGAAGTCGCTTTGGTCGAATAGACTCAAGCATTGTAAACTATGCCCTCAAGAACACAGGACAACTTTCAACGGCTTTTTACCTCTGTGGACCCGAAGCCATGATTACGGAAGTAAAAGATACCCTTTTGAAAAACTCCATTGAAGAAGTTCAAGTGTATTTTGAACTTTTTACTGCATCAAAAGCTACTGAAACTGCAGCTTCCACTGATACTTCTTTAGATGAAATTATTATAGAAATCATCGCTGATGATGCAACCAATACAGTAAAAGCAAAGGCTGGAAACACCATCTTGGATGCGGCGCTGAATGAGAAAATTGATGTGCCTTATTCCTGTCAGGGTGGCGTTTGTTGTAGCTGTATTGCGAAAATAACCGAAGGGTCAGCAACCATGGCAAACAATCAGATTTTGACAGACGAAGAGGTCGCAGAAGGTTTAGTGCTTACTTGTCAGGCTGTTCCAACCTCAGCAAAAGTGGTTGTTAATTACGACGAAGTATAGACCCGAACTTATTGACCGTTTCGAAGTTTGCTATAGGTTTCAAAAAACTTTTGTGCAGCAGCAGTAACACTCCTGTAATCCAGAATGGTCTGTCGTGCTATATTGGGATCTATTTTCTCAGGAGTCCGAATTACATTTTCTAAAATCGTTCGCAGTGCTGGAACCGATCCTTTGGGATACAAAAACCCATCGATTCCGTTTGTAATTACCTCAGAATAAAGAAGGTGTAAAAGCTTATTTAATGTTTAGAAATTCCGTAGCCAAACACCTTTGTTTCTTCCAGTACATTCAACGGTTCTAGAATACTTTCAACGCTACGGGTAACGCCAGTTATTTTGAAATGAAAATGGATAGGATTTGATCCTGAAAGATAATCCCCATACAGCAAACAAAAAACAATTCTATAGGCCATTTTTTTGAGAAACTTTCAAGGTATTGGGTCGACAAAACCGCAATTACCATCAAAAAAGAAGCCCACGAAATTACATTACCTTCCCCGCCAAATAAAATGATTACCAACGTTGAAATCAAGAATAGAATCATATTATAAATATTGTTCCTGCTTTTATTACTGTTGTGAAATGCTCCTTTTAAATATTTAAATACAACGACTATGGCTGTAAGTAAAACGAAAATAAATCTTAAGCTATCTGCAAGTTTTTCGCCTCTTAAAAAGGAAAACTTAACTGGTGTAAAAACGGTAGTTTCCCATGAAGGGAACGAAGGAATCAAAACAAGTAGCATCATCCAGAGTACGGCAATACAAAAAGCTGGAAGAAGGAACAGAAATATGCTTTTATAATTCAATTGCCCCTTAAAAAGGAGTATTAAAAACATAGTTAAGGAAAAGTAAATGAAGTTTACTTTAAAAAAAACAGCAAAAACGAACCAAAAACCAGCATTAAAAACGGCTTTTTTGGTATTCGGACTTCCATCCGTTTGTATGATTTGTAAAAAACTAAACCAAAAAAACAAGGAAGCAAACCAAAGCCAAATATCCCATTTGTCAATTGGTAAAACCCAAAAAAACAAAGCAAAAACAAGGAGGTGATAGCTGCCTTTTTTAAATAACATTTGCCTTCTTACGGTCCACTCTACGCACAAAAGGCTAATAATTGCAAGGATACCGATTATGGAAGATCTAAAATTATTTCCACCACTAGGATTTTGCTCTTCTATTACTTCATGGTGCCAGAACACAGCAGCAATGAGTACTGAAAAAGCGATTAAATAGCTCCAAAAAGAGGTTTTCCCAAAGACTCTTGTAAACATGATTGTACAGTTGGATCGTTTATTAATGACCTCAAAGGCGTGCTTAAAGGTTCACGATCTAAAGGTAAAACAATGTTCTTTACAGCTTGTGTTTATTCCTGTAAATTCAATCTAACTGTAACGCTTTTCTAGCCAATTCTTGATCTAGATCCATTTTTCTTCTGGACTTTGATCTAAACTTTGCAGGCACAAAAACAAGTTGTTTTTATTTTTAGCTCCTTTGATTAACTATTGTTTGATCCAAAAAAAGATGTAAAAATTTTGAAAACACGTTAATTGATAACCTTTCTTTAGTACCTAATTATTGTTCTTAATTTCAAAATGATTTGCAAACAATTGGCATTGGATTCACATCCACGGAGGAGCTGCAAAGCTACTTACCCACAGCTTTATTTTTATGGCTACTTTTTTAGAATTAGGACTCCTCTCTTTGTTTTCAAAAGTAAAACGAGGCGTGTTTAAAAACTCCTCGGCTATTGGTTTGGAGTGAAAGCTTAGTCAAGCGGACTCTTTTTTAGACTAAATCAATCAAAAGTCTTGGATTCCCCTTTGCTTTTTATAAATTTGCAACGAAATCTATATACTGATCCAATGAAAGAATTATTTGAAGCAATTGCATGGTTATTTGAGAAGGTCTTGTTTTTACCGCATGACATCCTAAGAGAACTTGAATTAAGCAACTGGTGGTTGGCAAACGTCATCAACTGGGGCTTTGCAATCGTGATCTTTTCGCTTTTGGTTTATTGGACCATTCAACTTAAGATTTTTAACGACAAAGGAGAAGAAAACAAAGATCCTTCTGCTCACTCGTTTCTATAAATCGAAACCTAAATCTTTTCGGTAGTACATCCCATCAAAGTCAATTTTCTCTAGTGTTTCATAGGATTTAGATAAGGCTTCCTTGTGGTCTGCACCAAAAGAAGTTACCGCCAACACTCTTCCACCTGAGGTTTTTACAACTCCCAATTCCATTTGTGTTCCAGCATGGAAGACTACGCTGTCTTCCGCAGATTCAATACCTGTAATTGTTTTCCCTTTTTCGTAAGCTTCAGGATATCCTCCCGAAACGGCCATGATGGTGGTTGCTGTTCGTGGGTCTATTTGTAGTTGATGTTGGTCTAGTGTTTGTGTTCCAACCGCTTGGAAAAGTTCTACCCAATCGTTCTGAATTCGTGGAAATACAACTTCCGTTTCGGGATCACCCATACGAACGTTATACTCAATCACAAACGGGTCGTCGCCAACCTTAATCAGCCCAATAAAAACAAAGCCTTGAAAGGGTAGGTTGCTTTTTTGAAAACCATCCATGGTTGGTTTGATCACGCGGTCTTCAATTTTCTTTATGAATTCGGCTGAAGCAAAGGGTACTGGAGATATTGCTCCCATTCCTCCGGTATTCAGTCCGGTATCGCCTTCGCCTATGCGCTTGTAGTCTTTCGCCATCGGAAGGGTGAGGTAGTTTTTCCCGTCTGTCAGTACAAAACAAGAGAGTTCTATTCCGTCTAAAAACTCTTCGATCACTACTTTTTGAGAAGCTGCACCGAATTTTTTCCCAACCAACATTTGACGCAATTCGTCTTGTGCTTCGGCAAGGTCTTCTATGATCAAAACACCTTTCCCAGCGGCTAAACCGTCTGCTTTAAGCACATAGGGTGACTTCATTGTTTCTAAAAAACGACAGCCTTCTTCTACCGTTTCGGCAGTAAAACTAGCGTACTGTGCCGTAGGTATGTTGTGGGCTTTCATGAATTCTTTAGCAAATTCTTTACTTCCTTCCAAGGTTGCAGCTGCTTGCTGTGGACCTACTACAGTAATTCCTTGCAGTTGTGCATCTGCCAAAAAGAAATCGTGAATTCCGTTGACCAACGGATCTTCTGGGCCAACAATAACCATACGCACGCTGTTCGCTAATACGGCTTGTTTGATGCCTTCAAAGTCGGTTACGCCAAGGGCTAGGTTGGTTGCGATTTCGTGGGTACCAGCATTTCCAGGGGCTACAAAAAGTTTCCCGCAGTTTGGGCTTTGCGCCAATTTCCATGCAATCGTATGTTCGCGTCCGCCGCCGCCAATGATCAAAATATTCATCTGTTTCTTTTTAACTCGGCAAAGATAAAAAGTCTCGAGGAATCAAGGGTGGTATTTGTTGGAAAGAAAAAAAGGGTGGGTCTGAGGAAGGGGTGGGAGTTTTTGAATGGTTTGGTGGATGGTTTGCATTTCTCAAGTATCTAGATTAGTAAACACAAAATCAACATAGAAAATCCGCTAGAATTATCGTAAAGTATCTCGCACTAGTAATTAATTATAAACAGGCATTTGCGATTGCCAAATCGGGACATCCTTATGATCCAACTTTTGTGTCCGTATTTGAGGTTAAGTAGTCAGTGAAATCTAAAAAATAATGAACATAAATTGCTTAATTGTACAATTAAGCCTAGAATACTATTGTCTAAAATTTATTGAGAAAAGAGTTGTTTTTTAGCTCAGTTCTTTGTTGTGCATAGTGCTATTCACATTCAGCTTGATTTTCCGATGTTTGTTATTTAGTTCAGAAGTGAGCGTTAGCAAGACATACTCTTTTGCAATTTTGGGTTTGTGTGTTGGCTGGTGCGAATTGCAAATGTGTATGTCTTTCAGCTTTGGCAATATTCCTAATTAGACATATTGGTAAAGTCAAATATCAAATGTTTCAAAACTCCTATTTCAATATGCTTGGATTCAAAATAATCTTTATGCAAATCATTCTTTTTTAAATTCAGAATTTGAGTATTTCGTTTGTCTTTAATTAGCAATTTATTAATGCCTTTTACAGTTTTGTCTAAATCTCCTTTTACTAAATACCCAACCAAACTTCCATTTTCATATTTTTTAGTGGTGAAATTGTTAATACCTGTTCTAATGTATCTACGTTTAAGTGCAGAATCCTTTTCTTTTAAGTTTTTTGCTTCAATAAAATATTCATATTTATTTCTGGAATTAAACACCGAAAATACAAAGTCAATTCTTGATAATTTATCTGCAAAGCCTTTTTCTATAACTTGATCATCTTTGTGTATGTGATTTTCTGTTTTAGAAAATATTTTCCAGTCAATTGATTTAGTATTTAACTCAATATTTTTATTTAAAATGGCAGAAATATCATTTTCCATAAGTAACGAAACATCTATTTTCTCAGATATTAATTTTTGATAAGCATCAATAATTAGGATAAAACATTTATTCTCAAATGCACTTCTAAATTTTTTGAGGATAGCGGAATTCAATGCCATAATTAATTCTCGTTTAAAATTCCAAGAATTAATTCAGAAGCATCTTCTAATGCCATTGATTGCGACCAAAATCTTCTTTGATTTGGCCTAATAATATAAATATTGTTCCCTGATTTATAGTTAAGTTTTTTTCTAAAATAGATATTGGTGGCTTTTTCTTCCCATAAGTGTTTATCGAGTTTTTTTAATTCATCATCAATAAAATCTTCTGATAGAAAAGTTTCGTTTTTCTTTTCATTAAAAGAAATTTTAATCATCATTAAAGGACTAAATCTATTGATAGAATTAAAAATTGTAGCATTTGCAAATAAACCTTGTCCGTCAAGAAAATTATTTAATTCAATAGAAATTAATGTGCTAAATATATTTATTTGCTCTTGAAGTGCGGGAAATAATGCTTTTGATTTTTCTTGTTTATGGAATAAATCAATATTATTTAGCAAATGTTGAATAGTAAATCGGTCATATTCTGACAAATGACTTAGTATAATTTGATTTAATTCGTCTTCAATTGTTTTGTTAACTAAATAAAATTCTTTATCGTAAAGCTTATTATCAAATAATTTTACTATCTGATTTCTGTTTTTTTTATTTAATTTATCTATTAAAAAAGGGGCTTCGAATAATTCTTTATGTTTAACGACATCTCTTTCTATTCCCCAACTAGATGTTGTTAAAAAAGAAAAGTAGCGTATGAAGTCAGAATTTAAATAGACGGTTAACAATTTTAATAAATCAATATCGTCATCCTTTGAATAAATACCAACAATCCCTTTAGAATAAGCACTTTTATAATCAACATAAGAAGCTAATAATGTTAAATTGCCATTATGAACTTTTACGCCTTCGTTTAATAGAATATGTTCTTTTTGATATGCTTCGGTTTTTCCTAACCTGTGAAATGCATCTAAATCAATTCTTTTATCAGGTTTAGGTGTATAGTATTTTACTATATTTCTTGGAAAATGAATAGGAAGTTTTTTTATTTCAGTATTGGGTTTATTTCTAGGACTGCTCGTTTGAAATCCTACGCCATAACTAATATTTTCTTTTTCAAGAAAATCCTTGATTAATGGGTTATCTCGATTTAACCGTTTTACTAATTCCCAATCATTCATTCCTCCCCACATTGTGATTTTCCAAATTTTAGTGTCGGGTTTTTGACATTCCTCTCTTGGTAAATATTTTAAATCTGAAAAATCTATATTTAGGCCTTCAATAATATTTGACTTGATGTAAGTTTTAGGCGCATAATAAGCGATTTTATCAGAAGGATTGATAGGTTGCTCTTTTTGATAAAATACAATGCTTATAGGTCCAGTTGCATCTCCAAATAATTGACCACCAAAATTTTTCTTTGCATTACGAAGTATCGAAAAATTATATACTTTTTCTATATAACAATCATTAAATAGCCATTTCCTGAAATTCTGATAAGTTCCTCCTCGATTAGTTAAAACTTTAGTGTTAAATATTAGTGCTATTTCTCCTTTCGGTGCGAACTTTGTGGATTTATGTAAAAACGGTAAAACCATTTCTTGAGCAAAATCAAATTTTTTGCAATAGTTTTTTACAGATTCAAGCAAACCTTTAGTGCCAAACGGTGGATTTCCGACTACTAGATTAAATTCTATGTTTTCTATTTCTTCGTTTGTCTCTACAGTATCTCTACAAAATAAATTTCTACCTTGTACTTTTAATGATTTGTCTTTTGGGTTATTAATGAGATTTGGTAAGCTATGATTTTTATTTTGCCATATATTTTTTGGGTTCAGATTATCAACTAAAGCTAAGTATAAACTAAAAGCAGCAACTTTAATTGCTTGTGGATGTAATTCAATTCCAAAAATATTATCAATAAGTAGTTTTTTTAATTTATTAAAATCGGTTAGTTTTTCATTATGAGAATTTTCATAACGTTTTACTAATCGCCTAAAACTTTCAACTAAAAAAATTCCAGAACCACAAGTTGGGTCTAAAATCTTTAAATCATATTTTGTTTCTCCATTATTAACTGGTAATTTTTCGTTTAAGATAAATTCAACCAAAGATGGTGGTGTATAATATGTTCCTGTTTTTTTCTTTAATTCAGGGTCCGTTTTAAATAAGAAGTTCTCATAGATTTCACTTAGCAACTCAATTTGTATGATGCTAAAATCAAATAACCTCCAATCATTGAATAGATTTATTTGCGGTGTATTATCGTTACCACTAGTAAAACATTTTTTAATTAATTGAAGTTGATTGGTAGATATGTTTTCTCCATCTTCTAAAGTAAAAACGTTACCATTGAAATGTTCTTCTAATTTATCGAATAAATCATAAGTTGAGTTTACATCATTCAGAATGTCAAAATAGGATTTTGCTCCCTTTTTAATTTTAGAATAAAATTTCTCATCTGTAGCTCCTCTATCTTGCAGATATAAAAGAAACAAAGAACGAAGAATTATTTTATGAATAAAATTTATTTCAAGACCTTGGTTTTGAAGTTTATTAGCTGTATTAACTAAACTATCCACCAAATACTTATCTACTCTGCGTTGTAAGTTTATTTTATTTCTAATAAACTGAGCTTCTTCTAAAGTCCAGATAATTCCTGTATCAATTGCAATAGTTGAAAAAAGTTGATTAAGCTCCTTAATTTGTTCTTTGTCAGAAAACTTATAAGCCTTTATTTCAATGTTTCGTAGTTCTTTATCATAATCAAAATTATCTTTAGTGATGATTATAGGTTTTTCAGAACAGTTATAAATACGAATTTCTGTTTCAGAGTAAACGTATAGAAATAGTACTTTTTTGAAGTTCCAAGCTTTTTTGTGAGTGTTTGCAATTTCTTTTAATGAATCTGTATTGAATGAGTTTATTTTTTTTAAAAATATAG
>PXYQ01000166.1 GCA_003023645.1 Candidatus Arcticimaribacter sp. | reverse complement strand
GTTATGTAACTCCCTAACCAAAAACAGTAGCAATTAAAATATCTTTCTTAAAAAAGTCAAATCACTGTGATTTTTTCAAAAACTTGCGAATAATAGAGAAACAGTATGGATCATTAACGTAAGTTGTCCCCAATGAAGTTAGATAAGAAACAAAAATTCATAAGCACCTTAGATGCGCATAAAAAGATCATCTACAAAATCGTGAATTCCTATTGCCCAAATAAAGAGAACCGAAAAGATTTGGAGCAAGAAATAATCATACAACTGTGGAATACATTCGACCGATACGATCCACAATACAAATATTCTACTTGGATGTACCGGATTGCGCTTAATGTTGCCATTTCGCATTACCGAAAAGAAAAAAAAGGGTTAATCCAAACCGATTTTTATAACGAAGAATCTGTTTACACAATAGCAGACGAACAGGAATACGACCCCAGTTTAGATAGCAACATTAGCTTACTCCAAGATTTTATAGACAAGCTAAATGCACTAAACAAAGCCATGCTATTACTCTATTTAGAAGAGAAATCGTATGAGGAGATTGCAGCAATTCTGGGGATTACAAAAACCAATGTTGCGACAAAAATAAGCAGACTAAAACAACAGCTAAAAAAAGAATTTAAAAACCGATAACAATGGAACTAACAGAATTAAAAGGATTAGTAAGAAAGCACGACAATCAGTTGGACCATATACTTCAGTTGAACTCAGAATTGATTAAGAAAATACAACTACAAAAGCCTCAAAGAAACACCAATACAACCTTGCGAAAAAGGGTTTTTGAAGTTATTTGCTTTACAACTTTCGCACTCTGTACGGGGATGTATATCGCTGCAAACTTAGAACAAACGCACCTGGTAGTTAGCGGTATTATTGTTCATCTGTTTACTTTAATTGCCATGATTGGAAGTATTGGGCAAGTTGTTTTATTAAAGCAAATTGATTATTCTAAACCCATTGTAGAGATCCGAAAAAAGATTGAATTGGTTAATGCCCATGATTTGTTTTTCTTCAAACTCATGTTTCTCTCAGCCCCAATATGGTGGGCCTATGCACTTGTAGCCCTTGATTTTATTTTGGGGTTTGATCTCTTTATTTATTTGGATGCAGAATTCATAAATCGCTATATAATCATCAACCTTCTTTTGATATTGCCTGTGGCTTGGGCCTTTAACAAACTATCATATAAAAACCTGCATATCCAATGGGTGCGAAATACAATTGGTTTCTTTACCGGTTCAGATACTAAGAAAGCCTTGGTGTTTTTAAACGAGATTGAGGAATTTGAAAATTAGAACAATGTAATCTTAGAAGTTCTGCCAGTTGGGAATCACGAGGTCTTTGGTTTCAACAATTCTTTGTGCTCTATCGCCTCTTTGATCTTTACGGTCACCGTCTTATGACTTTTAAAGAACGATCGCTTAGAGGTCAGCTGAATCGTTGCAACTAGCGTTCCGTTCCCCTTTTCTTTGATTGAGGTTACCACAACTTTTTTACCCACAACATTTTTGAAGTTTACAAAACCTCCTTTTTTAATAATGATGTTGGGTTTGGGAAAGTTAATGTAGGTGTAGTTGTTGTTTTCTACTGCACCAACCACAAAAACATCTCCGACAGCAATAGGTGAGGATATGTTTTGAGAATAGAGTGTAACGGTGAAAAAAATGAGTGCAATAGCAAATCGAATATTTTTTTTCATGACAAAAAAATTTATAATTTATTATTAAACTAAAACAAGTACGATATAAGTATATTAATGACGTTAACGTTTACATTAACGTCATTAATACGTTATAATTACTGATGTGAAAATAGTGTTTTCACCACTTTTATTACATAAAAAAACAAAAATATTTTCTAAAATCGATTACCGATTTAGAAATTCACAAAGGTGATTAGATTGAATTGATCTCTACTGCTGGCTTCAAAAATCTGATTCATATACCCTGCTTCGATGCGAACGTTTTTGCTCAGCTGGTAACCCAAACCACCATAAACTCGATTGCGATCAAACACAGAAGATTTGGTGTTTAGAAATATTTCGTTGTAGGCTGACAAATAAAACTTAGATGGCTGCTTTTCTTCACCATCTTCTTCCGCAGTCTTTGCCTTGGCTAAAGGGATTTTAAGGGCTAAGAAATAGCGTAAGCGCGCTTTAAAATCCGATTCAACAAAACGTTGTTCAAAACGATAACGATGCGTTAGTCCAATTTTTCCGACTTTTTGCTTTGCCGTAAACTGCTGAAAAATTCGATGTTCATTTACCGTTGTTTTATCGTCCATGTTCCCTACATAATTCTCCGATGCAATATAACCGTACCCCAAAAGTAAGTTGTTGTTGTTTTCGGTTAGGTTATACCCTATTCCCGTTCGTAACAACAATTGTTCTAGATCGCCAATGGCGTTGTAATTTCGGTATTGAATTTCATTGTGCAGATTCCACTTGGTATTTAGTTTTTTGCTGCCAATATAAACCAACCAATTCCCGAATTCACTGTCTTGAGCCTGAGCTAAAGAAGGCAGCATTAGCATAAACGCTAATGCTACCATAAGTACACTTTGTTTCTTATTCATAAAAATTGACATTTCCTGTTGCGATATCGTACATACCTCCAACAATTTTTATTGCTCCATCAGCTTCCATTTCTTTTAGAATAGGGCTTTGGTTTCGGATATTATCGATGGTCATCAGTACATTTTTAGCAGCAACTGCGTTTACGAAATCAATGTTCGATGAATTTCTTAAATCTGCTTCTACAGGAGAATCAACCGCCTCTACTGCTGGCTCAAGTTTATTGATCAATGCGGTAAGGTTCCCCAAACGTGCATGATCACAAGCCCCTTTGATTGCGCCACAAGCT
>PXYQ01000165.1 GCA_003023645.1 Candidatus Arcticimaribacter sp. | reverse complement strand
TGGATTGCCCAAACCAAAGCATTGATCGACCTATGGAAAAACAAAGAGGACGATAAAAAACCTTGGTCTAAATTGGACACAGAAAGCTATCCGTTCGTAGCTTTTCAAGGAGCTGTTGAAAATAATTTTATGCATTTGCATTTTAGGATTCATAAGAATGATCTAGAAGTGAAACAAAACGATGTTTCAAATCAATACTTATTGCAAACAGAATCTCCTCTAAGTGCTGCTCCACAATGGCTCAAAAACCACAGAACCAAAGGCATGGATGTTTTGGTTCAAGATGTAAACAACAAATTATATCTATTTTCAGACAAAGGTAATTTGTATTGGAAAAAACAGCTTCCAGGGCAAATTCAAGGAATAGTTCAGCAGATTGATTTATACAAAAACAAAAGACTTCAAATGGCGTTTAGAACAGAAGACAACTTTTTTGTATTGGATCGTAATGGAAAAATTGTAAAACCTTTTTCTATAAAAATTCCCGCTACCGAGCCCATACAACAACTTGCTGTTTTCGATTATGATCAGCGAAGGAATTATCGTTTTGTTCTAGCACAAGGAAAAAGTGTTCGTATGTATGATAACAAAGGAAAACGGGTATCTGGATTTACCTTCAAAAAGACCAAGACTCCCATTATAAATTCGCCTGTTCATATTCGAATTGACAAAAAAGATTATATCGCAGTGCAGGAAGAAAGTGGAAAATTGAACCTCCTCAATCGAGTAGGGAAATCACGTATAAAAACTAAAGAGTCGATTGCTTTTTCGGGAACGCCTGTGAGTTCATACCTTAAAACATTTACTACATCCGACACCGAAGGAAATTTAGTGCAAGTGGATACCAAAGGTAATGTCGTTAAAACTCCTTTAGGATTAGTAACCGATCATACAATTGCAACCACAACCAAATCGCTGGTTACCCTTTCGGAAAACATACTAACCATTAAAGGAATTCCGATCACCCTGCCTTATGGTCGCTATACAGCTCCTAAAATCTTCTACATTAATAACATCATTTATGTAACCACAACAGATTTAGATGCTCAAAAAGTACATCTCTATTTAAGTAACGGAACAGCTGTAAGTGGTTTCCCTGTTTACGGAACCTCAGCTGCTGATTTAGCCAATGCTGATTCGGACAAAGCGGTCGAATTGGTGGTGCAATCGGAAAGTAATGGGATGCTTATTTATGAGATTAATTAGCTAAAACCAAGGTTGTAGTTTTAATCGATTAAACTTTTTAATTGGATTGCAGCGGCTTCAGCTGTTATGTCTCTTTGTGGAGAGCCGAACATTTCATAGCCTACCATAAACTTCTTGACTGCCGCACTTCTCAATAGTGGTGGATAAAAACTCATATGCCAATGCCAATGGTAGTTGTTTGCTCCGTTGGTTGGCGCTTGATGAATACCACTAGAATAAGGGAAGGAACAGTTGAATAGTTTATCGTATGCTTTGGTCAATACAGCAATAGCTTCTGCGAAAAGAGTAATCTCCAAACTGGATAATTCTAAAATATCTTTTTGAGCAATTTTAGGTGCTATCATTGCTTCAAAAGGCCATATAGCCCAGAAAGGAATAAGTACAACAAAGAAATGATTTTCGAAAATAACACGCTCTTTATGAACCATTTCTTGTGCTATATAATCGCCTAAAATAGTTCTGTTGTTCTTTTTAAAGTAGCTTAATTGATGCTGGTCTTTTTTAATTACTTCATTTGGAAGTGAAGATTGACTCCAGATTTGTCCATGAGGATGTGGATTACTACAGCCCATAACAGCCCCTTTGTTTTCAAATATCTGAACATAATTGATTCCTTCCACACCGCCCAATTCTGCAAATTCTCTTTGCCATGCGGATACAACTTTTCCGATTTCAACTGGCAGCATCTCTGCAAGGCTTTTGGAATGGTCTGGACTGAAACAAATAACTTTACATATACCTTGTTCTCCATGCGCTTCTAGCAATCCATCTTTCGATATAAAAGGATTTGACTCTTTTTGT
Organism: Candidatus Arcticimaribacter sp.; assembly: GCA_003023645.1. Classification (GTDB taxonomy): domain Bacteria; phylum Bacteroidota; class Bacteroidia; order Flavobacteriales; family Flavobacteriaceae; genus Arcticimaribacter. The sequence goes on along the minus strand of PXYQ01000165.1, from coordinate 864 downwards.
AAAGCAGCAAAATCATTGGCGAAAACAAATACATCTTTATATTTTGGATTTTGTTCTCCATTAATCCTTGTATTCCCGGCACATAGATAGCACCCTTCGTCATAAGCAGGTCGTTTTTCATTGGATAGCTCCTCATTTTGCCCTTGCCAAGGTCTATTTGCTCTAAAGGGAGAAACCAATACCCATTCTCCTGTGAGTATATTCAAACGTTTGTGTGAGTAATCTTGTAAATCTGTATTCATATATAATTTAACTACTTTTTTAATTTTTTACTTGGTTTTGTTCCTCTCGTATGTTTTGTTCCCATTTCCATGCAGAATCAATCATATTCAATAGATCATGTTTCGCTTTCCAACCTAATTTATCTTTCGCTAAACTTATGTCTGCGAACAACTGAGGTACATCTCCCGATCTACGGTTCGTAATTTCATAATTCAAAGGGCGTTCTATAACCGATTCAAATGCAGCAATTACCTCCAGTACGGAATAGCCCTTTCCTGTTCCTAAATTAAAAATCTCAAAAGAATTTCCTTGTTTTTTATCAAGCAATCTTTTTAAAGAAATAACATGAGCGTGTGCTAAATCTACAACATGGATATAATCGCGAATTGCCGTACCGTCTTTGGTAGGGTAATCATTTCCAAAGACCATTAACTTATCACGAACGCCAGCAGCAGTTTGTGTTATATAAGGCATTAAATTATTGGGTATACCGCTAGGCAACTCTCCTATTAACCCAGATTCATGGGCGCCAATGGGATTGAAATAACGCAATGATATAGCGGATGCTTCCGAGTTAGCATTGATAACATCTTCAATTATTTCTTCTGCTATTTTCTTTGTATTTCCATAGGAAGAAAATGG
>PXYQ01000164.1 GCA_003023645.1 Candidatus Arcticimaribacter sp. | reverse complement strand
AGCATCTTGAATGGCAATCATTTCATAAGACCCTTCCTTGATGTTTTGTAATTTGAAATACACACTATCCAATGTGTTTGCTATATAAAATGGTTTTCTTTTGAAAATAGTGGAATCGGTATAGGTCGAATCAATGGGATATAAGTGTACCGATATGAAAGGTTCTGTTTCATTTTCAAAAGCGTCTTTTACAATCCCTTCTAGGTAAAGAGAGTCGATTATAGATCCAGTAGAAAAAGTATAACTAAAAAAGGTTAGGGGGTTATTTTCATTAAAATCTTCAATAGCAGATCCAAAATTAAAGGTGTAGGTCACATTCGGTTTTAGGGAGTCTAGAAGTCGGATCTCAACCTTTTTGCTTACCGTTGATTCAGGAGATACTTTATACTGACTCGGTTCCAATGGGGGGGATGTGATCAGCTGAGTTGTGATGTCTTTAAGTTTGATGTACTCATCAAAAAGTAATGTAATTTTTTCATCATCAAATAAGGTGGTATTCAGCGGAGGAGTTGCTCTGATCAAAACGGGTGGTATACTGTCTTTAGCTCCGCCTGTTGGGGTGCCCCTTTTGGCGCAATGAGAGACCGATAGAATCAGAAGAATACCAAGGATGTAAACGAAATGTTTCCGCATGAATCTTATTTTAAGTGCAAATTAACGGATAAATCCCTTAAATCCTATAGCCGATAGTAGCAATGCTCAATTGATTTTCAGGGTTTTTCAATAGCAGACTACCACATGCATCTAGTGTAGCACCGGTAGTGATTATATCGTCTACCAAAAGCCAGTGTTTTGGATTGCTGTTTTTTGTACCTAGCTCAAAAGCATTTTTCAAAACTGCATTTCGATCATCGGTTGTTTTTGCCAATTGTTTGGTGTTCTCAGTTCGTAAAAGAAACCCTTCTATAAAGGGAACGTCAAGGTGTTGGGCAATAGTTTTCCCGAAAAGTGTTACTTGATTGTATCCCCTTTTTCGTTTACGCTTCGGGTGTAACGGAACTGGAATTACCGCTTCGATATTTTTAAACTCTTTTAGTGCCAGTAACAATTCTCCCATTAGAGATCCAAAATAAGTTCCCAATTGCTCCTGTCCGCCATATTTCAATTGATAAATCAGTTGTTCAAAAACACTGTTTTTCTCAAAATAGCAGAGGGAAGTAGTGGCTTCAATTTTCAATAATGCATTCAGTTTTTGAGCCATTGGATTATTTTCATCTAAATGAAAATAGGTAAACGGAAGTTGCAGTTGACAATGTACACAAATGTTTTTTTCATTAGGGATTAAAGGGCTATTGCAACCCAAACATTGAAGCGGGAAAAACAAATTTACAAGGTCGTTAGCAAATTCTTTTGCGAAGTTTTTCATGTAAAATAAGATTTGGTCTTCGTAAAATACGAAAAAGGATTATTTTTGCCACATGACAGATTTCAAAAAGATCATTTCACACGCAAAAGAATACGGATTTATATTCCCTTCTAGTGAAATATACGATGGCCTAAGTGCTGTATACGACTATGCTCAAAACGGAGTAGCCCTCAAAAAAAATATCCGCGATTATTGGTGGAAATCTATGGTGCAACTGCATCATAATATCGTTGGAATCGATGCTTCTATTCTGATGCATCCAACTACATGGAAAGCTTCTGGGCACGTGGACGCATTTAATGATCCTTTGATTGATAATAAAGATTCTAAAAAAAGATATCGTGCCGATGTTTTGGTAGAAGATTACTGCGCCAAAATTGAAGGCAAAATGGATAAGGAAATTGCAAAAGCTGCCAAGCGTTTTGGAGAGGCTTTTAATCCAGAAGAATTCAAATCGACCAACCCACGTGTTGTTGGGTATCAAGAAAAAATAAACACCATCCTAAAGCGTTTGGGACAATCTTTGGAGAAAGAAGACCTAGAAGACGTTAAAAATCTAATCGAAGAATTAGAAATTGCGTGCCCAGAATCGGGCTCCAGAAATTGGACCGATGTCAAGCAATTCAATCTGATGTTTGGCACCAAGTTGGGTGCTTCGGCAGAATCTGCAATGGATTTATATTTACGCCCAGAAACTGCTCAGGGAATTTTTGTAAACTTTTTGAATGTCCAAAAAACTGGACGTATGAAAATCCCTTTTGGAATTGCACAAACAGGAAAGGCTTTTAGAAACGAAATTGTTGCACGTCAATTCATCTTCCGAATGCGGGAGTTTGAACAGATGGAAATGCAATTTTTTATTCCACCTGGAACACAGAAAGAATGGTATGATCAATGGAAACAAACCCGACTCAACTGGCACCTTTCTTTAGGGATGGGAGCAGAGAACTACCGTTTTCATGATCACGAAAAACTAGCGCATTATGCCGATGCTGCTGCGGATATTGAATTTAAATTCCCTTTTGGTTTTAAAGAATTAGAAGGAATACATTCAAGAACAGATTTTGACTTGAAAAGCCACGAAGAATTTTCCGGAAAAAAACTACAGTATTTTGACCCAGAACGTAACGAAAACTATGTGCCTTATGTAGTGGAAACTTCGATCGGTCTTGACCGTATGTTCTTGGCTGTTTTTTCATGGGCTTTACGAGAAGAAACTCTTGAAGATGGCAGTACCAGAACGGTACTTAAATTACCTGAAGTTTTAGCGCCGACAAAGGTTGCTATTTTACCTTTGGTGAAGAAAGATGGCCTTCCAGAAGTAGCCAAAAAATTGATGGACGATTTGAAGTGGAATCATGCAGTTGCCTATGACGAAAAAGATGCAGTTGGAAGACGCTACCGTCGTCAAGATGCACTTGGAACTCCTTATTGCATAACCATTGACCATCAAACTTTAGAAGACCAAACGGTAACCATTCGCTATCGCGACAGTATGAAGCAAGA
>PXYQ01000183.1 GCA_003023645.1 Candidatus Arcticimaribacter sp. | reverse complement strand
AAGCTGGAGTTGAAATTGGGTTAGCTGCAATGTATATAAGTCTTGCTGCTCCAAATTTAGGGTTAGATGTTGGATTTTGTGCATGTATACACAATGAAAAAGATCTAATTGAAGATATTGGAATATCTCCTACACTGTATTTAGGAATTGGATATAAATCTAATGACACACAATATCATTGTCCGATTTATGATACTAAAGTTCCTATTCCAGACAGTGACATTAACCAAAAACCTCCAATAGAAGAATATGTAAAGTATGTATAATTATAGTGATATAAGATCAATACACCTTGAAGTTACACAAAATTGCCAAGCTAATTGTCCTATGTGTGATCGAAATATGAATGGTAAAGGTATTAATCCTCACATTAATTTAGACGAACTTAGTTTAGAAGATTGTAAGCGTATATTTACGCCAGAATTTATTGCACAGTTAGATACAATGTATATGTGCGGTAACTTAGGCGATCCTATTGTTGCACGAGATACACTAAAAATATTCCGTTACTTTAGAGAGCATAACCTTACAATGTGGTTAAGCATGAACACTAATGGAGGAGCAAAAAGTGCAGAATGGTGGAAAGATCTTGCACAAGTAATTAATAAAAAGGGTGCAGTTATATTCAGTGTAGACGGGTTGCGCGACACTAATCATCTTTATCGTCAAGGAGTAAACTGGGATAATGTAGAGCGTAACATGCAAGCGTTTATCAATGCTGGAGGCAGAGCACGTTGGGACTTTTTAATATTTGAACACAACCAACACCAAGTAGATGAAGCTGAAGCACTTGCAATGTCTTGGGGCTGCGAAAAATTTATGAAGAAAAAAACAGGCAGATTCATAACACAGGATTCAAAAAAGAAAGAATCACATCAATCAGTTGATAAAAAAGGCAACGCTACAGCAGAACTTAAAAAACCCGATGCTAAATATCAAAATAAAGCATTATCTAAACTAGATATAATCAAAAGAAAATATGGTAGTATGGATGCTTACTATGATGCAGCACCTATCATTTGTAAAGTAAAGAAAGATAATAGTTTGTTTATCACAGCCGAAGGACTTGCAATGCCATGTTGCTGGACTGCTGGTCGTATGTACAAATGGTGGCACAACGATCCCAAAGTAGAACAGATATGGGATTTTGTTGACAAAGATGCACTCAATGCACGTAATGGACTAAAGGCAGTATTTTCCACAGGTGTGTTTGATAGGATACAAGACAGTTGGAACAAACCGAGTTGCGGTGCCGGCAAGCTAAAAGTGTGTGCTATGAAATGCGGCGCCGAGTTTGATCCTTTTGCAGAACAGTTTAAATAAGTAGTAGTATGACAGATAACAAATACCCTTCAGAGACATTTTGCTTATTACCATGGGTGCATCTAAGCACTAGGCCAGACGGCAGTATGCGTGTATGCTGTACAGCAAATGCTAGCAGTGTTGGACCAACTAACGATAAAGAACATGGTGGTCAAGTAGGCATCCTTAAAACTGACGATGGCAAGCCCAATAATTTGAATGTTAGTGATTTTGAAACAGCTTGGAATAGTAATTACATGAAAAATGTACGCAAGCAAATGCTTGCAGGCGAAAAGCCACCTAGCTGTTTAAAGTGTTACAAAGAAGAAGCAGCTGGGCATCGTAGTAAACGCCAATGGGAAACACATTATTGGAGTCAGAGAGTTGACCTTGAGAAAATTCTTGCGGACACAAAAGAAGACGGTGAGGTTCCTCCTAATCTAGCATACATTGATTTACGTTTTGGGACCAAGTGTCAATTGGCCTGTGTGATGTGTAGCCCGCATGATAGCAGCGGATGGATCAAAGATTATAAAGCAATTTTTCCAGCAGTACAAAATGAATCACTTAAAGAAATTATGCAATGGCAGGACAAAGGCAGTACAAACGGTAGTAGCTATAATTGGCATAAACAGAATCCCACGTTCTGGAAACAGTTTTACGATCAAATGCCCAGTATGCAGCAGATATACTTCGCTGGTGGTGAAAGCCTTATTATTGAGGAACATTATGAAATACTTGAACATGCAATTAAAATGGGTTACGCAAAAAATCTTGAACTTCGTTATAACTCAAATGGAGTTGAATGGAGAGATGATTTATTTGATTTATGGCGAGAATTCAAGTTGGTGCGTTTTCACTATTCGATAGATAGTATCAAAGAAATGAATGATTACATACGGTATCCCAGCAAGTGGAGCAGACAAGAAGAAGTATTTCACTTATTGGATACTGAAACCAGTGATAATGTAGAAGTAACTATTGCATGTGCAGTCCAAGCTTTGAATGTTTATTATTTGCCAGACTTTATTCAGTGGAAATTGGAACAGGGGTTTAAAAAAGTTAATATGTGGCCATTTGGTGCAGGCGGTATCAGTCAACATTTTGTATACTGGCCAGCGCACTTAAATGTCAAGAGCTTGCCCGCGGATTTCAAAGCTAAATGTAGAGCAAAATATGAATCATGGTATCCATGGTGGGAAGCTAATTGGGAGTTGGGTATTCCCAGCTGGCATAAAGACAAGGTAGATTACAATCAATGGCGCAGTGCTGAATATGGTATTAAACGACTTGACGGTATACTTAGCTTTATGGAAAGTGAAGATTGGAGTCAACGTCTTCCTGAAATGAAAGAGTTTTTAAGTCTATGTGACAAACAACGGGGAATATCATTTGAAAAAACATTCCCTGACATGAAAGATATATTTCAATGACAACAAATAATGAAGTTTTTTTTCAATACAACAGTATTCGTACTCTTGAAATAGAATTAACTTCTTATTGCAATGCATATTGTGGGGCATGTCATCGTAATAAAAACGGAGGCGAGTTACAACCTTATGTGGTATTAAAGC
>PXYQ01000163.1 GCA_003023645.1 Candidatus Arcticimaribacter sp. | reverse complement strand
ATGTTGGATGGCGAAAGTATCCCGGTGTATTCTGCAGAAGGGAAACGAGTACGCGGTATGGAAATGATGATGCTCATGACCTCTTCAGCTATTTCTCCAGATTTTTCGGCTAAGGACATGAATGGAAAGACCTATTCGCTTAGCAGTCTGAAAGGAAAAGTTGTTGTGATCAATTTTTGGTTTGTAGAATGTAAACCTTGTGTAATCGAGATGCCTGAGTTGAATGAAATTGTAGAAAAATACAAGAGCGAAGAGGTTGTGTTTTTAGCCTTCGCATTGAACGAGCAACCGAAAATTGAATCGTTCTTAAAGAAACACACCTTCGACTATACCATCTTGCCAGATAGTGGAGCGGTCATTGGGGACTATAAAATTAAGAGCTATCCGGCTCACATCATTCTGGATCAAAATTCAAAAATTGCATTTTCAATACGTGGTCTGAGTAATTCTACTGCTTCTGAAATTGATGAGGCTATCGAAGGTTTGATTGAAAAATAAATCGATACTTTTCTAAGTGAACAGAGCTCCATTGGAGTTCTATTGGGTTTTAGTATAGTTTACAAAGGTAATTTTATCAACTACTTATTTGTTGTATTTTATTTTTTGTATATATTTGATTAACAACAGCTCCCAAATCTGTTCTATACCATGATAAACCAGTATTCCTTTAATTGGACTTTTTTGAAATGCATACTACTCTTTTAAGGTAAAGTTTATGTATTATATAATGGGATGTTGTTTTTTTGAAATGTAGAAATGCCAAAGAAACTCAGTTAGAGTATAATTATTGTTTAATTAAAAATCCAAATTATTATGAAAAAATCAATGAAAACAATTGCATTAGTATTTGCCACAGCGATGTTACTAACTTCTTGCTATTCCTATACAAGTGTTGTTGGTAATGGGGCGCAAGGAAACACTAAAGTTACTAAATGGAATCATTACGTGATTTATGGACTTGCTCCGGTTGGTGTTTCAAGTTCCAAACAAATGGCTGATGGAGCTGAAAACTACACCGTGCACACAAGACAATCATTCTTAAATGGTTTGATCTCGGCAATAACTTATGGTCTTTATACTCCAACTACAACGACTGTTACTAAATAAACAGTCTTTAAACCAAGAAGAAGCTATCTTAAGATAGCTTCTTCTTCTATTTTAATTCATGAGAAAAGTTATTTTTTACCTCTCCCTTATTGTATCGATTTCATTGCTTTGGAATATTATCAGAATCCTAGGAGAGGATTTGGATCGACTAACCCAATATGGCTACGGTTATCTAGTTGGAAAAATTATATTATTTTCAATTTTTTTGACCGTTGTATTGTTTACAAGAAAATCAATCTCAAAATAAGTTGATATTTTTTGAATAAAACTTAGATGGCTAAGAATATTGAAAGTAATTACTGTAGTTTAATTAAATAGGACCATTTATGGAAAAGAGATACGCTAAATTATTTGATCGTGTAAAGGCAGCTGTTATTGATTCATTGTTTATTATGGCTTCGATATACGTTATTACATCAATATTTTCACAATTTGAAAATATACCAGCATATGTTAAAATTATTGTGTCAGCTTTTGTTTTTGTCCTATATGATCCAATTTTCACAAGTTGTTGGGGCGCTACAATTGGACATTCTCAGAGCGGAATTGTAGTTCGTAATGAAGATAATTTGGATGAAAACATAACTTTCCCAATTGCGATTATTCGTTTTATTGTAAAAGTATTTTTAGGTTGGATATCCTTATTGACAATTACTGGAAATGAAAAAAAGAAAGCTATTCACGATTACGTTGCTAAATCTGTCGTTATAATAGTTGATAAATAATTTTTTTTCTAATTTAATTTTCTCTTAATTCCCACCTGTAACCCAAAGTAAAACTTTGATACACAATATTTTTTTATTTAAAAAATGGCTTTGTAAAATGGAAAACTCCCATTTAGAACTTGAAAAAATAGCTGCTGTTAAAATGAAATAGAAACGGAATTAAAAAAATTCATGAATATAAAATATATCCTAGGGACAATTATAGCCATTCCACTTTTACCATTGCTATATTTTCAAGGCAGAAGAATAAAAAAACGTGTTCCTAGATTACCTGTAGCAACGGGCGAAACCGGGCTATGCTCATCTTCTTCTGAAAATACACTTCGAATGTTGACTATTGGAGAAAGTACTATTGCAGGCGTAGGAGTCAAAACTCATCAAGAAGGTTTAACGGGAGTTTTAGCAAACGAATTAGCAACTGGATTGAACATCAAGGTTGATTGGAAGGTTTATGCCAAGAGCGGGATTACTGCAAAAAGAGTAAACGATAATATCATTAACCTAATTGAAGAAAAACACATCGATTTGATTGTGATTGGTCTCGGTGGAAACGATGCCTTTGAATTGAATACTCCACGCAAATGGAAGAAAGATGTTCGGCAACTTATTAATAATATAAAAGTAAAATTTAAAGAAGTTACAATTGTATTTATAAACATGCCTCCAATTAAAGAATTTCCAGCATTTACTTCGTTAATACAATTTACAATCGGAAACCTAGCCGAGATTCTTGGGGAAGAATTAAAACGTGTAGTAAAAGATTTTGAATCTGTTTATTATTGCTCGAGCAGGGTTGGCTACAAAGACCTCATTAAACGATTTAATCTAACGTTAGAAGCTTCTGATTTTTATTGTGACGGAGTGCATCCATCAAAAGTAACCTACCAGTACTGGGCAAAGGATGTTGCTTGTTTTATGATTCATTCTAAAGGAATCACGAAAAAGTTAATATAGAATACTTTAGTTGTATTTCGGCCAAAAAACTAACCCCCTAATTCCTATAATCCAGTGCTGGACTTCGGTCTCCTAACAACGGAATGTATTTAAAATCTGCGCCTCTTTTTTCTAGAAATTCAGCATGCGCATCTTCCATTATTTTGGGATTATCCA
>PXYQ01000044.1 GCA_003023645.1 Candidatus Arcticimaribacter sp. | reverse complement strand
AACTTCGAATTGGCAATAAACTGGCAATAAAATGATCGATAGGCAAGCCAATCTCTCGAGCCATAAGCCCCGCACAGATGTTTCCAAAATTTCCACTTGGAACAGAAACAACAAGCGGCTTATTGATTTTTTTAAGCGCTCTATAGGCAATGAAATAATAGAACATTTGGGGTAACCAACGGGCTACGTTAATTGAATTGGCGGAAGTAAGTTGCTTGTGTTGTGTGATATCTTCGTCCAAAAATGCAGTTTTGACCATATCTTGGCAGTCATCAAAAACGCCATCTACTTCTAAGGCAGTTATGTTTTGTCCCAGAGTTGTCAATTGTTGCTCTTGAACTTCACTCACTTTTCCTTTGGGATAGAGAATAACTACCTCAATTCCGGGTACACCAAGAAACCCATTGGCAACGGCTCCACCAGTATCCCCAGATGTAGCAACAAGTACGGTTATCTTTTGAGAAGTATTCTCTTTGTTGAAATAGCCGAGGCAGCGTGCCATGAAGCGTGCGCCAACATCTTTAAACGCTAGGGTAGGACCTTGGAATAATTCTAGGGTTCCCATTTGATTGGTAATGGGTACGATCGGAAAATCAAAATCTAAAGTTTCCGCAATAATCTTTCTCAATTCATCTTCGGGAATACTTCCTTCAACAAAAGGAGCGATCGCTTGGAAAGCGATTTCTGGAATTGATTTCTGTTCTATATTTTCGAAGAATGAATCGGGTAAGCGGTGTATTTTTTCAGGAAAATATAAGCCCCTATCTGGAGCAATACCGCGAACAACTGCTTCTGGAAACTCTGCTGCTTTAGATTTTTTATTTAAACTGTTGTAAATCATTTGGAAGATATAATGTGAATTCCGTTTGGATTAATTTTAGAAATATGAAGTTCAAATTCAATATTGTATTTTAAAAATGCCTGTTGCATCTCTTCTCCTACTCGAATAGCAGTTTCTTTACCTTTAGAGAGCGCAAACATAGACGGTCCAGATCCAGAAATCCCACTTCCAAGCGCTCCAGAGTCGGTAGCTGCTTTTTTCAATTCATAGAAGCCAGGAATCAATGCAGATCGATGAGGCTCAATAACAACATCTACAAGCGATCTTCCGATCAAATCATAGTCATCTGTATATAGTCCGCTTACCAGTGCGGCAAGATTTCCCCATTGTTCAATTGCTTTTTCCAATATAATATTCTTCTTGAGTACAGCACGAGCATGCGAAGTTTTCAACTCAATTTTGGGATGTATAACAGTTGCGTATAATTCTGAAGGACTAGGTAAACCAATTATGTCAAGACTTTTCGAACATCGAACCAGAGTAAATCCGCCCAGTAAAACTGGAGCAACATTGTCAGCGTGAGGAGTTCCACTCGCAAGTTCTTCACCTTTCATTGCAAATTGGATCAATTCAGTTCTTGTGAAAGGTCTCCCTAAAAGTTCGTTGATTCCAAATACGGCTCCCGCTGAACTTGCTGCGCTGCTTCCAATACCACTTCCAGCCTTAATTCCTTTAATTATTTCTATCTCAAATCCAAAGGAACTCGGATGCGCTGCTAACAACGCCATACCTGCAACTCCTGCTACATTTTCCTGGGTTTCAAGCGGGAGGTCTTGACCTTCTATTTTTGTGATTCGAATACCTTTTTCGGTAGTTTTTCGGATCACCATTTCATCTCCAATTGGATCTAAGCAAAAGCCAAGAACGTCAAAGCCACATGAGACATTGGCAACGCTAGCTGGACAGAAAATTTTTACTTCATTCATAGCTTAACGTTTTCCAATTCTAATAATATCTGCAAAAATACCCGAAGCAGTTACTTCTGCACCAGCACCAGCTCCTTTGACAATTAGGGGTTGCTCAGTATAACGGTTGGTGAAAAACAAAATAATATTATCGCTTCCTTCGAGGTTGTAAAAGTCATGCCCTTCCGGAATTTCTTGAAGTCCTACTTTTGCAATTCCGTTTTCAAGTTGAGCAACGTATTTTAGGCGCGCGTTTTTGGAACGCGCATCATTGAGGAGCTTGTCAAAATGATCTTTGTGATCAATCAGAGACTCAAAAAAGGTTTCATTGTCAGGAGTATCTAAACATGCTTTTGGTAAAAAAGGAACATTCTCAATGTCTTTCAATTCAATTTTTAATCCACTTTCACGTGCAAGAATTAATATTTTACGAGCTACATCGATACCGCTCAAATCAATTTTTGGGTCAGGTTCTGTGTAGCCCTCTTTTTGCGCTTGAACCACTACGTCTTTAAATAAAGTACCCTCTTTGAAGTTGTTGAAAACAAAGTTTAAACTTCCAGAAAGTACTGCTTGAATTTTCACTACTTGATCCCCAGAAGCAATCAGGTTATTGAGTGTGTCAATTATGGGTAATCCTGCGCCTACATTAGTTTCAAAAAGGAATGGGCTTCCGTATTTACGCGATGACCGTTTCAAACTCATATAGTTTTCTAAGGTGTCAGCACATGCAATTTTATTACAGGTAACTACTCCAATATTATTGTTCAAATATCGCTCATATTCATATGCGATGTCAGCATTTGCAGTATTGTCTACAAAGATGCTGTTGCGTAAATTCAATCCTTTTGCATGTTCAAAGAATGCATTAATATCGGTAGGTTTTCCGTTTTCGAGAGCTGTACTCCATTGGTTGAGATCTAGTGCATCTTCGCCAAGAACCATGGTACGCGAATTGGAGATTGCAATCACTCGAATTCGAAGTAGAAGGTTGTCTTTTAAGTATTGATGTTGTTGTTGGATTTGTGCTAGAAGTTTGCTTCCAACATTTCCAACTCCAATAATAAATAAGTTAAGCTCTTTGATGTCATTTTCAAAGAAGGTCTCATGCAAGGTATTCAATGCCTTTTGAGTGTCTTTTTTATTAATCATTATGGAGATGTTTCGTTCTGAAGCTCCTTGAGCAATCGCACGAATATTGACATTGTTTGCCCCAAGAGAGCTGAACATTTTACCACTGATCCCCTGATGATTCTTCATGTTGTCGCCAACAATGGCAATATTCACAAGATTATTTTCGATTTTTGCTGGGGCAACTTTGTTCAATGAAATTTCAAAAGCAAATTCAGTATCGATTACGAGTTTGGCTTCCGCATCATTATAATTCCTAACAGCAATACAAATGGAGTGTTCTGAAGATGCCTGGGTTATCATAATTACATTAATACGCGCAATTGACAAGGCTTCGAATAATCGTTTTGAGAACCCTGGAATTCCAACCATTCCACTTCCTTCAAGGCTGAGTAAGCTAATCTGATCGATATGACTGATTCCTTTAACAACTGCCCCGTTTTGTTCTGAAGGACTATTGTCAATGAGTGTACCCTTATCCTGAGGGGCAAAGGTGTTTTTGATACGAACAGGAATTTGTTTCTCTACCAGAGGCTGAAGTGTAGGAGGGAAGATAACCTTCGCCCCAAAGTGAGACAATTCCATTGCTTCGAGATAGGAAAGCTTTTCAATTGGGGTAGCTTGTTTAACCAGTGTAGGGTTTGCTGTGAACATACCACTTACATCTGTCCATATTTCAAGAACATCAGCATTCAACACATGGGCTAAAATAGCCGCTGAGAAATCAGATCCACCTCTTCCCAGTGTAGTTGAGTTTCCTGCTGCATCACGAGCAACAAATCCTGGAACAAGGGTGCATTTACTGCTGTTATTTTTAAAGAATTCTTGTGTTTTTCTTTGAGTAGCATCCCAGTTTACAGTTGTTCTGTTATTTTGTACTTGTGTTTCAATTAAATCACGCCCGTCTTTTAAAACAACATCATAGCCTTTGTTTCTGAATATTTCAAAAATTATAGTACTGGATAAGCGTTCTCCGTAGGAAGTGATTGTTGCTGTAGCTTTCGTTGTAACTTCTTTGAGCATCATTACCCCCTCTAAGATGGTTTCTAAACGATTCAGTTCTGCTTTTACAAAGCTAATAACTCCGCTTTGTTTTTCTGGCGGTACACTTGCTCGAATAGGTTCTAAGTGCCGTTCTTCAATTTCTTTTAAGGTTTGCGTAAAACTAGATTCTCCTTTTGCGGCAGTTTGTAAAGCAGACATGAGTAAGTCGGTAATGCCGCCTAGAGCTGACACAACAACGACATTGTTTTTATCCTGTGACGCTACTATGTCGGATACGTGTTCTATGTTTTTAGAATTGGCTACGGAAGTTCCACCAAATTTAAGGACTTTCATATGTTAGAGTTTTGTGAGGAACTAAAAACAGATTTCACAAAAGAGTAAAACACTTTGTTTTTAGTTGCACGATAATTATTATTTTTTTGAAATGAATTCAAGAGCTACAGATTATATGTTAATGAATACCCCTATGGGGTCATTGCTGTAGTTGAAATAAAGGTAGAAGTTCTTGTCAATACAGTTGTATTGCTTTTGTTTGACCCTGAAAAAAACATGGATGTTAACTTCATGAGGTAAAAATAATTCAAATAGACCTGATTTGAAACTTATTAGCTCTTTTTTTTGCATAAAAAAACCGCCAGTTTTACAGAATATTCGTAAAAAATGACGGTTATTTTGATTTATGCACCTATCTCAAGAGATAGTTTTTCTTCTTTTCCATCCCAATCTAACTGAAATTTATCGCCGTCTTTTGTACGACTGTTTACAATTTCTTCTGCAATTAGATCTTCAAGGTATTTTTGAATTGCACGAGACAAAGGTCTTGCTCCATATTTTTTATCGAAACCTTTTTCGCCTATAAATTCTTTGGCTTTATCAGTAAGACTCATGTTGTAGCCCAGTTTGTTTATTCGAATTTGTAATTTATCAAGTTCGATATCAACAATTTTCATGATGTCTTCTTTTTCCAGAGCGTTAAAGATGACAATGTCGTCTACACGATTAAGAAACTCAGGTGCAAACGTTTTCTTTAATGCACTTTCGATAACCCCTCTTTCGATATCGTCGGTTTGTGCTTTTTGTGCAGCAGTTGAGAAACCAACTCCTGTACCAAAATCTTTTAATTGTCGCGCACCAATATTAGAAGTCATGATGATAATGGTGTTCTGAAAATTAATCTTTCGACCTAAACTATCGGTCAAAAAACCATCATCTAAAACCTGAAGCAGCATGTTGAATACATCAGGATGTGCCTTTTCAACTTCATCCAGTAAGATCACCGAATATGGTTTACGTCTCACTTTTTCACTCAGCTGCCCTCCCTCTTCGTAACCTACGTAACCAGGAGGTGCTCCGATGAGTCGAGAAATCGCAAATTTTTCCATGTATTCACTCATGTCAATTCGAATCAGATTATCTTCAGATTCAAACATTTCACTAGCCAAAATTTTAGCTAATTGTGTTTTACCGACACCAGTTTGACCAAGGAAAATAAAAGAACCAATAGGCTTGTCCATTGCCTTTAATCCAGCACGGTTTCGTTGTATCGCTTTAACCACTTTTTCAACTGCATCATGCTGCCCTATGAGTTTGTTGCCAATGATTTCAGTAAGTTTTGAAAGCTTATTTTTTTCAGAATTAACAATCTTATTCACAGGAATACCCGTCATCATAGACACTACGTCTGAAATATGTGTTTCGGTTACTTCAACGCGATTCAGTTTTGATTCTTCATGCCATTTTTCTTGAGCTGTTAAAAGGTTACGCTCTACTCTCTTCTCATCATCTCTGAGTTTAGCAGCTTCCTCGTATTTTTGCTTTTTAACAACGTCATTTTTATGTTCTTTCACGCGTTCCAGTTCTTCTTCAAGATCAATAACGTCTTGTGGAACGTTCATATTGTTGATATGAACTCGTGATCCAGCTTCATCTAAAGCATCAATTGCTTTGTCTGGAAGGAAACGATCAGAAACATAACGACTTGTCAATTCAACACAGGCAACTAATGCTTCGTCAGTATAGGTTACGTTATGATGACTTTCGTATTTATCTTTTATGTTCTGAAGAATTTCTATGGTTTCTTCTTCTGTTGTTTGTTCTACAACTACTTTTTGAAAACGACGCTCTAATGCGCCATCTTTCTCAATACTTCCACGATATTCATCAAGGGTAGTAGCACCAATACATTGGATTTCTCCTCTTGCTAGGGCGGGTTTAAACATATTGGAGGCATCTAAACTTCCAGTTGCCCCTCCAGCACCTACTATGGTGTGAATTTCATCAATGAATAAAATGATATCTTCATTCTTTTCCAACTCATTCATCACAGCTTTCATTCGCTCTTCAAACTGACCTCTGTATTTAGTGCCAGCAACTAAACTAGCTAAATCGAGAGTAACCAAACGTTTCCCATATAAAACACGAGAGACTTTTTTCTCAATGATGCGTAGAGCTAATCCTTCGGCTATAGCTGATTTACCAACTCCGGGTTCTCCAATGAGTAAGGGGTTATTCTTTTTGCGTCTACTCAAAATTTGAGATACACGTTCAATTTCTTTTTCACGACCAACTACAGGGTCGAGTTTGTCTTGACGAGCAAGTGCCGTAATGTCTTTTCCGAAATTATCTAAAACGGGTGTTTTGGATTTTTTCCCTTTGGCTGATTCTGATGTGGGTACAAACGGGTTTTCTTTACTATCTCCAGCTTCATCTTCTTTTTCATCTGGAAAAGAAGCGGCAGGATTGAAGTCTGTATATTCACTATCGGAAGTAAGCAACAACTTGAATTGCTCTTTAACTAGGTCATAATTGATGTCTAGTTTTTCGAGCAACTTGGTTGTAGGGTCATTTTCATTTCTCAAAATACAAAGCAATAGATGCGCTGTATTGATCAAATCACTTTGGAATAACTTAGCTTCTAGGAAAGTAGTTTTGAGTGCGCGTTCTGCCTGACGTGTCAAGTGTAAATTTTTCTTAGAATTCCCAAGACCGGTGCTGTCTAGCAGGGCTGGGTTTAGAATTTCAACTTTTCTTCTTAAATTCTCAAGGTCAACATCAATAGCATTGAAAATTGAAATTGCTTTTCCGCCT
Organism: Candidatus Arcticimaribacter sp.; assembly: GCA_003023645.1. GTDB lineage: Bacteria > Bacteroidota > Bacteroidia > Flavobacteriales > Flavobacteriaceae > Arcticimaribacter. The sequence continues at coordinate 8,866 of PXYQ01000044.1, read as the reverse complement.
CCATCTCTTAAAATACCAAGCATCAAATGCTCAGTTCCAATATGATCATGTCCCAAGCGTAGTGCTTCTTCTTTACTGAAAGAAATTACATCTTTTACTCTAGGTGAAAAATTATCATCCATATTTATTCGGTTTCTTTTTCATTTAATAGTCAAAAACTATTCCAATTGATTCTGTACACTAGCTAATAGACAAAATATTTTTGAAATACCAAAACGGCAGGCTGTTAAATTTTACATTTTTTACATATAAATAATGTTGATAAATTCAAACACAAAAAGTCCAATTAGGGTTAGTATTTCTGGTTTAAATCCATATTTTAGCAGATAGGATTAAAAAAATACAATTTATGGCTGAAGGTGAAAAACTGATACCCATCAACATTGAGGATGAAATGAAATCGGCTTACATTGATTATTCAATGTCTGTCATTGTGTCACGTGCTCTTCCCGACGTTCGGGATGGTTTAAAACCAGTACATCGACGCGTTTTATTTGGAATGCACGAATTGGGTATTCGTTCCAATACTGCTTTTAAGAAATCTGCAAGAATTGTAGGTGAGGTACTTGGTAAGTATCACCCGCATGGTGATACCTCTGTTTATGACGCTATGGTTCGTATGGCTCAAGAATGGAGTTTACGTTATTTATTAGTTGATGGTCAAGGTAACTTTGGATCAATTGATGGTGATAGTCCAGCTGCAATGCGTTACACAGAGGCACGTATGCGCAAAATGTCTGAGGATCTCTTAGCGGATATTGATAAAGATACCGTAGACCATCAGTTGAATTTTGATGATACTTTAAAAGAACCAAAAGTACTTCCAACGCGTGTTCCCAATTTGCTGATCAACGGTGCTTCGGGGATTGCTGTAGGTATGGCAACCAATATGCCACCACACAACATTACGGAAGTAATTGATGGAACAATTCAGTACATAAACGATAATGATATTTCCATTGACGAATTAATACAAACCATTAAAGCACCAGATTTTCCTACCGGAGGGACAATTTACGGTTACGATGGCGTTCGTGATGCTTTTCATACGGGTAGAGGAAGGGTAGTCCTTCGTGCTAAAGCCAATATTGAAGAAGTAAAAGGACGTGAATGTATTATTGTTACTGAAATACCTTTTCAGGTGAATAAAGCGGAGATGATTCGCAAGACTGCTGAAATGGTTAACGATAAGAAAATCGAAGGAATCTCTAACATTAGAGATGAATCTGATAGAAATGGAATGCGGGTAGTTTATATCCTAAAACGCGATGCTATTCCTAATATAGTTCTGAACAAATTATACAAGTATACTTCGCTTCAGTCTTCTTTTAGTGTAAACAATATTGCGCTTGTAAAAGGGAGACCGCAGTTGTTGAACTTGAAAGAAATGATTCATTATTTTGTTGAACACCGCCACGAAGTGGTTGTTCGAAGAACAAAGTATGAATTGAGAAAAGCGGAAGAACGTGCACATATATTAGAAGGATTAATCATCGCTTCTGACAATATTGACAAGGTTATTGCTTTGATTCGATCGTCGTCTAATGCAGATGAAGCTCGAGCTAAATTGATTGAGAATTTCAAGTTGTCTGAAATTCAAGCCAAAGCAATTGTTGAGATGCGCTTGCGTCAGCTTACCGGTCTTGAGCAAGATAAATTGCGTACCGAGTATGACGAGTTAATGAAAACCATCGAAGATCTTAAAGATATATTAGATAAAAAAGAGCGTAGAATGCAAATCATAACCGATGAGCTTCTTGTTATCAAAGATAAGTATGGAGACGAACGCAGATCTGTAATCGAATTTGCAGGAGGTAACTTCAGTATTGAAGATATGATTCCAGATGAGAAAGTTGTAATTACAATCTCTCACGCAGGTTATATCAAGCGTACACCACTTTCAGAATACAAAACGCAGCATAGAGGTGGAGTAGGTCAAAAAGCATCTACGACACGGAATGAAGATTTCTTAGAACATTTATTTGTTGGAACGAATCACCAATACATGTTGTTCTTTACACAAAAAGGGAAGTGTTTCTGGATGCGTGTTTATGAAATTCCGGAAGGATCTAAAACCGCTAAGGGAAGAGCCATTCAGAATTTGATCAATATCGAGCAAGATGATAAGGTTAAAGCCTTTATCAATACGCAAGATCTTAAGGATGAAGAATACATCAACAGTCATTATGTAATTATGGCTACCAAGAAAGGGCAAGTTAAAAAAACCTTACTGGAGCAATATTCACGACCAAGAGCCAATGGTATCAACGCCATCACTATTAAAGATGAGGATGAATTACTTGAAGCAAAATTAACAACAGGTAACAGTCAGATTTTACTTGCGGTTAAATCGGGTAAAGCCATTCGATTTGAAGAAGATAAAACGCGACCTATGGGTCGAAGTGCATCTGGAGTTCGGGGAATAACCTTGAATGGTCCTTCTGATGAGGTTATTGGAATGGTATCTGTTAGTGATTCTGAAACCGAAATCTTAGTTGTTTCTGAGAACGGTTACGGAAAACGTTCTAGCTTGGATGACTACCGAACTACCAATAGAGGAGGTAAAGGAGTGAAGACGTTATCAATTACGGATAAAACTGGGGAATTGGTTTCGATTAAAAACGTAAGCGACCTAGATGACCTAATGATTATTAATAAATCGGGAATTGCTATCCGAATGGATGTTGCCGATTTACGTGTGATGGGACGAGCTACTCAAGGGGTTAAATTGATTAACCTTAAAGGAAGTGACACCATTGCCGCTGTAGCCAAAGTGATGAAAGACGACGAAGAAATTCCAGAAGTTTCTGAGGATGATCTTCCGACTTCAGAAACTGATGGCACGAATCTTGAATAAAACCAATTAATAATAAAATTTATACGATGAAACATTTTTTTACATTTCTTTTAACTCTAGTGGTAACCCTTGGATGGGCTCAAAAAAAAGAACTTAAACAGGCGCAAAAACTATACAAGTCAGCTAAAATATCGGAAGCCAAGGCTTCATTAGATGCTAATCAGGCACTATTGGAATCGGCTGAATTGAAATACGCAGCTCCTTATAACCTTTTACGTTCTCAAATTACTTTAGCAGAAGAAGCGTATAAAACTTCTTATGATTATTTGCAATTAGCTCAAAAAGATTCTGGGTTAAGTTCTAAAACGGATGAGCAAAAAAGACTTTTGATTTCTGCAATAATTAACACAGCTATTGAGCAGTCAGAAAGCAAAGAATTTGTTGCTTCTGCTGAGAACTTATATTTATCCTATGTTATTGATCCTGTTGCAAATGTTGATTACCTCTATTATGCGGCTTCAAATGCAGTAAATGCATCTGAATATGAAATGTCACTTAAGTACTACAACATACTAAAAGACATCAAATACACTGGGATAACAGTGAAGTACTATGTTACTGAGGTTGCGGACAATACGGAAAAAGAAGTTTCAGAGTCAGAATATTCTATTTATCAAAAATCTAAAGATTACACCAATTTTAGAACAGAAGATACAGAATCTAAATTCCCAGAGATTGTTAAAAACATCGCTTTGATTTATAATCAATTAGGGCAAAAGGAAAAAGCAATTGCAGCTGTGAAAGATGCGCGCGCTGAAAATCCAAATGATTTAGGTTTAATTCTAACCGAAGCGAATATTTACATCGAATTAGGCGAGAAAGAAAAATTTAAAGTGTTGATGGGAGAGGCTATTGCTCAGGATCCAGAAAACGCAAACTTATATTATAACCTTGGAGTAGTAACTGCCGATCTAGGGGATAAAGAAAATGCAAGAGCTTATTACGAAAAAGCAATTACAATCGATCCTTCAATGGAAAACGGTTACTTAAATCTAGTAGCTCTCATTTTAGAAGATGAAACTTCAATTGTTGAGGAAATGAATTCTTTAGGAAACTCTAGAGCAGACAACGCAAAGTATGATATATTGAAAGGAAAGCGCGAGAGTGTATATTCTGAATGTGTACCGATCCTTAAAAAACTCATCTCTATTTCTGAATCTAACCAAGAAGCGGCTCGTACCCTTATGAATATCTATGCAACTTTAGGGGATAACGAAGGTTTTATGGAAATGAAAAAACTCCTAGAATAGGTCCAAATCATATGTGTTAAAACAAAAAAAACCTTCAGAAATGAAGGTTTTTTTGTTTTCAGATAAGTTTATATTATTTTTTTAATCATTCGAAGCTTGTGCGAATGATTCTGAATTTCTTTATTGTAAATACCAGTTTGATCTATTGGGTCAATTCGTACTTTTCCGTGGGCATGAATAATCCTGTGGTCTTGTAGCAGAATGCCTACATGTGTTATTGCACCTTCTTTATTATCAAAAAACGCTAGATCACCTGGTTCACTTTCTTCTATAAAGCTGAGAGTTAACCCTTGTTTCGCTTGTTGAGAGGCATCTCTTTTCAGTTGTATTCCATTAAGTTTATATACCATTTGTGAAAACCCAGAACAATCGATACCGAACGGTGTTTTTCCTCCCCATAAATAAGGAGCATTTAAATATGAAAAAGCAGTTTTCACCAACTGACTTTTATCTTTTGTGGCGGTGAATTCTCCTTCAAATTGATGGTTTAGAACATCAATCTGTCTTAGGTCGCTACCAAGTGGGATAGGGAATAGCTCTGAATTCGGCAGGCTCACATAGCCCAGTAGATTCGCCGAATGTTTTACTTCTAGTTCTGAATTGCTTTTATAAATTTCTTCGGGAATTTCAATGCATTGGTTCGAACAAATCCAACCTTCATAACCGTCCCATTGATTTCTTATTTTAAACCAATCTTTCCTTTGATCAATGATTTTAAAACAATCTCCATAGAGGAGTTGAGAAACCTGCTCACTCGTGTGATTATAATCATTTCTAAGAGGAATAATTCCTAAAGGACAAATACCGTACTTCAATTTAAAAAGTATAATTAATAAGAACTCGTTTAAAACTGAAGCTAAAATAATCAATTTTAATCCATCCAGAGAGATGATGATTTAAAATAAGTGTGAAGAATCATTTTCTTACCTTTGAGATCAAGTTGAGCAGTATTATGTGCTGAATTGATTTTAACAGTTAGGTTTAGATTTTATGAAAAAATTAATACAATCGTTTTTCAATTACCAATCCATGATTTATAAGGCGTTCTTATTCGTCTTTACCTGCTTGTTTATTGTTTATTTCTTTCCTAAGAAAGGTCAATTTAAATATGAATTCAACAAAGGTCAGGCTTGGGAATACGAAAACTTATACGCTCCTTTTGACTTTGCAATTTTAAAATCAGAAAAAGAACTTTTGTTGGAACGCGTCCAACTGAAAAAAGAAATCCCCACCTATTTTAATCAAAACACTGCAGTAATAGAAAAAGTGGAGGCGATGTATGCACAGAAGTTCTCATCGTATTTCACATACCCAGTAAATTCTTCGCGCTACAAACGATATTTTGATTTTGGTTTGAATATTATTCAGGAAATATACAGTACAGGTGTTTTACCTCTAAATTACAACCATGAGGGAGGAGATCGTGTTGGGCTGATACAAGATCATGCAGAGACTGAGTTGGATTTCAATCAATTACTAAAGCCTGCTGAGCTTTCTAGTTTTTTAGATCAAAAATTATCTTCAACTTCATATGTGCGTTTTAAAAACGAATACTATAAACTTCTGTTTGAAGTCATAGAGCCCAACCTAACCTATGATGAGCGATTCAATGAACAGTTGTTAGAAGGTGCCTATTCTAAACTCGCAATTTCTCGCGACTTAATTGTCATGGGAAGTATTCTGATTTCTAAAGGAGAGCTAGTAGATGAAACTAATTTTCAGGAATTAGAATCCTTGAAACTTCAGTACGACACACGTCTTTATACGGATGCTAACATCTATTGGATTCTAGTAGGCTATATCATATTGGTTGGACTAACGCTTTTGATGCTGTTTCTTTTCATATATAAATACCGCCCCATCATATTCAACAACAACACGAAACTGACCTTCATCTTTTTCAATGTTATGTTGGTTGTGGTCTCTACCATAACGGTTTTGAATTTTGATAGTTCTTTCCTGTATATCGTACCTATTTGTATTTTACCCTTGATTTTAAAAGCTTTTTTTGATGCACGAGTAGGCCTTTTCGTCCATGTGTTAACCGTTTTATTATTAGGTTTTATAGTGCCCAATAGTTTTGAGTATATTTTCCTTCAAATAATGGCCGGAATTGTAACCGTTTTGTCGGTATCCGAATTATATAAAAGAGCCAACCTATTCATCTCTGTCGGACAAATTATATGCATATACCTAATCGGTTATTTTGCCTTCTTTGTAATTCACGAAGGGGGAATCGATGGAATTTCTTTTCCGATCATTGGCTTGTTTGTACTCAACGGTGTGTTTACTTTATTTGTACAACCCCTGATCTATTTATTTGAAAAACTATTCAATTTAGTTTCAGATGTTTCACTTTTAGAACTATCGGACACCAATTCTGATTTCTTCAAAGAGTTTTCAGACAAAGCACCCGGAACCTTTCATCATTCCTTACAAGTGTCTAACCTTGCCGAATCTGCAGCAAGCGCAATAGGAGCAAATGCATTGCTAACTAGAGTAGGAGCCTTGTACCACGATATAGGGAAAATCAGTAATCCCGTATTTTTCAGTGAAAACCAAAGGGGTAGTATTTCTCCACATAATGACATCAGCCCTAAGGAAAGTGCCCAAATCATCATTGATCATGTTATTAAAGGTGTTGAAGCCGCAAAGAAGATCAAGCTTCCCGATCGTGTTGTTGACTTTATTAGAACCCACCATGGGACTTCTAGAGTGTATTTTTTCTATAAAAAGCATGAAGAACTTTTTGGAGAAGCGAATTCAGAAGATTTTAGCTACTTAGGTCCTAAGCCATTTTCTAAAGAGACTGCGATTTTAATGATGGCCGATAGTGTCGAGGCTGCTTCAAAAAGTTTGAAAGAGCCTACTATTGATTTATTAAAAAATTTCGTAAACAAAATTGTAAATCAACAGTTGGAGGAAAAGCAATTCATGAATTCAAACATTACTTTAGCGGAGATCGAAACGGTTAAAAAAGTATTCATTGATAAGTTGATCAATATTTATCATTTACGCATCGAATATCCCGAATAAATTAAGCCACAATTTTTAAGAAAAGCATTGTATAATACTATTTAAAAAATTACATTTGCACTTCTGTTATCAGAAACCTTGGAGAGGTGCCAGAGTGGTAATGGAGCAGATTGCTAATCTGTCGACGGGTAACTGTCGCCAGGGTTCGAGTCCCTGTCTCTCCGCAAACAAAGTCCGTAACATAACGTTAACGGGCTTTTTTTTTGCAATCAACTGAGGAGCAGATATAATTCATTTTCATAAGTTGCAATAACCAAGTAGTTATGATTGAATTTAGTTTAGTAATATTCTTTGTCTAGTATAATCAACCTTTATTTTAATTTTAAAGAATTGGTAATACCTTTAAAATCTTAGTAACCTGAGTTCGATATAAGAGTTTAGCAGAAAATGGTTAATTTACAGACACTCAAATGCTGGTACCAAAACAAGACAAAAACCATCTATGGAACAGAATATTTCGGTAACTTTATCTTTAGAAATCATAAACAGAATAATTTATAGTATATTGTAATTCAGTACTTTAATATGCTAAATATTCTTCCTTTTCTATGTTAAAAAAATGCTTTTCCTACGTCGAACTCAGGTTTCTAGGTCTGTTAGATTATCTTTCTCAATCGTTCTGTAATAACTGGAACACTAGTTGTTTCAAGAACAAAGCAAACTGTTTTAAATGCTTTCGTTATGTACTTATTCAGTTTCAAATCACTTAATCAAAATTAAGGATTTTGAATGTTTTGAACATAAAAAAGCCTGCTTATAAAGCAGGCTTTTAAATAGTATAATACTTGTTTTTCTATTGCATAGTAAAGCTCACTCTGCGGTTGTTTGCACGACCAGCAGCAGTTGCATTATTGTCTTTAGGATTCTCTTCTCCAAATCCAACATCACTTAATCTTGATGCTTCTATTCCCATTTGAACTAAAGCTTCTTTAACATTTGCAGCTCTTCTATTGGAAAGTTTTTGATTGTAACCTTTACTACCATCACTAGAAGCATAACCTTCTATTTGAAGTTTTACGTTAGGATATTTTTTGAGTAAATCTGAAACACTACTAATTACAGTATTGTAATTGCTTTCTTGAACGTCATTGCTAGCAGTAAACAAAATGGTGCCTTCTACGTTTTGAAGAAAATCAACCATAGCTTTTGGATTAGCAGGGCAACCTTGTGTTGCTGCAGTTCCAGCTTCATTTGGGCAAGCATCGTCTTTGTCGGCTACGCCATCTCCATCTGCATCTACGCTTGGACAACCTTTGTCAGCAGCAGTTCCAGCTTCATTTGGACAGGCATCGTCTTTGTTTGCAACACCATCATTATCGTCATCTGGCCAAGGACAACCTTCGTTTTCTTTATCTCCAGCAACATCTTTACATTTGTCGTTTACATCGAGTACACCGTCTGCATCTGTATCTAACGTCTTATCAATTATGATCTGCTCAATGGTTGCAGCTTCACATTCCATAATAACATCAATATAGGTTTCTCCTTTTTTGATTTTAATTACTCTGCGTTCACAACCTTTTTTAGTAATAATAATTTCAAGTGGGTAATCAAAAGAAGTCGTTACTTCAAAAGCACCATCAGTTAAGAATTGCTTCTTTGAACTCAAGTTATTTTAACATTAGTGTTGTTAGGTCAATTATTAGAAGCAAAAGCACACATGGCATGGCTTATTTGAATATGGGGGAAAACAAAAATGCACTCACCTTTTTAGCGTAACTCA
>PXYQ01000181.1 GCA_003023645.1 Candidatus Arcticimaribacter sp. | reverse complement strand
GTGTAGTTGGTGGTTAGCTGCTGGACAGTCTCGGTGCCAGCGGCTGATCGCAAGATGACAGACAGATCGCTGCTTGCAAATATTTTAAAGTTGTAGGCAAAGACTGTGGTAGAGCCGTTGCCGTTAAACTGTACTTTCTGGTTGGTGCTGGTAACGGTCATTGGTTGCCTCTCTCAAGTATCTTTAGCGCTTCTTTTCTGCCAAGCACGGCGTTTTTAACTTTAAGGTTTTCTGGTCTTTCTATGATTTGCTTAAACGCTTGCTCAAAATAATCATTGTTTAGCTTGCGTATTAACGTCAGCTTTTCCTTAGTGGTGCTTTCCAGATATGGATCGTCCTGCACTAAATTACTCAACGCAACTCGGAATGTTTCATCGTCATAATCTCTGTGCTCGGTAATGTTCTTTGCCTGATTAACCAGTTGCATCTGATCGCCGTAAGACAATTGGATGCCTTCCATTTGCTCTTTGTTTGTCAGCGGCCATGTTCTGGCCACATCAGACAGCCTGATCAACTCAGCTTCCAAGATTGTGGGCGATTTGCCGGGTGTGATCTTAATGCCAGACACGTTGTTAAAGATCGCCATCTTTGGGTTGTTTGCCAAGCTAAACGCATCAGCGCCTCTTGCATTGCCTAGCGTGTCATAAACAATGGTGTTCTTATCGCGCTCACCCTCTACACCGGGTATCAGCCCAAACACGCTATCTTTGCTTTGCAGCGCATCCAGCTTGCCCAGCAGCGAATGCATCCATGCCCACTCGTCGTTTTTCGGCGTTCCAACACGCGCCCAATCAGGCTCACCGTACAGATCATATTTCCAGCTTTTGGTGCCGTCCGGGTTATCAACCACCAGCGCCATATCTTCCATTGTGTAGTATTCGATCTCATCCTTGGGCTTGACCACAGTGGGGTCGTTTACTCTGGCAATAGCGCGCTGGGCTGCGCTCAACGGGTTAGGCACGCCAATCGGTGTGGCAGCTTCAGCAGGGCCGCGCGCGATCTGTGCGACTGCCCCAGCGGTATCGCCGCGCTTGGCCTGATCAATCATTGACTGTATGTCAGCCACGCCTTGCAGCATTGGCAACTCAGAAAAGTAATCAACAGCGCCCAACACAGCAGCCGATATATATGCTCCCTGCAATTCCGGGTCGCGCGTTCTGACGGCGTTTTGCAGCACGTTGGCGGTCAAGCCAACTAATGTGCTGGCAGGGCCAAAGCCATTGTATGACGTATAGTTAAGCGGCCCGTTTGGAACGCCGTACTGATCATAGAGCGGCAAGCCTTCTGGAAAGCCCTTGCCTTTGGTAACGTATGAGTAAGGTTGCCAGCCGGGGGGCAATGCATCGCGCAGCTTTTTATCGCTGGGATAGCCGCCAGTTATACGGCCCTCCATAGCGTCGTGAGCGAAAACACCCATGATAGCGCCGCCGACAGCCATTTTGCCAAAAGCCATCTGACGCTCTGCTGGGGTGCCTTTGCTACCAAATATTCTGAACCAAGCACGGGGATTAAACGGCTGGAACTCTAGCGTGCGCAGTGCGTCATTTGTTGGCGCTGTGGCAAACGGTAGAATAAACCGACCTACTGGTATGCCCCCAATTTGCGCGCGTTGAAAAATGCCTGTGAACTTGCCGAAATTGCCAAGATCTGATTGCATAGTGTCATACTTTGCTTTGGTGTCTAGCTGGTCAGATATTGCTCTGGGATCAAGCAACACCATGCCTGCCGCGTCCTCGGCTTCAACAACAGTACCACCATTGCGGATCACATCTTGATATGCCCGGTTGGCGGCTGTGTATAATTCGCCGCGTTGGCTGATTGTTTTAAAGAACTCATCGCCAGCCAGCAGCAAGCGAAACGGTATTCTCATGCGCTTGCCAAGGTCTGTTATGCTGCGGCTGAACACAGACTGTGATCGTGGATCGCCCTGCACAGCCGTGTAATTGTCCACGTCTAGCTTGCTGACGCCACCCGCTGGCACCTCAGTTTTATAGGCAATCGATGCCGCGCGCAGGGCGTCTTTATAGCTGTCCATCCAGCCCTTAAAGCGCAGCATGGCGTCCTCAACGTACACCTGATCAGGATCAATTGGATATGAGTCGCCAAGTATTTGCTGGCCTTTGCGAAACACAGAGCCTGTCATGCCTGCAATTATTTCTGCTGGCAGTTGGTACGCCATAAAGCCTGCGGTGCCGACGATGTTTTTCATCTGCGTGGCTGGGCTAGATAGCAACCCGGCAAGATATGCCTCGCTTACCATTTGGCTGGTTCTGGCGCTCCATCCCAAATCTGCAAACGTGTTGATTGTTTTCATTGAACCGTTTTTGTCGTAAGCGCCTATAAGTTTTTTGGCCAGTTCATCAGTGACACCAGCACTGCCATCGTTAGCCAGCATTGTGGCGGCTTCCTCATTGAAGCGGTCTAGATCTAACTCGCCATCCACTTTGATCTGAAATGATTGCAGCGCCCGTGCAGCCTCAGTCTGCGCGCCCTTTAGCTGCAATTGAATGCCGCTGTGGATTGCAAGCTGGCGTCTAAACCGCAGCCTATCCCCATCGTCTGCTTTCCCGCGCTTAATAAGGTCTGCAAGTTCAAGCAGTTTTTCGCCAGATTTTACTAGGATGGTGCGCCCTGCCACAAACTGCGCTGCGGTAAACCCACCTTCGCCAATCTTGCGGCGCAGCACTTCACGCTGAAAGCCAATCTCGTCAGCAAGGATGCCAGCCGCTTCATTCATCGTGGCGTTTTTATTCATTTTGCCGCGAGTAAGAATTAACTGCTCGTCGGTTAATTGCTCGCCTACGCCTGTGATTAGCGCCTTAACGTCATCCTCGGTGTCAATGTAGTCAAAGTTAAAGTCACCGCCATCTGCCAGCGATTTGATGTTTGCCTCATCGCGCGCCAATGCGGCAAGGATCTCGTCAGCGGCTTCCTCAGACGCAACAGCGGTGGTTGGTTTAAAGCCT
>PXYQ01000043.1 GCA_003023645.1 Candidatus Arcticimaribacter sp. | reverse complement strand
GATGTTTTTCTTTCCTTTTTTGAGTAGTGATTTATCGTGTTTAGCAAGCCCCTCATGAGGACTCATTTGCAAGATTACATCAAAAGAAGTGAAAGTGGGTTTGAATATATGATTGATGCAACTTCAAGAGGGAGTTATGGTGGCATTTGGACAGCTAACGGAAATTATAGTTTTGTAAAAAATAATAATTCTCAAACGGATGTAACAGTCACAACTAAATTTGGACCCCAAAATAACGGCAATGACTGGACATATGTCAACGATAATGGGATTAGTCAAAGGATGCCATGGTATCGAAACGGAAATTCCATGATTTCAACAGATAATGGTGGTGGCAATTGGTGGGGAACATTAATTACAGCTGAGAACTGGCAACCTGCTCCATGGATATCGAACGCAGGTGGTGGGTCAAGCAATCCTAACCCAGGAATTATATGGTATTGGGTAAGATAGATTTAAAAAAAAGCTGCTGTAAAAACACTCATAAATATTGTTTTACATATAAAACAGTTAACAATTCAAACTCTAATGGTGCTTTAACATCAACTACAGCATCAATAATCGGCTCAAGATCCAATTCCAAATATCCATCAAAAAATCATCTAGGTGGAACAATTCAAATCAGAGTTATCTCATATGGTGGCAATAGTTACTATTATGTTAGTGGTGATTTTTATTATCTCCCTTAAGTAACACGTATATTCATACAGAAATTTAAAAACTATATCAAGTCCTAATGATATAAGCTTAGGCGGATATTTTTATTAGTAAAGTTTGACGTAATAAAAAATAATCTTGAAAATGGCTTAAACCATTTTAAATCAGCACTAAGGGTTCTAAAAAGAATATTTTATACGGAACAGAATCCTATAAGAATCAAAAAAGCCCTCACGTTTGTGAGGGCTTTGTTGGTCTACTAGGGCTCGAACCTAGACTCTTCTGGACCAAAACCAGACGTGTTGCCAGTTACACCATAGACCATTGGAGGTGCAAATTTAATAGAAATATTTGCTCCTACAAGTCATTTATATAAAATAATTAAATCTTAGTATATAAAAGTTTGCATTCTGTTAAATACGAGGTTGTTTCTTCAAATATTCTTACATTCGTTTTCAGAAAAACTGACCTATGAACACTACACAATTCGAATTCTGGAATCGTACACTTGGATGGAGTGTTTTTGCTATTGCTCTTGTCACTTTTGGACTCACAGTAGAGCCTACTGCTAGCTTTTGGGATGCAAGTGAATATATTGCAACCTCTGCAAAACTCCAAATTGGTCACCCTCCAGGGGCTCCATTTTATCAAATGATGGGCGCCTTTTTTTCCTTGTTTGCAAGTGGTCCAGAACAAATTGCTTTACTGGTAAACTTAATGTCCGTTTTTTCGAGTGCCTTCACAATTCTGTTTTTATTTTGGACTTTAACCCTTCTACTTAAAAAATTACCCGCTTTTAGCGCTATAGAAACTACTAATGACGCCTTAGCATTTTTTGGAAGTGCCGTTATAGGCGCACTTGCCTTTTGTTTTTCTGATAGTTTTTGGTTCAACGCTGTTGAAGCAGAAGTCTATGCCATGGCTACTTGTATTCTTTCGCTTTTATTTTGGTTGAGTCTGCGCTGGGAACAAGAAATGAATACCCCCAGAGGAGATCGTTGGTTGTTGCTCATCGCTTTTGTTATTGGTCTTTCTTTTGGAGTTCACTTTATGGGTCTGTTGACAATTCCTGCGATGGGAATGTTGTATTATTTTAAAAATTATAAAACAGTAACCTTTAAAGGGTTTATCATAGCCAATGTACTATCCGTGGCGGTTTTACTTTTTATCTTTAAATTATTATTACCCCTAACGCTGGCGTTGTTTGGTAAAATGGAAGTGTATTTCGTGAACAACCTAGGTTTTTCTTTCAACAGTGGAACGCTCTTTACTGCTCTTTTACTCATTGGATTTTTCATTTACAGTTTGCGTTTTACACGTAAAAAAAACTATGTGAATCTCAACACAGGTATACTCTGTATTCTTTTCGTCTTTCTCGGGTTCTCTTCTTGGATCATGCTTCCTATACGGGCCAATGCCAATACGGTTATCAATGAAAATTCGCCTTCAGATGCGCGACAGTTATTAGCTTACTATAACCTAGAACAATATCCAGAAACCAAATTGTTCTACGGCCCAATGTTTTCTGACATGTATGCAGGACAGGACGACCAAGAGCCTTATATCGATGACAAGCCCAAATATGAACGGGATGAAAAAACGGGACGCTACCTAATCGTTAATAACTGGGAAGGCTCACGAATAAATGCCAATTCTAACCACAAAGGAATTCTCCCAAGATTGCACAGCTCGGAACATGCAGCAAACTATATGAATTTTACCGCACCTTTAGAATTTTCTGTTAAACCAGAATACCGGGGGAGCAAACAACTGATGCGGGAAGTTCAGTCTTTTAGACAAGATGCTTCCGAAGGAAGTGTTTCGGGAGAAGATTATCATGACTTTTACAAGAAGATGTCGCCTTACCTCAACATCGAGAAGCCTTCGTTCTTAAGTAATATGACGTATTTATTTCAATACCAAATTGGGTATATGTATGTGCGCTATTTTATGTGGAATTTCACAGGAAGACAAAATGATATTCAAGGGCGGTATAACAGTCTGAATGGAAACTGGATTAGTGGTATCCCTTTTATTGATTCGATACGATTAGGAAACCAGAATGAACTGAGTGCAGATTCACTGAACAACAAAGCTCGAAACACCTATTTCTTTCTTCCTTTTATTCTTGGACTCATTGGCGTGTTCTTTTTATATGGGCAAGACAAAATGAAGTTCTGGGTACTGATGTTGTTTTTCCTTTTTACCGGACTTGCATTAAAAATATACCTCAACGAACGACCTTTTGAGCCTAGAGAGCGTGACTATGCCTTGGTGGGTTCTTTTTATGTATTTGCAATATGGATTGGGATGGGTGCTTTTGCCTTGATTCAAAACCTACGGAACACCTGGTCCAATAAATTGGTAGTTCCTGTTTCTGTTCTTGCTTGTTTTCTTGCTGTACCTGTATTGATGGGTGTCCAAAATTGGGATGATCATGATCGTTCTGGGCGTTATACAGCTCAGTCAATTTCTAAGTCTTATTTGGCTTCTATTCAAAAAGATGTAGGTGCCATTATTTTCACTATTGGAGACAACGATACTTTTGCACTTTGGTATGCCCAAGATATTGAAGAGTACCGTCAAGATGTTCGACCCATCAACACCAGTCTTATTGCTACGGATTGGTATATCGATCAAATGAAACGCAAGACCTACACTAGCGAAGCAATCGACATTCAGTTGGAGCATGCACAATATGCCTATGGGGTGCGGGATTACACCAAACACGAATCGATCATTGACAGTGTTCGTTGGGATATCAAAGATTTTATGAATTGGGTATCCAGCGACGATCCGCGAAACAAATACAAAAGGGTCATTCAGAAATCTGGTGGAGATCCTGATTTGTATCCAAAGGGGACTCAAGAGATGGTGTTTTACCCAACAAATAAAATCCGCGTAAATGTCAATGTAGAAAATGTAATTCAGAGTGGCTTAGTCAAAGAAAAAGACCGCGACTTGATTGTACCTTATATTGATATTGACTTACCAAAGGGAGGGTTGTACAAAAACCAGTTGATTATGTTGGATATTCTAGCAAACAACGACTGGAAAAGACCGCTCTATTTTACTGGGGGTAGCTACGATGATTCCGAATATCTTTGGATGAAAAACTACCTGCAACTAGAAGGTTTGGTTTATAAACTAGTTCCAATAAAAACTCCTAAAAACAAAAATAACCCCTATTTGATGGGGCGTTTGGATGGTGACTTAATGTACGAAATTGTTAAAAAATGGGAATGGGGAAATTCAGATAGCCCTGAAATTTACCACGATCCAGAAACTCGAAAAAACAGTATTTCTTATAGAAGCAATATGGCTCGTTTGGCCGAAGTATTGATTGATGAAGGAAAGCTTGAAAAAGCGAAAGAGATCATTGACTTGAATTTGGAAAAAATGCCGGTAGACTATTTCGGTTATTACAGTCTTTTAACTCCCTTCATCGAGGGATATTATCGTGTAGGAGCAACAGAAGACGCGCGCAAACTTTTCGATCAAATTGCAGAAAAATATCGCGACCAATTGGAATATTTTGAAAGCCTGTCTTTAAACCTTCAATACGACCTCGGGGAAGAAATACTAACCGAAGTAGAACGGTATCGTGCCTTAATTGAAGTTATTATTGACAATAAAGATGAGGCATTTATGGCATCTAAAATAGTTGCTTTTCAGAATCATACCGCTCCGTTCGAATTTCTATATGGATCTTATGATTACTTTACCAGTCAAGAAGATTTTGTAGCTGGTCTTTATATTGGCGGGGATAGTATTGCTGGACGTTCTTTAATAGAGAATATTGCTTCGGTTTATGAAAAACGTTTATCACAATTAAGTGGTTTAGATCCAGAAGACCAGACTGCTTATGAGGAAATCATAATGGACGAAGTCAATGGTTACAGAAGATTGATGTTGTATGTGAGCTTACATGAAACAGATGCCTATCGAGACAGTATGGAGAAACGTGTTTTTATTGCAATAGAACCCTTAGCAATGTTTGATAGCCTGTTTGAAGACGAGTAGGAAAATTAGCCTACATAATCGTTCATAAGGCTGATCAATGTGTTTGCGTTTTGCTCACCACTTTGTCTCCAAACCATTTCTCCATCTTTATAAATCATAAGGGTAGGAATGGCTTTTACTCGGAGTGCTTCAGTTAGCTTCGTGTTTTTGTTTGTTTCAATTTTAATTACCTTTCCTTGATCACCAATAGCAGCAGCGACATCTCGTAAAGCGGGATGAAACTCTTCGGAAGGGTTAGCGTCTTCTTGAAAAAAAACAAGGAGCAACGGGGCTTTATCGTCTATTAATTCACCAAATTTTGACACGGATAATAGTGTTTAAAAGTTTTATGCAATTTAAGTTATTTTTATTAAACCACTTTCTGCGAGCATTTTAAGGTAATTACAGTTATTTCGGGCCAGATTCCTACTCTTCCGGGGTAGGCTAAAAAACCAAAACCCCGGTTTACATTGAGATATTGTTTGGCTTGATTATATACTCCAGCCCATTGCTTGTAGCGCCATTTTACTGGGCTCCACTTAAACCAACCTGGGATTTCAATCCCAAATTGCATCCCATGAGTGTGTCCGCTTAACGTAAGTTCAAAAGGAAAAGGATGTTCAATAACCTGTGCCTCCCAATGCGAAGGGTCATGGGACATTAAAATTTTGAAATCTTCTGAATTGACGTTCGAAACCGCTAGATTTAGGTCACCTGCCTTTTTAAAGCCTCCTTTACCCCAGTTTTCTACGCCAACCAATGCAATACGTTCGCCGTCTTTTTCTAAGAATTGGGCATCGTTTAATAAAACCTTGAAGCCCATTTTTTCTTGTGCTTCAATCAAATCTGAGAGGTTTTTCTTTTTCGCCTCATCTGTGTCCCATTGCACATAATCTCCATAATCATGATTTCCTAAAACAGAAAACTTCCCTTGCGAGGCTTTGAGTGAAGTCATCAAATCCATCCAAGGATATACTTCCGATGCCTTATTGTTGACCATATCACCTGTAAAAAGAATAACGTCCGATTGTTGTTCATTAATCAAATCCATCCCGTAGGACACCTTTTCTCTGTTATCAAAACTCCCACTGTGAATGTCCGAAATTTGAGTTAAGGTAAAGCCATCAAACGCTTTTGGGAGGTTATCGAATTCAAGGGTGTAACGTAAAACCTTGTAGTTATACTTTCCTTTGTACATTCCATACAAAAGCGATGCTAGTGGAACGGCTGCAATTCCAAGGGCTAATTTTGAAATAAATTTTCTGCGGTCAGGGAAATAACGTTGAACCCCTTCTCCTTGAGTGAAAAAGCGATACACGGCTTGAGGAATTCGAACAATATCTTCAAAAAACAGGAAGAGTACAATAAAGGTTTGAAAAACAAATAAGGAAAGAAATAAGCCCAATGCCAAACTCATGCCTGAATTAAAACCTTCGTGACGATCAAAAGAAATGCTGTGGTAAGCAAAATTTGCAAACACAAGCACTACTACTACCCAGTATAAAATCAGGAGGCTGCGTTGTTGTGTTAAGGTTTTTATTGCCTGAAAGGCATAGGCCCCAAACAAGGAGAAAAAGATGATGAGAATAATCCAGCGTAGCATAAATAGGGTGTAAGTAAACGTTATTTCATTTTTTTTGATAACTCCATTGCCTTTCCATCGGAAAGACTTGCAACATAACAAGTCGCATTGAGAAGGGTATCGTAAAGCGTGTCAGATATAAAAGGTGTACCGTTGGGAACTAAACGAAGAATGAGTTGATCGTAGGCATCAGCCTGTCCCTTAAATTCGTGAACAGCAGCTGTGGTAAAGGCATCCAATAAAGTTGTAATAACCTTATAACCCACAATCTCTTTTTGCAGTACCTCTGGCGAATGATACACTTTCTCGACGCTTAGCGAGATAATATCGTCTATCTGAGCGGCATACTTACTTTTGTCCAACAAGGCATGTGGAAAGCTTCCTGAAAGTATTGCTTCTTCATTCTTTAAAAAGATCGCTACTGCATCTTTTATAAGGCTATTGATCGCGAGTGCTCTTAGATAACTCATCCGTTGCGGCGTGTGTTTTAAGGAGGCATAGGTTTTTTTGTCAATCGAATCTTTTACCAGATTGATTAGATATTCTAAAGCATACGATTCTGAAATCCATCCGAGGTTAATTCCATCTTCAAAATCAATAATAGTGTAGCAAATATCATCTGCAGCTTCGACCAAATAAGCCAATGGATGTCGGTAATAGGTTCCTGCTTTACTCGTTAATCCAAGGTCTTGAGCAAGCGTATTAAAGTCGGTAGCTTGTGCTTGATAAAAGCCAAATTTTTTGTCCGCAACATGTTGGGTAGGTTTATGAGGCAAAGAGGCTTTAGGGTATTTCATATAGGCGCCAAGAGTAGCTGCGCTGAGTCGTAAACCACCCGGTGCGCCTTCCATAGATTGAGATACAATTTTAAAGCCGTTGGCGTTTCCTTCGAACTTACAAAGGTCTTCGTACTCTAAAGCATTCAATTCTGCTTTATAATGTGCTCCAGCTCCATCAGAAAAGAAATGTCCAATCGCTTTTTCACCACTATGGCCAAAAGGCGGATTACCGATATCATGCGCTAAAGCAGCCGCAGCGACAATAGCTCCAAAATCATTGGATTGATATGCATGAATTTCGGAAAGGTGCGGGTGTTTTTCAAGAATTGCTTTCCCAGCTAATCTTCCTATGCTTCGAGCAACTACCGAAACCTCAAGGCTATGTGTAAGGCGGGTGTGGACAAAGTCTGTTTTTGAAAAGGGAATGACTTGTGTTTTATCCTGTAAGCTTCTAAAGGCAGCAGAAAATACGATTCGATCGTAATCCACTTCAAAGCCTAAGCGTGTTTCATCTTGCTCCTTTCTGAGTCTTTTGGTTTTGTCACCGTATCGCTGTAAGGATAAAAGCTGCTCCCAATTCATAAATGTATTTTAGGTAAAAATAAGAAGATTTTGGAAAGTATTCGATGTTATGTGTAAGTTAAGTCAAGCTCAAAATATTTATGGTTGGTTAACATTTAAGGGGGACTATTTAACTTTTAGTTAAAAAAAACCACTAAGGGTCGTAATAGATTTGTACCATAATAAAAACATAACTATGAAAATCAAAAATTCACCTATCGCTTTAACATCTTTAATTTTTTCTGTACTGATGATGAGTTCTTGTACTGCTGATCCAGAAACCATTATTGAAACAGTTGTTGTTACAGAAACTGTAACCATAACAACCACGATTCCAACAACAACACCTACAAGTAGAACCGTTGGAACAGGTGGAATTACGTACATAGATGATGCACAAGCTTGGACAAACGATCGTATCTGGATCATGAACGGAAAAGTTGTTGTTCGATCTGGTGGGTCTTTAACCATTGAAGCGGGAACAATTGTCAAGGCTCAAAATGGTCAAGGTGTTGAAGCTACTGCTTTAGTTATAGCGGCAGGAGCTTCAATCAATGCAATTGGCACTGAAGATTCGCCCATAATTTTTACCGATATCGAAGACAGCATCGATTACGGAGATGGTATTATAAGTCCCAATCGTAAACCAACCGACACTGGCAAGTGGGGTGGTATCATCATCTTAGGAAACGCTGTTGTTGGTGAAGATGGAGGTTCCGACGATATCGAAGGAATAGCAGAAGGCTATGCTTGGACTTCTTATGGTGGAAGTGATGATGCAGATTCATCGGGTTCATTTTCTTATGTTTCTATACGTCACAGTGGAACTCAATTGGCCGGAGGAGATGAAATTCAAGGTTTGACCTTGGGTGGAATTGGTTCTGGAACTACTTTAAATAATATCGAAGTTGTAGGAAGTAATGATGATGGGATTGAAATTTTTGGAGGCGCTGCCCAAATCACAAATATCGTTATCCTGAACCAAAGAGATGATGCAATCGATTTAGACGAAGGTTTTCGAGGAACACTTACTAATGCGGTTATTGTGTTGCGATCTAATTCAGATAACCCTTTTGAAATAGACGGTACAGAAGATAGTACTGGAACAATTGGTGGGTCATTCACAATAAACGATGCAACTGTCTATGCGAATACGGCTCCCGAATCTGGAAAAAACTTTCTTGGAGACTGGAAAAGTGATGCGACTGGTTTTACCAATAACGTAGTTTTCAAAAACATTGACGGTCTTGCAATCAAAGGAATTGATGCAGACACCTACAACGGTGTTGCAACTGCAGCTAGTCCTAATAACTTAAATTTTAGTGATTTCTATTTCGTGTCGGCAACTTCGACTTTATCTGAAATATTCACAAACACAGCTGTGACGGATTATGCAGATTGGGCACAAGTAGTTTCGGAACAAGTTGCAAACACTGGTGCTGATGAAACGGTTTTCTCATGGACCCTTTGGAGTGCTTTGAATAATTAATAAACATAACAAAGTCCGTTAGCCTGATTTATTCAGGCTAACCTTTTTTTACCCTATGAAAAATATTTTTACTAGTTTTTTTATTTTTGTTACAACATTAGGTTTTTCACAGTCAGTTATTACGGGTACCGTAATCGATGGAGAATTTAACGACCCCCTTCCTTTTGCAAACGTTATTTTAAAAAATGTAACCAACGAAAGTTTTATAGAAGGTATTACAACGGACTTTGACGGGAAGTTTCTGTTCGAAGTTGTCGACGGAACGTATCTTATAGAACTTTCGTATGTCGGATATGAAACCCAAAAAATCACCGAAATCAATATTATTGGAGATAAGGAATTCTTAATTGATGTAATTTTAAATCCCTCATCCAACAGTCTTGATGAAGTTGTCGTAACAACCTCTCAACGCAAAAATTCTGAAGTAGCCATTTTAGCTATTCAAAAAAAGTCTATTAATCTTATTGATGGCCTTTCTGCTCAGACAATCAAGAAAACAGGTGATAGCAATTTAGCTGCAGCCATTAAGCGTGTGCCCGGTGTATCTATTCAAGACGGAAAATTTGTTTATGTTCGAGGTTTGGGCGATCGGTATTCTAAAACACTTCTAGGCGGTCTCGAAGTTCCTGGATTAGATCCCGACAAAAACACCCTTCAACTTGATGTTTTTCCAACAAACATTTTAGACAACATCATCATAAGCAAATCGGCCAGTGCAGATCTTCCTGCAGATTTTAGTGGTGGTATTGTTAACATCGTCCTTAAGGATTTTTCGACACTTCCAGAATATGGGTTTTCAGTTTCTGGAAACTATAACCCGGACATGAATTTTGTTGACAATGCTATTCGCAACAACCCCGGGGGTACTAACTTATTTGGTTTTAACAACGGTTACTTTGATCGGCCGATTGGAGCTGCACAGAATATTCCTTTGCCCGAGCAAAATGCCATAGGATATGCCGGTGTTTTGAATAAAGTGACCCGTACATTTGAACAACAGATGGCTGTAAATCGCTATCGCAGCGGGATCGACTATAGTTTTGGTGCTACTGCAAGCAACCAGTTCAAGCTTAAAAACGACACCGCCATTGGGTTTATCGCTGCGCTCGGGTTTCGATCAGACACAGATTACTATAAAGACTATCAAACTGGAACTATTGCTAAGGAAACCTCGGGCATAGAAAACAATACTTCTCAAAGAGGCGAGTTGGGAGTAATTAAAAAACTTGCTAGCGCTCTATTTGGAGTTTCTTTAAAAACAAAAAACTCCAAATACAAGTTGAACGTATTGAATTTAAGAAGCGCTGAGTCAAATGCGATTTTTGCTGAATATGCAGACTACCTTGAAAATCCTTATATCGGTCAAGCGAATATTTTGACCTATACCGATCGTAATATTGTTTCAATTCCTTTTAGCGCTAAACATATTTTGAATGAAGGGAAATCGATAATTGAATGGAAAATTGCTCCTTCGTATGCTGAAGTTTTTGATAAAGACTTTAAGAAAACCGTATTTGAAACCAACGCTAGTAAAAGTTTCTTTACCATTTCTCCATCTACTACTCAACTGCCTCAACGCCTTTGGAGAACACTAAAAGAAGATGCACTTGCTAGTACAATACAATACACTTATCAACTTCCCGAAGGAAAAATTAAAGGAAAACTAAAAACAGGAGCTGCCTATTCTTCAAAAGACAGAAGCTTTAGAACATCGAATTATGCAATCGATTTTATAGGCCGTAGCGAGGAATTGCTGGGAAATCCGAACAGCCTTTTAGACCCAAGTAATCTTTGGACTGCAGACACCAACCGCGGTTCATATATTCTAGGGAGCCTTCAAAGAACTAATCAATACGACGCGCAAAGTAGCACGATCGCCGGATTTGTTTCTGCGGAATTAAAACTATCTGAAGCATGGAAAGCTACGTTCGGAATTCGTTTTGAAAACTACGCACTTCAATATACCGGAGAATCTATCGATCAGGTTATTTACAACAAGGAAGAGTTAATTGATGTAAACGACTTCTTCCCGTCGATAAATATAATTCGATCGCTGAGCGAACAAACCAATTTGCGTTTTTCTTATTCTAAAACAACTGCACGTCCAAGTTTTAAAGAAAATTCCTCAGCTCAAATATTCGATCCAATTACCGAACGCTATTTCATTGGGAATCCGGATTTGAAGCCGACTTACATCAACAATCTTGATCTCCGTTTTGAACACTATGGAGAAGGAAACCAATTTTATGCAATCAGTGCTTTTTACAAAAACTTCGAAGATCCTATTGAAGTTGTAGCCTTAGGATTAAACTCGCCAAATCAATTAATTGGAAGAAACAATTCAGAAGCAACTGTTGCTGGTATTGAAATAGAGTATCGTAAAAACCTCATCGATAATGACGATTCAAAGCTTGCGATAAACATAAATACTTCTCTTATCTTTTCTCAGCAAGAAATGACCGATGCAGAATATAACGGCAGAGTCGCTACAGAACCAAATCGGGTTATCGATAGAACAAGAACACTTCAAGGGCAATCTCCCTTTTTAATCAATGCTGGATTAACGTATGCAATTGTAAGTAAAAACTTAGAAACTGGTTTGTTCTATAATGTTCAAGGAAAAACACTAGAAGTCGTAGGAGTTGGAAATATTCCTGATGTTTATACAGATCCCTTCAATAATTTAAATCTAACCTGCACCAAAAAATTTGGAGCAAACCAAAATCAAACCCTCACATTTAAAATGCAGAATATACTAGCGGATACAAAAGAAAGTTTCTACGATTATTATGGAGAAGAGCAACGACCCTTTTCATTATTTAAAATTGGGAGATCCTTTAGTTTGGGGTACAGCATCAAATTCTAAAAAATAATAACATTGGGTTAACATAGCGATAACATTTAATTTTCACATTTGCACAAAATAAACTCAATTATGCGTGCAATTAAACTAATTCTAATAACCTTGTTTGTAACGACCTCGTCACTTTACGGCCAAGAAGTAACCGCTTCTAAATTTGGAAAAGGATTACTCAATATTAATGCGAAAGACAGTACTTTCTCAATGAATATAAGTGCTAGAATGCAATTCTTAACTTCTTCTACTTGGAGTGAATCTGATGATTCTTTTGGAAGTCCAGAGTCTAATTTCTTAGTAAGACGGGCTCGATTGAAGTTCAAAGGTTTTGCATACAGTCCCAAATTAACCTACAAACTGGAATTGGGTTTATCGAACCGTGATATTTCTGGTGCAAATCAGTTTACAAGTAATGCACCACGTTATATTCTTGATGCTTACGTGCGTTGGAATTTTTATAAGAATTTTACATTACAAGCTGGTCAAGGAAAATTACCAGGAAACATAGAGCGTGTGATTTCTTCAGGCGATTTAGCCATGGTTGATCGTTCGTTATTGAATAGTAAATTCAATATTGACCGTGATTTAGGAGTACAACTTCGTCACCATTTTAAATTATCTGAAAACTTTATTGTCAAAGAAATTTTTGCAATCTCACAGGGAGAGGGCCGTAACATAACCGCTGGAAACTTAGGCGGGCACCAATATACCGGAAGAGTAGAAGTACTTCCTTTTGGAAACTTTAAAAGTAAAGGGGATTACCGAGGAGCTGATTTGGAACGCGAACAAACTCCAAAACTTTTGGTTGGGGTAGTTTATGATCTGAATAACGATGCTGTTAAATCGAGAAGCAACCAAGGTTCTTATCTAGAAACCGCAGATGGTTTTTATCAGACGGATGTAAGTACACTGTTTTTTGATGCGCACTTTAAATATCGAGGCTTTTCTATCATGGCTGAATATGCCGACCGAGATGCTGATGCTCCTCTTGCTCGAAATACAGATAATAGCCTTACGGGTGCTGTAGTAAATATTGGAAATGCTACCAACGTTCAAATGGGATATGTACTCCCATCAAATGTTGCAATAACTGGGCGTTATACCCATATTAATTTTGATGAAATCGTATCTTCGAAAAACAAAATTACGCAATACACTTTGGGCTTATCTAAATACGTTGCTAAACATAAATTAAAAATTCAAACGGATGCGACCTATGAAAATACAGTCGCTTCAAACAATAAAATTGTGTACCGTATCCAATTTGACATTCACTTCTAATAATAAAAAACTATGGATAATATTTATTTAATACTCGTTGCGGTTTTAGCAGTTTTAGCTGTTGGAGATCTAATTGTTGGAGTTAGTAACGATGCAGTAAACTTTTTGAATTCGGCGGTGGGATCGAAAGCAATACCTTTTAGAACCATCATGATCCTTGCATCTTTGGGGGTTGCCTGTGGAGCTTTGTTTTCTAGTGGACTGATGGAGGTTGCTCGAAAAGGTATTTTTAATCCTGGAGAATTTTACTTCGACGAAATCATTTTAATTTTCACTGCGGTAATGTTAACCGACATTTTACTTCTTGATTTTTTCAACACCTTAGGTATGCCAACTTCAACAACGGTTTCTATTGTATTTACCTTATTGGGTGCTGCTGTTTTCATGTCAATTATTAAAATCAGTGGTGATTCTGGAGATTTTAGTACTATTATTAACTACATCAACACGGCAAAAGCTATTCAAATTATTTCAGGTATTTTACTCTCGGTAGTAGTTGCTCTAACTGTTGGTGCAATTGTTCAATGGTTTTCAAGGTTTTTTTTAACCTATGAATTTGAGAAAAAAGCAATGTGGGTTAGTGCTCTTTTTGGGGGTATTGCTCTGTCTGCTATCACCTATTTTATTTTAATGAAAGGGATTAAAGGAACCCCTTTTGCTAACGTAAAATACGACCTATTAGGGGGGATGAAAATCAAAGACTTATTGGAGCAAGAAGTATTCAAGGTAGTCTTAGTTAACTTCTTAGTTTGGTTTGGAATTTCTTTTAGTGTAATTAAATTTTTTAAAGCAAATATCTATAAGGTTATTATTGGAACTGGAACTTTTGCCTTGGCCTTAGCGTTTGCAGGAAATGACCTAGTAAACTTCATTGGAGTTCCAATCGCAGCTTATCAGTCTTACGAAGCATGGGTTGTTTCTGGAGTTGCAGCTTCGGAATTTAGTATGGGTGTACTCTCCTCTAAAGTTCCTACACCTACTTTATTGCTAATTCTTTCAGGTGGTATAATGGTGTTAACCTTGTGGGTATCTACCAAAGCTAAAAAGGTAATGAAAACGGAATTAGATTTATCGGATCAAAACACTATTAAAGAACGTTTTCAGCCTAATTTTCTTTCCAAAGGAATTGTAAAAATATTCCAAATAACTGGAAGTGGTTTCAATATGTTAATCCCTTCTGGTTTAAAAGAAAAGATAGACCTGCAATTTTCAAATACAGAATTGGTTTTAAAAAATCAGAACATCAAAGATGCTCCATCTTTTGACATGCTTCGTGCCTGTGTCAATTTGGTAGTTGCCTCGATATTGATTTCTATTGCAACCTCGTACAAGCTTCCATTATCGACAACTTATGTTACGTTTATGGTGGCAATGGGAACTTCTCTTGCCGATCGCGCATGGCAAAGAGATAGTGCTGTTTATCGCGTTGCTGGGGTACTCAATGTAATTGGAGGTTGGTTTTTAACTGCATTCACTGCCTTTGTTGTGTCTGGAATTATTGTAACGCTAATTAAATTAGGTGGGCCTCAAGCCATCGCAATTATACTCTTTATAATCTTATTGATTATTGGAAAAAACTATTTGAAACACAAAAGCGAAAATGCTGAACTTATCGATCTAGAAGGGTTGGTGAAATCTGAAAGTAACTCCATTAAAGGAGTTATGGACGAAAGCACAAAGAACGTTATAAAAGTGTTTAAGCGTGTTGACAAGGTCTATGCAATACTTTCTGAGGGGCTTGCTAAACACGATAAATCACTACTCAAAAAAGGAAAGAAAAACATCAACCGATTAACTGACGATGTTGATGAATTGAGAGAGAATATTTTTTACTTTATCAAAAATCTAGAAGAATCGAGTTTGTCGGCGAGTAACTTCTACATCGTTATCTTAAGTCTAATTCAAGACATAACAGACGACTTGGAGTATATCGTAAAGAAAAGCTACAAGCACGTGAACAACGATCATTCAAAACTCAAGTTAAGTCAAGTCCGTGATTTACAAGAAATTTATGAGCTTACAGGATCCGTTTTCCAAGAAGCTATGGAAGCTTTTGAAAACAATTCGGTTGCTAAACTTGAAAATGTTTTAAACAATCGTTCGAATATCATAAGCAAGCTTGATGAAAAAATTAACGCTCAGATTGAACGTACTCGTAACGAAGAAACGAGTCCAAAAAATGCTACTCTTTATTTCAATATCCTCTTGAAATCAAAAGACCTATATCTACATAAGTTGAATGTTATGGAAACCTTTTTAGATAATATTCGTAAAATCGAATCTTAGCCTTTTACGATTTTAGAATCAAAAAGCTCCTTATCTAAATTAGATAAGGAGCTTTTTATTTATAATATGTTTTCCTATCAAACTACTTTTTAGGAGTTACTTGGTAAGACAAATTTTGATGCAATTAAATTATAATGTTCAAGTTTGAGCAAAAAAAAACTCCGTTCGAAAACGGAGTTTATATAGTGAGAAAACAGGTTTGTTTATGAACCGCACATCAGGCAATCATCGCCTTCGTTTTCTTTTGATTGTTGCAGCATTGTCTTCAATTCAGAAGGAGTAAGAGGTTCTACAGGTACAGCTGCAGGGGTAACTTTGCTAGCTGCGGCGTTTACTGATCCTATTGTTTCTTCAACTGTAGCTGTTGCAGTTGCTAGAACTGGTTTCGCTTCCTTTTTGGTTTCTTTGGTTACTGTAAACTTAATCGCATCTACAGCAGATTTTGTTCTTAAATAATACATTCCCGTTTTGAGTCCAGACTTCCAAGCATAGAAATGCATTGATGTTAATTTTGGCATTGTAGCTCCTTCC
>PXYQ01000162.1 GCA_003023645.1 Candidatus Arcticimaribacter sp. | reverse complement strand
CAATCTTATGTATCCTGGATTTGAAGAAGGAGCCTTGGGTATTTTCAAGTTTGCTGGCTTCGGAATCGCAGCTCCAGAAGGAGGAATGACCGCAGCTTATGCAGACGGAGGCTACACTTGGTGGACCGACTTCTTGTTTCAAGGTATGTTCGCAGCAACCGCAGCGACTATCGTATCTGGTGCAGTTGCAGAACGCATCAAACTTAAAAGCTTTATGATCTTTGCTATTCTTTATGTAGGATTGATCTACCCAATCGTTGGATCATGGAAATGGGGTGGTGGATTCCTTGACGCAATGGGATTCTATGATTTCGCTGGATCTACATTAGTTCACTCTGTTGGTGGATGGGCAGCTTTGGTAGCAATCTATTTATTAGGCGCTCGAATTGGGAAATTTGACGCAGACGGAACATCACGTGCAATACCCGGACACAATCTTCCGCTAGCAGCAGCAGGCGTATTGATCCTCTGGTTAGGATGGTTCGGATTTAACGGTGGTTCTGTACTATCTGCAGATCCTGAATTGGCATCTTTAACCCTTGTAACTACATGTTTGGCAGCAGCAGCAGGAGGAGTATCTTCAGCAATCTTTTCGAACATTCTTTACAAAAACTTTGATTTAACCATGTTTATGAATGGTGTACTTGGTGGACTTGTAGGGATTACCGCAGGAGCTGACCAAATGGGCCCAATGGATGCTATTCTAATTGGAATCATAGCAGGTATCATTATCGTGTTAGGGATTTCCTTAATAGACAAATTAAAATTAGACGATCCAGTTGGAGCAGTTGCTGTTCACTTGATCTGTGGAATTTGGGGAACGCTTGCAGTTGGAATCTTCGGAGCAATGGCTGGGGTTGATCAATTTTTAATTCAATTGGCTGGTGTTGGTATCGTAGGTGCATTTTGTATAGGAAGCAGCTTTGCGCTACTCTACATCGTCAAATTACTTTCTGGTGGAAGCATCCGAGTTGAGAAAGAAGAAGAGCTTAAAGGTCTTGATCTAGCTGAACATGGAATGGATGCCTATGCTGACTTTAGATTAAACCAACACTAAAATTAACGATAACTAAATATAACTTTTATACTATGAAAATTTTTAAAACAACATTACTAACACTAGCACTTTTAGCAGGATCTTTAACGTATGCACAGGATGAAGTTGCCGAAGAAACAGCTGTAGAAGCGACAGAAGAAAAACCTAGCTTTTCTGTTTCAGGATCAATAGACACCTACTACAGAAGCAATGAATTTGCTCCCAACACTTCATTTTCAAATCTTCCAGGCTTTGCGCTCGGAATGGCCAACATCGTCCTTTCTTATGAAGGGGAGAAGAGTGGTTTTGTTGCCGATTTAGTATATGGGCCTAGAGGAGCAGATGCAGTTTTTAATTCGGCTGGATCATCAAATATTGTAAACCAACTGTATGCCTATTACAATGTAAATGACAAACTAACATTAACCTTAGGAAATTTCAACACCTTTCTAGGATATGAAGTTATTTCTCCAGTTGCAAACTTCAACTATTCAACTTCGTATATGTTCTCTTGGGGACCGTTTTCGCATACAGGTTTCAAAGCTGATTATGCCGTTTCAGATAACGTATCTATTATGGTTGCAGTAATGAATGCGACCGATGAAACTGAGGCAGATTATTCTGATGCATCAACTTTTGGAGCACAATTAGGATTATACGGTCAATACATCAACTTCTTATCTGGTGATGACTACACTCAATTTGACTTTACTGGTGGATTCAATATTTCTGAAAAATTATTTCTAGGAATCAACGCTACCATAACAGAACTTGCTGCAGATGCTAGCTTCTCAGGTGTCGCATTATACCCTCAATACACTTTATCAGATAGCTTTAGTATTGGATTACGAGGAGAGATATTTAGCGAAACAAATGGTGGAGCAGGAGCTTTATTCACTGGAGCGTTATCAGGTACTACAGAAGATGCGGATAATACTTCCTTTACAATCACTGGGAGTTACACGAAAGGAAATTTCATCTTAAAGCCAGAATTTAGAATTGATTCTGCTTCTGCAAACATCTACTCAAAAAATGCGACTGACTTTACAGACAGCTTAGCCTCTTTTGTAGTTGCTGCAATCTATGCCTTTTAGACAAAATTAAAACATAATTGTTTGGTTTCCCCTGAGAGTTCCTGGTAGGCTCTCGGGGTTTTTTTTGCTCAAATTCGAATGAAAAGTGCATATTCAATTTGCCAATTGCATGAGAACCAATATTTTTGTAAAAAATAACATCATGAAAAGAATCACATTGGTTATGAACTGCCCAGATCAAAAGGGAATTATTGCTGCCGTAACTAACTTCATTCATGGTAATAATGGCAATATTGTATATATCGATCAATATGTAGATCGAGTCAATGCTGTATTCTTTATGCGAGTTGAATGCGAAATCGCAGACAACGAACAAGGTATAGAGAACTTTAAAACAAACTTTATAGACTCTGTCGGAAATAAATTCCATCTCAAGATTGACATCTACCTCAACAATGCATTACCGAAAATGGCCTTATTTGTTTCAAAATACGATCATTGCTTATATGACATTTTAGCACGCCACCAATCAGGAGAACTAACCGTCGAAATTCCTTTTATATTGAGCAATCATAATGATTTAAAAAGCATCGCTGACCGTTTCGACATTCCCTTCTACCATGTATCAGTAACCAAAGAGAGTAAAAAAGAAGCGGAGCAAAAACAATTGGAACTCCTTCAAGAACATCAAGTCGATTTCATTGTATTAGCTCGCTATATGCAAATCATTTCCAAAGACTTAATTCAACACTACCCGAATAAGATCATCAACATTCATCACTCCTTTTTACCAAGATAAATGATCTAGAGAAAGCAATACAATCCATTTCGAGTTGATTCGCGACAATCACTTAGCCCTTATTTTTATTAGCTAGGAATGTCTATTGGACACAAAGGTATGTTGTACGCTTCTAAAGCCCTTGGAATG
>PXYQ01000042.1 GCA_003023645.1 Candidatus Arcticimaribacter sp. | reverse complement strand
CTGTAATTATCAACCCATTTTCCACGAATCGGCAAAATCTTACGATGCATTCCCTCTCGTGTCATACCGACTTTTTCGAGTAGTTTAATGGAATTCAGATTTTGAGTAGCTACACCCGCTTCGATTCGATGTAAGTTTAGGGTTTCAAAACCATGCTTTAGAATTGCTAGTACCGCTTCGGTTGCAAACCCTTTATTCCAAAATTCTGGAATCAGGCTGTAGTGAATTTCTCCTTTGTTGTACTTGGGAGTAGTAAGTCGCATTCCTAATTCTCCGATAAACCTATTGTTTTCTTTTAAGCGAATGGACCAACCCAATTGCTGCCCTTGTTCTGCTCGTTGAGGCTCAAATAGGGGTTGAAGGAATGTTTCAGTCACTTCAAAATTTTCAGGAATACCAATAGTGTTGAATTCTGCAACCTCTGGAAAGCAGTTTTTATAGTGAATGTCTTTGCAGTCTGCCTTGGTAAGTGGAGCGATAAGAAGTCGAGGGGTATGCAACATTTTGCTAGGTTGTTGATTCGGTAAACAGCTGTTCTAGGTTTTCGTTTTTAAGCTGTAAGCCTAGAATCTTGAGTTCATTGTCGTGTGCAAAGTCGAAGACTTGAGGTCGCATGTCTTCTTGGGTATCGAGATGTATTTCATAGTTAAAATCAAAAGTGTTGACCACCTTAGTTGCATGTGGGATTTTCGACAAAGCCTCGGTTTCAATTCGGTAGTCAAACTCAACTAAAATAATTTGTTGTTGACCTTTACGGAGTTCGTCTAGGTTTTGATCAGCAACCAGCTTACCTTCTTTTATGATCAATACACGGTCACAAATACTTTCTACTTCTGAGAGGATATGACTGGATAGGATTACAATTTTATCTTCCCCTAGGGTACGGATTAACTTTCGAATTTCGACCATCTGATTGGGATCGAGACCAGTGGTAGGCTCATCTAAAATTAAGATTTCAGGATCGTGAAGTAGTGCGGCTGCAATTCCAACACGTTGTTGGTATCCTTTGGAAAGGGTTTCTATTTTTCTGTTCTTAAATTCAGTAAGACCAACTTGCTCGATGATACTTGCAAATGGTGCGTTCTTGATTTTATAAAGCGAAGCAGTAAATTGCAGGTATTCTAAAACGAATAACTCTCCATACAACGGATTATTCTCGGGCAGGTACCCTGTGCGTTGTTGTATGCTTTTGAGGGAGTTTCGTAAGTCAGCTCCTTTGTACGTAATCGTTCCGTCCCAATGTTCAATTGATCCAGTTAAAATTTTCATGAGTGTAGATTTTCCTGCGCCATTTGGACCTAGTAAACCGACAACTTCCCCAGCCTTCAACTCTACTGAGATACCTTGAAGTGCTTCGATCGTACTGTATTTTTTCTTGATTTGATTTAGAACTAAAGCCACCTGTTTTTTTTATAAAGGTAAATTAAAATATGTTTACATGCGTTTGTATATAAACCAAGGAATGCGCTCAAGAATCCAAGCGATTATTACCCAACGTCGGCTGATATAAACAATTCTTTTCTTTCGTTGAATACTTCGAAATATTTGCCTTGCAGCTTTTTCTTTACTGGATACCCAGAACATTTTATCCGCTTTTGCCATTGCAGTTTTCACAAAGCCCGGACGAACATCAGTGGTGTAAATAGGCAGCTTATCGTAGGCTACTTTCTGAGCCATCCCTTCAAGA
Source organism: Candidatus Arcticimaribacter sp. (assembly GCA_003023645.1). Classification (GTDB taxonomy): domain Bacteria; phylum Bacteroidota; class Bacteroidia; order Flavobacteriales; family Flavobacteriaceae; genus Arcticimaribacter. The sequence goes on along the minus strand of PXYQ01000042.1, from coordinate 14,495 downwards.
TAAATCGATTGATATGCTTTTGAAGCACTATATGCTGGTGCTTGTCTCCCTCCTCTGCGACTTGCAACCGAAGAGATGTTGACTAAATGACCCTGTCCTTGTTGCTCAAAATAACGCATACTCCAATTGACTAATTGGGTAAAGGCAATTACATTCAACTGATTGGTTTCATTTTCTAAGGAATAATCATAGTCCAAATTGAGGTGCCCAATCCCAGCGCTGATAATAAAAAGATCGATGCCTTCTAATGTTTTTTCTAAAGTTTCAAGTTGTTCTATCGTATTGGGTTTTGTGGTGTCGAATACAGCTATGTGTATCTGTTCTGGATGCTCTTTTTGAAGCTCTAGAAGATGACCTTCCCTTCTTCCAGTAACGCCAACATGATAATTGTTCTCCACCAACTCTCGTGCAAGGGCTTTTCCTATTCCGGAACTTGCTCCAATAATAACCGCTTTTTTGAGTTTCTTTTTCATGTGGTAGTTTTATAGGCTGAGGTGGGTGTCGTCACAAAAAGGTGTTCTGTTACTTTTTTTACAGTTACACAACCTTGTTGTTCCTGTTCTTTTTACAGCAAATTTTTGTGGTTTAAACTTGGTTCCATGATGCGAACCATCGCAAAAAGGTTGGTTTTTACTCATCCCACAAGCACACCAGAGATATGCTTCTCCTTTGGTTAAGGATACAGAAATAGCTTCTAAAGTAGTTGTATCCGTTTTTTTAAATCCTGCGCTCCATTCACTTTTTAAATCTGGAGATTTAACAAAAGGGTAAAAATAAGAAGCCGTCCAAGGATCGTTTGTTTTTTGTTGTAAACCGTATTCTTTTGGATAACTGCTCTGAAAGGTTGCTGTCCCAAAAAGCTGATCCCAAAGGCTGAACATATTCCCGAAATTTCCATTGGGTTCACTCGCTGTATCTAATTTGGAAGTCCCATGGTGGGAATGATGAAAGGCTGGTGTAATGATGATGCGTTCCAATATTTTTATTATTGGACGTAGAGCAGCATATTGATAAAAAGGCTTATCCCATTTCAGTTGACTGTGCGAACCTATGATAATCAATTGCTTTATAATCAGACCCAATGCAACAACTTTTCCGCCTCCTAAAAAAAGAATTAATGCAACCCACCAAATGTTAGGCATTAATAGATAATATAAAAGCGCATTGCGATAAGAAACAAAAAACCCCATCTCTTCAGCTTGATGATGCGGACGATGCAATTTCCATAAGAAAGGAGTTTCGTGTGCTGTTCGATGATACCAATATTGCAGTACATCGTCTATTAGTATATATGCAGCAAACAAACCAACAAAGGGTAGTGATGCTAAAGCTAAACGATATTGAGGAAAAAAGTAAGTACCAAGACCGAACATCAGAAGAATAATTATTGGTTTTACTAGATTCCCAAGAACTAAAAAGCTTAAGATTTCTTGAATCCAATCTCCTTTTTTTCGATTTGAATTTTTTAAAAAACCCGAGATGCTTTCCAATATACCAAAGAGCAGGATAATCCCAACAACAAAGTATACGTCAATATTTTTTATCGTTAACAGTTCCTCAATCATAAGGGATATTTATTGCAATTAAATTCATAATATGATCTTAAATGTACAGATTTCTTTACGTAGGGTAAATTAAATAGCTAAAAATTTGTTTTTCTCAATCTGGAGTGTACATTTGTAATCTATTACAACAATAATGAATACAACAACTACATATTTCAACCGTTTCTTTTTCTTCTTTTACCAAGAAGAAAACAGGGCATTGTAATATTATTAAGTTGATAACCTATACAAGTCCTGATTTAATCGGGACTTTTTTTTTGAACAAAAAGGAAAACTAAAGAATGCAATCGATCATCGCCATACAAGGAATACAAGGTTCTTTTCACCATCAGGTGGCATTGAACTATTTCCCGACGGACATACAGCTTTTAGAGTGTTTAACTTTTGACGCACTTGCAGATGCACTTGTTTCAGGGAAAGCAACACAAGCTGTTATGGCAATTGAAAATTCTATTGCCGGTTCGATTATTCCAAATTATGCTTTGCTCGATCGCCACAACTTACAGATAATAGGGGAATCTTATTTGAATATTGAGCACAACCTAATGGGGCTCAAAGGACAATCAATAGCTGATCTGAAGGAGGTACATTCCCACCCGATGGCCTTGTTGCAGTGTAAAGCATTTTTTTCGAACTACCCCCACATTCGTTTGGTAGAAGCTGAAGATACTGCAGACATTGCCCGCAAAATTAATAAAGAACAACTTCAGGGAATTGGAGCAATAGCGAGTGTTAAGGCTTCAGATATTTTTAACTTAGAGTTATACGCTGCATCGATTCAAACCATAAAAAACAACGTTACTCGTTTTGTGATTATTCAAGCCAAAGGCGCTTTGGTCGAAGAGAAGCAAATCAATAAGGCGGCCTTAAAGTTTGTTTTAGACCATCAACGTGGGAGTTTAGCTGCGATATTAAATGTTATGAGTGACTGCCAGTTGAATCTTACCAAAATTCAATCCTTACCTGTTATCGAAACCCCCGGCAAATATGCCTTTTTTGTGGATGTTACCTTTGATGTTCTTGATCAGTATAAAAAAGCGCGATCCATAATTGAAATTATGGCAATTGAATTTAAAATTCTTGGAGAATATCCAAACAATAAGATATGAGTACATCAACAGCACAACGCCTTGAAAGCGTAAAAGAATATTACTTTTCTAAGAAACTTAGAGAGGTAGCAGCTTTAATTAAGGCTGGAAACCCGATTCTTAATATGGGAATTGGAAGTCCAGACTTACCGCCAGATCCTTCTGTACTCGATGCAATGCAGCAGAGTTTGTCGGATTCTAAAGCCCACATGTATCAAAGTTATCAAGGGCTACCTGAATTGCGCGAAGCCATTGCATCTTTTTACCAACTGCATTATGATGTAACCTTAAACCCAGCCAACGAAATACTCCCGCTGATGGGCTCTAAAGAAGGGATCATGCATATTTCTATGGCATTTTTGGATAAGGGAGATCAAGTGTTAATTCCCAATCCGGGATACCCTACCTATAGTTCCGTTACCCAGTTACTTGAGGCGGAAGCTGTATTTTACGATCTTAAAGAAGCGAATAATTGGCAACCAGATTTCGAAGCACTAGATCAAATGGATACCAGTCGCATCAAAATAATGTGGTTGAATTACCCACATATGCCAACTGGTGCACAAGTTGATACGAACACTTTTAAACGTTTAATCACTTGGGCCAAAAAGAATAATGTTTTGTTGATTAACGACAATCCGTACAGCTTTATCCTAAACGATTCTCCGCAAAGTCTAATGAGTCAGCCTGGAGCAATGGATGTTGCTTTGGAGCTGAACTCTTTGAGCAAGGCTTTTAACTTAGCAGGATGGCGAGTGGGTATGCTTTCTGGGAATTCAGAACACATCAATGCCGTGCTTAAGGTTAAGAGTAATATGGATTCAGGTATGTTTTATGGAATTCAAAAAGGAGCTATTGCCGCTTTGCAATTAGAAACTTCTTGGTTTACTGGACTCAATAAGGTGTATGCAGAACGCAGAGAGGCAATGATTGAATTGGCAACGCTTATGGGAAGTACCTTCGATCCAAAAAGTGTTGGTATGTTTTTGTGGGCCAAGTTGAATGATCCCACAATCAAGTCAGAAGAGTTTATCGATACTATCCTTAAAGAACATCATATTTTCATTACTCCAGGAACTATTTTTGGAAGCCAAGGAGAAGGATATATTCGCTTTTCACTGTGCGTGAAAGTCGAACAAATTCAAACCGCAATTAATCGATTGAAGTCATGAAGATCTATGTAATAGGAATCGGTTTGATTGGTGGATCTATGGTTTTAGATCTGAAGGAAACCCTACAAGATGTCGAAATTATTGGTATAGATTCCAATAAGGCACATCTTGACCAAGCGCTGCAGATTGGAATCATCGACCGTATTGGTACTTTGGATTCAATAGCAGAAGCCGATCGGGTTATTTTGAGTATCCCAGTAAAAGAGTCAATGCAGCTTTTACCAGAACTTTTAGATCAATTACATGCAGGTGCATTGTTATGGGATGTCGGTTCGACAAAAGAACAACTGTGCAAACTCATTGCGAGCCATCCTAAGCGTGATCAGTTTTTAGCTGCTCATCCCATTGCTGGTACCGAATTTTCGGGGCCACAAGCGGCACATAAAGGCCTTTTTCAAGGGAAGCCACAGATTTTATGCGAGTCCAATAAAACCCGTCCAGACCTGTTGTTGTGGGCAAAACAAACCTTTCGTCAGATGGGAATGTATTTGCGCTTTATGGAAGCAGAAGCTCATGACAAGCATATGGCTTATGTTTCTCATTTATCACACATCAGCTCTTTTATGTTAGGAAAAACAGTTCTTGAGAAAGAAGAGGATGAGAATAATATCTTTGACCTCGCCGGGAGTGGATTTGAATCTACCGTACGTCTGGCAAAAAGTTCCCCAGCAATGTGGACGCCCATTTTTGAACAGAATAAAGATAATGTAATAGAAACCCTAGACGCATACATACAGAACCTAGAACACTTCAAAAGTCTTCTTGTAAAGGACGATTATAGCGCTTTGTTTCAAGAGATGAAAAACACGAATCAATTAACATCAATATTAAACGGAATTAGTAAAAAATAAATCAAACAAAATGGAAAATAAACCTCAAATGAGAGAATGGCTTAACGACTTTGGTCTTTCTCACCCCCTTGTAATCGGTGGACCTTGTAGTGCCGAAACAGAAGAACAAGTGTTGAAAATTGCACACGAACTTAAGGATACCGATGTAACGGTTCTTCGTGCTGGAATTTGGAAACCAAGAACCCGTCCTGGAATGTTCGAAGGGGTAGGAGCTATTGGACTGAAATGGCTGCAAAAAGCAAAAGCTGAAACGGGTCTGTTGACCGCTACTGAAGTTGCGAACGCAGTTCATGTTAAACTCGCTTTAGAACACGATGTAGATATTCTTTGGATTGGTGCTCGTTCTACTGTAAGCCCTTTTATCATGCAAGATATTGCTGATGCACTTGAAGGAACGGACAAAATTGTTTTAGTTAAAAATCCTGTAAATCCAGATTTGGCTTTATGGCTAGGCGGTGTTGAGCGTTTGTATACTGCAAACATCAAAAAACTTGGCTTGATTCATAGAGGTTTTTCTTCATACGAAAAATCGAAATATAGAAACAATCCGGAATGGCAAATCGCTGTTGAGGCACAAAGCAAATTTCCAGATCTACCCATGATCTGCGATCCTTCGCATATTGCTGGTAAAAGAGACTTGATTTTTGATATCTGTCAAACTGCATTGGATTTAAATTTCGATGGACTTATGGTTGAGTCGCACTGGGATCCAGACAATGCATGGAGTGATGCTGCACAGCAGGTAACACCCACTGTTTTAGTTCAAATCATGAAAGATCTTAAGATCAGAAAAGAGAGTAATGAAGAAGAGGCATATAACACTGCATTGAATACATTGCGTGCACAAATTGATATTGCTGATCAAACAATCCTTGATACGCTAGGGAAGCGAATGAAAGTAGCTGAAGATATCGGAACGTTGAAAAAATCTAAAAACGTTGCTGTTTTACAAAACAAGCGTTGGAACGAAATTTTAGGTAAAATGATTCTAGAAGGACAAGATCGTAATTTGTCAGAAGAATTTATCCTTAAGATTTTTAAGGCAATCCATCAAGAATCAATCAATCATCAAGAAGAGGTTGTAAATAAATAACCACTTCACTTCATAAAAAAACCGGCAATTGCCGGTTTTTTTATTTTATATAAAGACAGGTAAAACTATCCAAGAGCTTTTGCAATTCGTGCAACTGCCTCTCTTATGTTATCTTCAGAAGCAGCATACGAAATCCGAATACAAGCATCGTTTCCAAAAGCTTCACCTGTAACAGTAGCAACATGAGCTTTCTCCAGTAAGAAGAGCGCAAAATCACTAGCGTTACTGATAAGCGTTCCATCTATTGTTTTTCCGAAATAAAACGAAACATCAGGGAATACATAAAATGCTCCCTCTGGACGATTCAATTTAAAGCCTTCGATTTGTTCTAATAAACCGATGATGAGGTCTCTTCGTGTATTGAATTCATCAACCATATACTGAATTCTACTTACGGGCTCAAGAAGTGCAGTAATTGTAGCACGTTGTGCAATACAATTTGCTCCACTCGTAATCTGACCTTGCATTTTGTTACATGCTTTAGCAATCCATTCTGCTGCACCAATATACCCAATTCTCCATCCAGTCATGGCAAAAGCCTTAGCCACACCATTTACTGTAATGGTACGGTCGTACAATTCTGGAATACGAGCGATGCTGAAATGTGCAGTACCATAATTGATGTGCTCATATATTTCATCAGACAAAATGTAGATGTCTGGGTGTTTTTCTAATACTTTTCCGAGGGCTCTATATTCTGCTTCTGTATATATAGTTCCACTTGGGTTGTTTGGCGAATTGAACATAATCAATTTCGTCTTCGGTGTAATAGCCGCTTCCAATTGCTCTGGAGTGATCTTGAAATCCGTTTCTATAGAAGATGGGATGATGATTGACTTAGCTTCTGCTAAGGTTGCAATTGCAGAGTAGCTAACCCAATACGGAGCTGGAAGTAATACTTCATCTCCCGGATTAAGTAATACCATGCATAAGTTTGCAATCGATTGTTTTGCTCCAGTAGAAACTACAATTTGAGAAGGCTTATAATTCAGTTGATTATCGCGCTCAAATTTCGTGCAAATAGCTTCTTTCAAATCTACGTATCCATCTACAGGAGAATAGGAGTTGTAGTTGTCTTTTACAGCTTGTATTGCAGCGTCTTTAATGTATTCAGGCGTGTTGAAGTCAGGTTCTCCAAGACTTAGACCAATGATGTCTACTCCCTTGTTTTTAAGCTCACGAGCTTTTGCTGCCATTGCCAAAGTGGCAGAAACAGGCAGGCTGTTTATTCTATCCGATAATGCATCCATAAAGTAACAAGTTTAAACGGGTTGTACGCCCATTTGTTTTAAAAATCTAAAGTGCGAAAATAAGGCACTTCTAGTAGTTTTATACTCGTTATAAGGTAAATTAAATTCTTTTGCAGTTTTCTTAACAATTTTAGCAATATCTGTGTAATGTACATGGCTAATATGTGGAAAAATGTGATGTTCAATTTGATGATTCAGCCCACCAGTAAACCAATTCATGAATTTGTTTTTAGTGGAAAAGTTAACCGTCGTTAATAATTGATGAATTGCCCAAGTGTTTTTCATAGTACCAGTTTCTTTGTCTGGCAACGGCATTTGAGCATCTTCAATGATGTGTGCCAATTGAAATACAAGACTTAAAATAAGGCCAGCAACATAATGCATTGCGAAAAAGCCAATCAAAATTTTCCACCAAGCCATTTCAAGAAAAAGCATGGGTACTACGATCCATATGGATGCATACAAAACTTTGGTGAAGATCAAAATTGCCCATTGGCGCGTTGGCTGTAGTGCTTTACGATAGGTTATTTTGCGTTTAAGAAATCGGTATGTTTGTTGGAAATCGGTGCTGATTGCCCAGTTGATAGTCAACAGACCATACAGAAGTACAGAGTATAAATGCTGAAATTTATGTATTGGTAACCATTGACTGTGTTTTGAAAAACGAATGATACGTCCCGCTTCAAGGTCTTCATCATGTCCATGAATGTTGGTATATGTATGGTGAAGAATGTTGTGTTGTACTTTCCAGTTGTGCACGTTACCAGCTAAAATATATATACTGGATCCCATTAATTTATTGATCCATGGAATTTTGGAAAACGATCCATGATTACCATCGTGCATTACATTCATTCCAACTCCTGCTATTCCAACACCCATTGCTAGAGCAAAAAGAAGCTTAATCCAGGCGTTAAATTCAGTGAATAGAATTAAAAAATAAGGTGCAACAACCAAAGCAAGCATGAAAAAGGTTTTTACGTATAACTTCCAATTCCCAGTTTTTGGTGTGTTTATGTTTTTAAAGTGTTCATTTACACGTTTGTTAAGTGTGATGAAAAACTTTTTTGGATCTTTTCTAGAAAACCTTAGAGGCGCATTTTCATTCGACATACTAAATAGATTATTTGTGGTTTATTCGTTTAACTAGTTCTATTTTTGCTAAAATTTACATTTTGAATATAGTAGAACATTATTTCCCAGATCTTTCTCTCCGTAAAAAGAAGCAATTTACGCAATTGGAGTCACTTTATGGAGAGTGGAACGAAAAAATTAATGTCATATCTCGGAAAGATATTGCAGAACTCTATGAAAGACATGTGCTTCACTCCATAAGTATTGCTCGTTTGATTGAATTCGCGCCTGGAACACAAATTCTTGATGTGGGTACAGGTGGAGGTTTCCCCGGGATTCCTTTGGCCATTCTTTTCCCTCAGGTCGATTTCTTTTTGATTGACAGTACAGGAAAGAAAATAAAAGTAGTACAAGAAATTAGCCAGGCACTTGATTTGCGTAATGTAGAAGCACGTCATCAACGTGCACAAGATTTCAAACGTCCCGTTGATTTTGTTGTTAGCAGAGCTGTGACCCGTATGGATGTTTTTGTCCCCTGGATAAAAAAGAATATTGCAAAAAAAAGTAAGCATAATCTACCGAATGGTATTCTTTATCTCAAGGGTGGGGATTTAAAAGAAGAGCTTAAAAGCTTTCCTAAAGCCAAAACATTTCCATTGTCCGATTTCTTTGAAGAAGAATTTTTTGACACTAAAAAAATTGTTCACTTGCCTTTATAGATCTCGAATTTAGTTTAGTGAAAATGGAGCATCCAGCTGAAAGACTGGTACTTCTACTTCAAATTCCTTTGCAGAGCTGTGGTTAATCATCGTGTAAAATCCTTTCATCGCTCCGGTGGGAGAATTTAAAATGCAACCCGATTCGTATTGAACCATTTGACCTGATTTCATTATTGGTTTTTTACCTACAACGCCAGGACCATTAACAATTTGTGTGGGTTTAGTGCTTTCCATTATCTTCCAATGCCGTTTGATGAGTTGAACTACATCCTTGCTTTGGTTTTCTATGGTAATCAAATAACGAAAGGCATGATTTGGGGTGCTGTTTTTTAGAAAACTACCCTCATAGCGTGTTTCAACTGAAATACGAATCCCTTTGGTTACTTGTTGAATCATTTGGCCTTAAATTTTAAGATTCAATTGCAATATAATCATAATTAATAAAATAGATTTAATTTTCTATTTCAAAGGATGAAAGTGTTCTTGTGGCAATCAATGCATCGTGTTGACTTCCAATAAGTCTAGTGTATATTAAGATGACGTACTGATTTTCTGTAGCTGCATGGGAGCCACTTATTTTGTTTTTATCCAAACCTTCCTCTGACTTCCAGACGTATTTATAGTTGTAAAAACCCTGTTTCAACAGGAAAGTTCCTTCGTAAACTTCATAACTCGGATTGTACGATAGTTTGTACTGATCTTTCAATTCGTAATTAGAAAACTTACCGTAAATGTAAATTTCTTCTTCTTTAAGGGTGTATTGTTTGGCTAAACTAAAATACACCTGTGTATAATCGGCCTCAATAGCGGAGTCTTCTCCTTGTACTGTGTTGATAGCAAAATCTCCATTGATGTCAGGGTTGAAAGTGTAAGGATAGTTTTTTCGTTCCGGATCGGTGAATAAATAAGTTTGGTAAACATCTTCTTGTTCCACATGACTGATACTAGGATTTACCACCCGACTGTCTTTTGTGTCGAAATAAAAAAACTCATTCCCAGCTTCGAATTGTAGGGGAAGATCATACCGATAATGTAATTCTCGACCAATAACATATTGGGGTTTCGAGATCGTTTTGATTGCATCCCATTGCTCGTTTTGGAGCAGTACAATATTCAAGTCGCTATTCGGGTTTCGAAGGTTAAATCCAACTGGATTTAGAGAAAATTGCACCGTTTGATGGGTGGAATATTGCGCGAGCTCTCTACTTCGAAAAACACCTCCTTCGATTGAAGCTAAATTTTCATGAATCAAAAACTTACGTCTAAACATCAACTCATCGGAGCTGTCGTAAATCGAAATCATATAGTTACCCGAGTGTTTGAATTGGGTGTTTTCGTTGGGAAGTATTAACTCGTAGTGGGTGTAACGTTGTAAAGTTCCGTAAGAACTTCGATAGTTCGAAATGCGTTGATCATCAAAACCTTCTAGGTATTCGTTTTTAAATAAGTTGGAAGGTGTCCAGTCGTGATTAAAATATTCAATACGGTAATAATAGTCGTTTTCTTCCGCCAAAAGATCATCAAATTCAAGTACGAACGATTCTTCTTTTTGAACCAATGGAAACTGATGCTTTCCATCTGTTCCTTTGAAAGAAATACTTTTAAGAAAAGGAGCGTTGGTGATTTCGTTTAACACTTGACTATAGCCTGTAAAGAGTATGAATAGTGTTGAAAAAAGAGTTAAAAATGTCCTTAAGGCTTCCATCTCACAAAGATACAACATCTTGATTAATTCTATTATTTCTATGGGCAGCTTCCTTGGAGGTTAAACAAGTTGTTTAGAATGAGTATAAATAAATTGAATTACTTTTAAAAGCACTTTTAGTAGAGGGTTTTAATTAGTAAATTTGCATGATTTTTAGAATTTAATAATTCAATTCATGTCCAAAGACATCCATATCCGTAGAGGATCAAACCTAAACCTCGAGGGTGAAGCAAACAAGATACTGGTTGATATACCTGTTTCAAAGACTTTTGCTTTAAACCCCGATGATTTTTTCAACATCACACCGAAGTTGATCGTAAAAGAAGGAGATTCTGTTAAAAAAGGATCGCCTCTATTTTTCTCAAAACACAACCCCCGAATTCATTTTGTTTCTCCTGTTTCTGGAGAAGTAACTGCAATTGTACGAGGTGCAAAGCGTAAAATCCTTCAAGTAGTTGTTACTTCAGATGGATTGAACGAAGCTGTAACTCACGAGGTTCCTAATGTTGAGTCACTCGATGCTGAGGCAATCAAAGAAATTATATTAAAAAGTGGTAGCTGGCCGTTCATCAAACAACGACCCTACAATACGGTAGCACAGCCAGAAGATAGTCCGAAATCTATTTTTATATCTACTTATGCTACTGCACCCTTAGATGTTGACTTTAACTTCTTGTTGAAAAACAATAAAGATGATTTTAAAAGAGGGATCTCAATATTGAATAAATTGACAACCGGGGATGTAAACATTACGGTAGAAAAATCTTTCAGAGGATTTTTCGACAGTATTGATGATGCTAAAATAATAGGTGTTTCTGGACCACACCCTTCTGGGAATGTTGGTGTACAGATTCACAATATCGATCCAATCAATTACGGCGAAAAAGTATGGGTAGTTAACCCAGAAGATGTTGTTAATATAGGATTGCTTTTTTCAACGGGTCAATTCTCTGCACAGCGAACGCTTGCAGTTGTTGGATCTTCTGTTGAGAAACCCCAATATTACAAGGCAACTATAGGAGCTGCTTTACAACCTTACTTAGAAGCTTCCGCAGTAAGTCCTGAAGAAGAAATTCGCGTGATAAATGGAGATGTGTTGAGTGGTTCAATTTCCTCAGAAGAAGGTTATGTTGGTTTTTATAACAATGTTGTTTCTGTTATTCCAGAAGGAAATCACTTCCGTATGTTTGGATGGTTACCTTTTGTAGATAACCATGTGCCTAGTATTTCTAGAACATCATTTTCGTGGTTGTTTGGATCTAAGAAATCTAAAGTTACAACAAACTTAAACGGAGAAGAGCGTGCACTAGTTGTTACTGGTGAAATGGAAAAAGTATTCCCAATGAATATTTTTCCAATGCAGTTGATTAAGGCGTGTATGGTCGAAGATATAGAACGAATGGAAGCTCTAGGGATTTACGAAGTAGTTCCTGAAGATTTCGGTTTGATAGATTATGCTTCTACTTCAAAAATTGAAGCACAAGACATCATCAAGAAAGGAATTGAGTTAATGATTAAAGAAGTAGGATAAAAACAAAACGTATGAGTTTTTTAAGAAACAAAATTGATCAAATAAAAAAGCCTTTTGCTAAAGGCGAAAAGTGGGAAAAATTTGCTCCGGCAGTTAACGCATTTGACACCTTTTTATTTGTGCCAAATCACACAACCCACAAAGGGGCTCACATTCGTGATGCTGTAGATTTAAAGCGAACGATGGTAACTGTAATCATAGCACTTTTACCTGCTTTGATTTATGGAATATACAATACAGGATATCAATATTTCATCCAAACCGGAGAAGCGTTCACATTCTTAGACGCTTTCATCCACGGTTCATGGAAAATTGTTCCTATGATTATTGTGTCTTATGTAGTTGGATTAACCATTGAATTTATTTTCGCGATCTACAGAGGTCACGAAGTAAATGAGGGATACTTAGTCACAGGACTTTTAATTCCTATGATTATGCCTGTTGATATTCCTTTATGGATGGTCGGAATTTCTACTGCCTTTGCAGTATTGATTGCAAAAGAAGCTTTCGGTGGAACTGGAATGAATATTTTGAATCCAGCACTTACCGCACGTGCCTTCGCCTTTTTTGCTTACCCCACCTATATGTCAGGAAACAAAGTATGGGTTTCAGAAGCTTCGAATGTAGATGCTATATCTGGAGAAACAATTTTAGGATCACTTGCAGCCGGTAACGATGTAAGTTATTCAATGTTCGAAATGTTCCAAGGATCTATACCGGGCTCAATTGCCGAAACATCTACGTTGTGGATTGCGGTTGGCGCACTTATTTTGATATATACAGGCGTTGGTAGCTGGCGTATTATTGTTGGAGGAATTTTAGGAGCTGCAGTAATGGGCTTCTTGTTCAATCTTTGGGGCGCAAACGCACTAATGAGTTTTTCTTGGATGAACCACTTAGTCGTAGGAGGCTTCGCTTTCGGTATTGTTTTTATGGCAACCGATCCAGTATCAGCCGCACAGACCAATAAAGGAAAGTGGATTTATGGAGTTTTGGTTGGAATCTTCTGTATTCTAATCCGAGTATTCAACCCCGCATATCCAGAAGGTGTAATGCTTGCAATTCTTTTAATGAATGTATTTGCACCTACAATTGACCATTATGTGGTTGAAGCGAATATTTCTAAACGTAAAAAACGTTGGACATTAACTCAACTTAAAACAGCATAATCATGAATAGAGATAGTAATTCTTATACCTTTCTTTTTGCAGCAATAATGGTTTTTGTAGTAGCCTCTTCTTTGGCTTTTACAGCAACAACACTTAAAAGCAAGCAAGACGAAAATGTTCGTAAAGAACAAATGCAAAACATTCTGTCCACAATTGGAATTGAAAGTGATCGTGATGGAGCAGAAAAATTGTACAACGAATACGTAACACAACAATTGGCACTTACTCTTGAAGGTGTGTCCGATGATGAGGTGAATGCGTTTAAAATTCAATTGGGTACTGAAGTTAAAAAACCAGTTGAACAACAACGTTTTCCTTTATATGTTGCGGAAGTTAAATCTGAAACTTTCTATATCGTTCCCTTGCGTGGATCAGGTTTATGGGATGCGATTTGGGGATATATCGCTCTAGAAAGTGATATGAGAACCATCAAAGGAGCCGTATTTGATCACAAAGGTGAAACAGCAGGATTAGGAGCTGAAATTACGCAACAGTGGTTTCAAGATCGCTTTGTAGGTGAAAAAATAACAGATGCTAATGGAACCCTTGTTGGTATTGCAGTTTCTAAAACGAACAATGATCCGTTAGGAAACGACAAAGAGGACCACGAAGTGGATGCAATCTCTGGGGCTACCATCACAGGTGATGGTGTAACCGATATGATTTCTGAACGCTTAGCACATTATACTCCTTACTTCAAACGTTCGGCTACAAAATCAGTAGAAGAAATTATAGAAGAAACTTCTACAGAAGAAGTTCCAACAGAGGAAGCCCAAACAATTGCTTACCAAAACTAAGATCATGAAGCAAAAAAACACCCCGGTACAAAAACCAAGCTTGTTCTTTGTCAACAAAGATAAAGAAGCCTTGTTTTCGAAAAAGAACAGAGCTTTGCTCTCGGATCCTATGGATGACAACAACCCAATAACCGTTCAGGTTTTAGGAATTTGTTCTGCACTAGCGATCACTGTTCAGCTGAAGCCAGCCATCGTAATGAGTATTTCTGTTTTAGTTGTAATGGCAGCTTCAAACGTGATCATTTCCTTATTGCGTAATTTGATTCCCAATCGTATTCGAATCATTGTACAACTTGTAGTTGTAGCAGCAATGGTAGTTTTAGTAGATCAAGTTTTGAAAGCTTTTGCTTACGATGTGTATAAAGAATTATCGATTTTCATCGGTCTGATTATAACCAACTGTATCGTTATGGGACGACTAGAAGCATTTGCCTTGGCAAATACACCTTGGAAATCCTTTTTAGATGGAATTGGAAATGCA
>PXYQ01000178.1 GCA_003023645.1 Candidatus Arcticimaribacter sp. | reverse complement strand
TGTACGCGGTGCGCAACTTACGGACCGAGTAAGCCGCCTCAGCTCCGCTTCCGTAGCTAGTGTCCAAAAGTAAGTTCCCTACAGGAGCGGCACCCAAATCGACAATATTCCAGTTGTATGGAGCAGAAGTTAGCTTGTTATAAGCAGCTGTAGCAGCCGAGTTTACCGAACCGTGAAGCTGGTTGATATTTGATAGCGTAACATTAGTTTGTAAAGACCCCGCTCCAGTTCCCTGTGCAGCCCAACCAATCAAGAGCTTGTCCCAATTCACAGCGTTGATGCCACTATTGGTAAGCATATTGCTAGCTGTAGTAACCCCGCTTACGTCCCAGTTCGCTAAATCCTGGTTAAATGCAGTAGCGTTATTAAACGTTGAAAATAAATTCGTTAAAGACGTAGTCGTCCAAGCCCCTACAGGTTGATTAAATAAAGTGGCGCCTTGAAACATTTGGCTAAACGTAGTTACGTTAGCAACATTCCAACCGCTAATATCTTGATTGAACGCTAAAGCGTTAAAAAACATCGCGTTAAAAGCACTTGCACCGCCCGTATCCCAACCGCTAATATCTTGATTGAAAGCACTAGCGCCACTAAAAGAAGACGTAAAGCCACTGCTGCTAGAAACGTCCCAGTTATTTAAAGGGTTGTTAAATCCCGTAGAATTATTAAACGCCTGTATAAGGCTCGCAGAGTTATGCTGCAAAACAAAATTAAAGTTGGGATTGGAAGAGGCAGAGTTTTTATAAAAAAGACCAGCCTGACCCGTAATCGGAGACGCAACAGTTCCCCAACCACTTAAATCGCCACTTAAATTATCGCAATTTTCAAAAACAGACGTCCTCAATACTTTGCTTCCAAAAGTAGGAGAAGAAGTAGTCGTGATATTTAAATTCTCGCAATTAGTAAAGACATACTCATTGAGGTATATAATAGCTGAACCCCATTTAGAAATATCCTGAACCTTAAGTCTGTCATTGGCAGCGCTTAGCGTAGTTCCATCTTGTGAAGCCCAGCTAATATGGTCTAAAGACCCAGCTGTACCGCTTGATAAGCTTGTAGCTAATATTTGAATGGTATAGGTACCTGATGTAGCATATGTATGAGTAGCTTCAGCTTGGTTCCAACTGGTAATTTGGTCTCCTATAGTTCCGTCGCCCCAGTTGACATAAAAGTTATACGTGCCCGTTGACATCAACGGCAAGCTGTACTGGTTACTTGCGCTACTGCCAGCCTCTACATTTGCGGTATCAATCGTAAACTCAAAAGCAGGAGGAGGAAGTTGTGAACCGCCATCTCCAATTGTCCAACCATATCCACCGCTTGCTACAGAATCTGTTAGTTTTTCATAAACAGCATTTGGAAAGCCTGCGCTATGGGGTACTGGAATTTGACTTAAAGTAACGTTATTTGGTAGGTTGGCCTGTTGAGAGTACCCCCAACCAAGTAACAAATTGTCCCAGTTTTCTGTAGATATAGCTGTGCCAGTCAGCATATCAACAGCGCTAGTCAGGTTGCCTATGTCCCAAGTAGCTAAGTTTTGATTAAATACAGATGCCCCATTGAACATACTGTTAAACGAAGTGGCAGACGATGTATTCCAAGTGTCAATTCCAGTACCTAAAAACGAAGTAGCGCCCTGAAACATCTCATCAAATTGGAATCCTGAAGAAACATCCCAACTTGAAAGGTCTTGATTGAAAGAAGTTGCGTTTTTAAAAGTACTAACAAAAACAAGCGATGAAGAAGTGTCCCAAGTACTTAAACTTCTGTTAAACGAAGAAGCTCCATTAAAAACAAACGCAAAAGAAAGAAGATTGCTTGTGTCCCAGTTATCAACGAATCCATTAAATAAGGTGGCACCACTGAACATACTTATAATGCCGCCAGCCGAAAAACTAACGTTTACTAAGGCGCCCGTACTAAACCAATTTGTCAAGTCTCTGTTAAACGCCTCAGCATTAAAAAACATAGCCTGAGCATCCTCTACGGCATTTGTATTCCAAGATGAAATAGGCTGGTTAAATGTAGAAGATGTTACAACTCCACCAATGGGAAGCGTACGAGCAAACATCCCATCCATTTTGGTAAATGCAGATGTGTTCCAAGCGGATATATCTTGATTGAAATCAACTGCATTTTTAAACATATCTGAAGCAAACACAGGAGCGCCTGTTTGAAATGTCCAAGGAAGGGGACTGTTAAAGCGAAGACACGCCTCAAAACATTCACTAAAATTATTAGAACCACTTACATCCCAAGTATTTAAAAGCGAGTTATTAAATTGAGCTTGGTTTTTAAATGCACGAAGCAAACTTGTAGGAGCAAAATCAAATCCAAATTGTGCGTTAGATGAGCCAGTGGGGACAAGGCCAGCTTGAGTGCCTCCATTAAAATCAATAGCCGTACCTGTGAAAGGACCTACCCAGTAATTAGTAGTAAATGAAGCGCTTAAATTTGTGCACTTAAAGAAAAAAGAATCTATAATATTCTTATTTACAAAAGTAGGTATGTTCGAAAGGCTTGTACTTGCAGTGGTAAGAACTTCACAACCGTAAAAAACATCCTCGTTAGCATAAAAACGAACACCTCCATAAAGCCCAATGCTAGAAACTTTTATGCCATCGCCTTGCGTTCGATTTCCGAAATACCAATGGTCAAACGAAGAGCTTGCAAATGCGGTGTTCGCGGTTATCGTAATTTCAAACCTATCTGCGGGCGTTACAACACCGTAATCGTGAGTGGTTTCAGCTTGATTCCAAGTAGTAATTACATCATCGGCGCTTCCGTCTCCCCAGTTGACCGTGAAGTTATAAGTTCCAGTAGAGTAAAGGCCAAGCTTGTATTGCCCCGAAGGAGTTGAGGTTCCACCGCTATTATATGGTGTGACGTAAAAATTCATAGGGTCAGCCCCAGGGGTGGGGCCAGGACTCTGACCTTGACCTGAAACGCCTGGACTTAGAGATGAACCAAACGCATTTGCTATACCTATGATTGTTCCGCTCATATCACCAGAATGCTACA
>PXYQ01000161.1 GCA_003023645.1 Candidatus Arcticimaribacter sp. | reverse complement strand
ACCAAGATTTAATAGTGTAATAAATTTCAATTACAAACTCGTTGGAAAATCAAAATAGTGTAGATCCGATCTTTTAGATTGTAATTCATAAAAATTAATTTTATAATTTATATGAATAAACAGTTTTTGTAGTCAAAGTTTTGGTACATGTTCAACATAAACGGACTCCCCAGATTCCTCAGATGTTAACCATTCCCATTTCAGATGCAGTTCAATTCTTCCATCGGAATTTGTAGAAACCTGTGCAATGGCTTTACCAGCTTTGAGTTCATTCGAAGAAGTAATGCAATGGTAGAGCATGATCAATTCGGAAGCTATAAGCTGTCCGATTATGGAACCTTTTAAGACAGTTCCGCCTGAATACTTTGCAGTAACAAGCGTACCCTCTTGCTTATAATTGAATCGTGTTTCTGAGTTTACTTCCCCGTTTTTTGAATTTTCAAGGAGGACAAAGGTTTTGTTGTTGAGGTTAATTTGGGACATTGCTTTTCTTTTTAAAGTCTCATTTTTAATAAATCGGGTTTGAATCCTAATTTGGAATAGGCTTTGATCGCACTTTTGTTTTCCGCATAGACATCTAATTGTATTTCATGTATATCGTGATCCTTTGCCCATTGGACCAATTCCATTATAAGAGCTCCATTAAGCCCATTCCCGCGTTGTTCTGGGGCAATATACATAAACCCGAGATAGGCAAAATATTCTGGGTTTTTATAAGATGCGGATTTCTTAATTAAAGCATACCCGGAACCTACTAATTTGTTGTCTACAACAACAACCAATACCTGGGCATCATCTCGCTCAATTAGATCTTGGATGTCGTAATAAACGATTGGATCTTCTTTTAAGTTTGGTGCAAACGGACGTTCATATTGAATAACTCCTTGTTCAAATTCTTGTAAAACTTTGAGTTCATCAGTCATAGCTTCACGAATAGTATAGTTTATAGTTGCCATAAAAATAGTTTTACTCTTGTTAAAGATAGTAATAAGAGAAATTTTGAATCATTTACTAACTTGATATACGATTTATAAATTCTTAAACAGTAAGTTCAATTTGATTTCCTTCTGGATCTGCAATAACGCTTTCGTAGTATCCGTCGCCAGTTGTTCGTGGCTCTCCAAGGATAGAATGTCCTTTCATCCGAAGGGTATGCGTTAAATCATTTACCTTTTGTTTACTTCCCAATGCGATTGCAAAATGAGTTAATCCAAGATTCTGTTCTAAACCTTCCAGTTGTTTCGAAATTTCAGGCCGATGCATCAATTCAATTCGAGTTCCGCTTGGAAACGAAAGAAAATAGGAGCTGAATTTATTTGTAGGATTAAAGTATTTTTCATTTGCACTGACCTCAAAGAATTCTAGGTAAAAGGTTTTCATTTTTTCGATGTCTTTGGTCCAAATCGCTAGGTGTTCAATCATCATATTTCATTTTTTAAGAGTAGAGGCACAACGTATGACCCATAACAAAAATAAGATTTTATAAGATGCCGTTTGAATTCTCTTAAAGTTGTTTTGGGTAATGAATTTAGTCTAGATCATTAGGAAGCATAAAACATTGTAATTTTGATATTCTGCGGTTGATAGATCAAAGATTTTGGTATTCAGATTGATCATCAACAGGTTATCTTTAATCAATTGTATTTCTGTCAAACGGATGGTTATTGTTTTTCTCAATTAAAAGATGAACCAATTCTTTTTCGGGTTTGAAAAGACTTTCTTTTCTTAATGCTTTACTCATAAATAACTTGGACAAATCCCATAATAAGGAAAGCCTATATGAAAGGAGTATGCGTAGATTTTTCATGGTATAGAACAGATTTGGGAGCTGTTACTTCCAAATATAATAAATAAATAAATATTCAAAATGAGATTTTTAATTTAAGTACTCTAAGAGAAATTTGTGTTTAGAACAAACTTCAACTAAAGCATTCTTATTTTGATTATAATTGAGGAGATTAGAGTTAATATACCAATGAAAATGATGGTGTAATCTACACTGAAGTAATGGGCTATAAGGATCGTTAAGAGTGCTCCGAATGCATAGCCCAAATCACGCCACAGTCTAAAAACACCTATGCTTTGCGCCCTTTGGTTTGGCGATGTAAAACTTGCAATTGCAGAAAGAAAAGTAGGGTATACAAGTGCAGTTCCTGCGCCTAAAAATGAGGAGAGTATCGCGAATTGTAAAAGGTTTTCTGCCCAAAACATAAGCAGTAATGCAACTCCTTGCATTGCCATACCGGTGATGAGCATGATTTTTTTATTGTAATGATCAGATAACTTCCCAGTAATTAATTGGCCAATTCCCCAAACGGCAGGATATAGAGCAACAATCAATGCAATATCTTTTAAGTTAAAACCCCTTGTGGACAAAATAATGGGCAAAATTCCCCATATCATTCCATCATTCAAGTTATTCACAAAGCCAGCCTGTGAAATTGAACTTAAATTTGGGTTGCGTAAGGTTGTATCCCAAAAAATATTTTTAAGCGGTTTAATACGACTTGTTTTGGTCTCTATCTCAATATGCTTTGCGGTATCTTTTATGAAAAACACACTCAAGATCAATCCAATAATGACAAAGCCAATTCCCTGATAAAAAGGGTAGGGGCGAATGCCATATTCCGATGCTATCCAGCCAGTTGTAAAAGCAACTAAAGCAATGGAAAAGTATCCAAAGGACTCGTTAAGTCCCATCGCAAAACCTCGATGTTTTTCTCCAACTAAGTCAATTTTCATTACCACTGTACTTGACCAAGTCAACCCTTGGTTTATACCCAGTAGCACATTAGCGAATATAATCCAATTCCAGTTTTGGCTGTAGATCAAAATAAAAGGAATCGGAATCGCTATAATCCATCCAATTATGAGTAAGTTTTTACGTCCAACCCTATTTGCCAAAATACCCGTAAAGTAATTTGTAACCGCTTTTACAACCCCAAATACAATTATAAATGATAGCACAGCTTTCTTATAGTCAATACCATCCTTGAAAATACGTTTTAATCCGTTGGCTGCCT
>PXYQ01000160.1 GCA_003023645.1 Candidatus Arcticimaribacter sp. | reverse complement strand
CAGATCGAGATGCAACCCGTCAACATAATTTTGCAATTCTAAATTTTACTAAAAAAATCGCTCTCATTGGAGGGACTGGATACACTGGAGAAATTAAGAAAGGTATTTTTTCAGCCTTAAACTTTATTCTTCCAGTATATAAAAACACCTTACCGATGCACTGTTCTGCTAACGTAGACGATAATGGCGAAACTGCAATTTTCTTTGGCTTGTCTGGAACAGGTAAAACAACTTTGTCGACTGATCCTAAGCGAAAACTAATTGGAGACGACGAACACGGATGGGACAGCAAGGATTCTATTTTTAATTTTGAAGGTGGATGTTATGCCAAAGTAATCAATCTGAGTGGAGAAGACGAACCCGAAATATTCAGTGCAATTAAAAAAGGTGCTCTCCTAGAAAATGTTATTGTAGATGAAAAGGGAAATGTTGCTTATAAAGACGATTCCATTACGCAGAACACCCGAGTGAGTTACCCGATCAATTATATTGAAAACATCAAGATTCCTTCGGTTGCATCTGACCCTAAGAATATATTTTTCTTAACCGCAGATGCCTTTGGTGTACTCCCTCCAATATCTAAATTAACCGCCAATCAAGCAGCCTATCATTTTATTTCTGGGTATACAGCAAAAGTTGCAGGTACTGAAGCTGGAGTAGTAGAACCCACCCCGTCCTTTTCCGCTTGCTTTGGAGCCCCTTTTATGCCGCTGCACCCTTCGGTTTATGCAGAACTACTTATTGAGAAAATGAAAGCTGCTGAGGTAAATGTTTGGTTAGTCAATACAGGGTGGACTGGTGGTTCCTATGGTGTTGGAACTCGAATGAAGTTGAAGTATACTCGAGCAATGATCAATGCCGCCTTAGACGGCTCCTTAGGGAGTTATAACTACGACGATTACCACATACATTCTGTTTTTGGAGTTGCACAACCCCGACACTGTCCGGGTGTTCCTACTAAAATTCTGAGCCCGCGTTCGACTTGGAATGATGATGAAAAATACTATAAAACGGCATTCAAATTATCGAATGCTTTTCGAGAAAATTTCAAAAAATTTGAGGGATACGCAAGCGAAGAAATTCGTAGGGGAGGACCCCAACGATACGCATATTAGTTTCTGTTTTTAACTAACTTCCTGCTGCTTCAAATTGCATTGCTGTTGCTACCATTTTGGGACTACCACAAATAAATGGAACTCGCTGATATAATGCTGTAGGTTTGAGATCAAGAATCCTGTTTTTACCATCTGATGCAGTTCCTCCTGCTTGCTCAGCCAAAAATGCCATTGGATTGCATTCGTACAATAAACGAAGTTTTCCAGATTCGTGCTGACTACTTCTAGGATATAAATAAATGCCTCCTTTTATTAAATTGCGATGAAAATCAGATACTAAGGAACCAATATATCGGGCTGTATAGGGGCGGTTTTCTTTTTTCTCTTGACAATACTTAATATATTTTTTGATTCCCGGAGAGAAATAATTATAATTCCCTTCGTTGATTGAATATATTGATCCGGTAGCCGGAAATAGCATGTTTGGGTGCGATAAATAAAAGGTGCCTAGAGCGGGATTTAATGTAAACCCATTGACACCATGACCAGTTGTATAAACCAACATCGTCGATGTGCCATATACAATATAACCTGCAGCAACCTGTTCTGATCCTTTTTGCAAAAAATCATCAAGAATAACAGGAGTGCCAGCTGCTGTTTTCCTTCGATAGATTGAAAAAATCGTACCAATGGATACGTTTACATCGATGTTACTTGAGCCATCTAAGGGATCAATTAGAACGATGTATTTATTTTGGTTTTTTTTGTCAGCATGGGTGATGGCTATGAAATCATCTTCTTCCTCTTGAGGCTATGCCACAAATGATTTCTCGATTTGTTAAAGCATTAATAAAAGTTTCGTTTGCAAAAACATCTAATTTTTGTTGTGATTCTCCAGAGGAATTTTGAGTACCACCTCCACCAATTAAATCTACCAAACCAGCCTGGTTTACTTTATGATTGACAACCTTTGCTGCCAAGCGAATTGCATTGATTAACCGTGAAAGCTCACCAGTAGAGTATTCGAATTCATTTTGATTTTCGATGATAAACTCACCAAGAGTTTGATATTTTGATCGCATATTTTTGATTTGGGAAAATTCAAATTATATACTAATGTACCTTTATTCAGTTCCTTAGATTGTTTTATACTCTTTTTTATTTTATGTTTCTCAATAATTTCACTGTATCAGGGCATTCTACATTCCTATTAGAAAAAACTATTTAACATGCTTATAAGCTGGAGTAAATTGTAGTAAGTTCGTAACAGATAATGATTAACTTAGTGCCCTGAAAAAAGATATCCCATTTCAGTTATTATAATTTTAAATTGAATAAAAAACACCACAAATGTCACAAACTATAGAACATGTAAAATGCCTAATTATTGGTTCTGGACCTGCTGGATACACAGCAGCAATTTATGCCGCTCGAGCAAATATGTTTCCGGTTTTGTACCAAGGAACCCAGCCTGGTGGTCAATTGACTACCACAAATGATGTAGAGAATTTCCCGGGTTATCCTAACGGAATTACTGGACCAGCCATGATGATTGAATTGCAAGAACAAGCGCAACGTTTTGGGACTGATGTTCGTGATGGATGGGTAACAAAGGTCGACTTTTCTGATGAGGTCCATAAAGTATGGGTTAATGAAACAACTGAAATTCATGCAGATACAATCGTTATTTCTACTGGTGCTACTGCCAAATATTTAGGCCTCGATTCTGAACAAAAATATTTAAAGCTAGGGGGCGGAGTTTCTGCCTGTGCAATTTGTGATGGATTTTTCTATCGCAATCAAGAGGTTGTTCTTGTTGGTGCCGGAGATTCTGCCTGCGAAGAAGCACATTACCTTTCTAAGCTGTGTACCAAAGTAACCATGCTAGTTCGTCGTGATGAATTTAGAGCTTCGAAAATTATGGTAAAACGGGTTCAAAATACAGAAAACATTGAAATCCTTTTCAACACCGAAACCGAAGAAGTCCTTGGCGACGGTCA
>PXYQ01000159.1 GCA_003023645.1 Candidatus Arcticimaribacter sp. | reverse complement strand
TACTACTACTCAATTTTGTTGGGTTTGCGCAAGAACCCATTTCAAAGAATCCTCCAGTAAAGTATTCGGCCAAACCTTTTGGATCTGTAGCTGAAGAAGGAGATAAAAAAGACATTTTGAAGGTGATCGATATTTTTATGACGGCTGTTAATTCAAAAGACAAAAGAATTTTTGATTCTGTATCATACAAAGGGATTCAGCGCATTGTTACGCTTGTTGATCAAGACAAGGTCAAAACTACCGTTTACGACAACGATACGCTGTTAGAAGAGCTGAAAGACATAGATGACGGCTTTCGCGAACGCTACTGGGATGCTGCAGTACTTACAGATGGAAATATTGCATCGGTATGGGCGCCCTATGATTTTTTTAAGAATGGAAAATTTTCACACTGTGGCGTAGATTTGTTTTACTTGGTGAAAGAAAACAAAGAATGGAAAATTGCGCACTTTGGCTACACAAGGAATAAATTGTGTAATTAGTTAAAAAGATAACACCGCTACTTTGAAGCTTTGCAGGCGTTGCACTTATGTTCTAATCCGTCGATCTGAGTTTTATTCTTTGCGTATTCATCAAGAGCTTTAAATTCTTTACAGCTGCTGCATTGTACTTCGGTAAGTGCTCCGCTAGCATCGAATTTACGTCTACTTAAGTACAACGGAGTTTGTTTGCTGTACTCTTTAATTTTGTTTTTGTCTTCTTGTTTCATTTTCAAAGGGTGTTCTGAAATGCAAATTTACAAAAGAACATCCCCAAAAGAGTTGCTTTCTTCTTATTTGAAAGATTAATTTATAAAACTGGCCTGTTAAGCAACAAGGCACAAGGCTTAAATTCGCTAAGAATAGAGAGGTATTCAGAAGGATTATGTTGTATTAATCAACCTGTTTAGATAGACCAGTATATGTTTTATTACCTTTGAAGTAATGGAAGAAAAGAAGCCCAAAAACCGAAAGGTCAATTTAGGTGGATCTTATAAATTTAAGATCGCCAAGAAGTATAGCAAGCCGCAAAGAAAAGGCGACAAGATTGCGAACAGAAAAAAGAAAAAATAACCCTTTACTGCCTGTTATTTTTTAATGATAACAAACTGTAGCGCAACATTACACAAAAATGATGGACAAAAAACAAGCAACTCTTTTTGGGGGAACTGGGCTGATTGGTGGTTTCTTATTAGACCTTATTTTAGCAGATGATACCTTTAGTAAAGTCAATGTTATAACTCGGAAGCCACTCATAAAGCAACACGACAAAATGGAGGTTATCCAAATTGACTTTTCAAAGCCTCAAGAAATTGAACGAAGTATCGGAGATAGCAAAGTGGTTTTTTCTTGTATCGGAACTACCCAAACTCAAGTAAACGGAGACAAAAAAGCATACCGCAAAATAGACTACGACATAAGTCATAACATTGCTTTGGGATGCGAAAAAAAAGGAGTCGAACACTTTTTATTTATTTCTACAGCTGGAGCAAACAGTTCGAGTTCAAATTTCTACATGGGTTTAAAAGGCGAAATTGACGACACTGTATTGAACCTAAAATTAACCGCCACAACGATATTCAGACCTTCACTTTTACTTGGAAAAAGAAATGAGTTTAGACCTGGCGAGCGATTGGCTCAAATTATAATGCCTCTATTTTCGTTTTTAATGCCCAAAAAACTCCAAGCCATACGGGGCGAAAAAGTTGCAAAAGCAATGCTCGACCAATCAAAATTAAAAAACATCGGGAATACTATTATTGAAAATGAGGCGATGCTTCTGTGGGACGAAAAACAACCTTTAACTTACACGTAATTCTATATTTATTTTAAAGTACACCTTATGAAAAAACTACTACTTGTACTCTTTATACCGTGGGTTTGTTATGGACAAACGGTCGATGAGTTCCTTCTTTCGGGTAAGGAAAAAGCTGATTTAAGAGCGCATGCTGAAGCTATTGTTGATTTCACTAAAGCTATAGAACTAGCCCCTGAAAATGCTGATGCATACTACTTCAGAGGATATTCAGAATACAAATCAAGGGATTATAATAAGGCAATAGAGGACCTTTCGAAAACGGTAGCTTTGGATGTTGATTATAGCTCTGCTTACTTTAGAAGAGGACTTTCGAAGTTCAAATTGAGAGATTATACCGGAGCAATTGAAGATTTTACGAGAACAATTGAACTGACTCCAGATGTTGTAGCGTACATTAACCGTGGAAGTGCCAAGACTAAACTAAAAGACTATCGAGGAACTATTGCTGATCTTTCTTTAGCTCTAGAACTGGATCCAGAAAACACTGGAGTTTATATTAGTCGAGGAAATGCTAAACTTAAATTAAAAGATACAGCAGGTGCGCTCGATGATTATACAAAAGTAATCGTTCTTAGTCCTGAAAAGCCAGATGCTTATATTAAAAGAGGGAATATTCAAGTCACTTTGAAAGAATACAACAGTGCAATCGCTGATTTTTCGAAAGCAATAGAAATCAAGTCTGACAATGCAGATGTTTTTTACAAAAGAGGTCTTGCAAAAACTAAGTTAGAAGACTATAAAGGGGCTATTACAGATTATACAGAGTCGATAATGTTGGATTCTACTTATACCTATGGGTATAGTGAAAGAGGCATTGCCAGAGAAAACATAGAAGACTTTGAAGGAGCCTGTGAAGATTGGCGAAAAGCAGCAAGCTTGGGTCATTATGCTTCAGCTCAATGGGTAAAAGACAGTTGTAATTAAGCAGCACATCCGTATTTTGAACACAACGGTTGTCTCCAAAAAAAAAGAGCAGACCTCCGGAAAAAGTTCTGCTCCTCAATAATGTAAAGTGGTTTGGCACCATATTTACAATACAAAGGTAAGCAATATTACGTAGCTCGTTTCAACTTAATTACAAATACTATTTATTGGTGTTTTCCAAAAGCTTTTCCGTTCTTTGTATGGAACACTAATTTATACTTTACACGAATGACACGACAGGAATTAATCGATGGGTTTCTTTTAGATTTCAAACCAAAAAAAGATCAAGCATGGAAAAGCTGTTATTTCTTTTCACATTACTTAAAAAAAGAACACAACATAGATGCGGAACTAATTGAAGGCATTTCAAAAATCAATAAAACT
>PXYQ01000041.1 GCA_003023645.1 Candidatus Arcticimaribacter sp. | reverse complement strand
GCGGCTTATGATCAATGATAACACAACCTAAAGGTGATATTGAAGTTTCACAAGCAGTAAATGCATACAATGCATCTATGGTTTTGTCTGGCGAAATTCCGTTGGGTAAATGAATCAGAATTTCTACGGCGGCTGCCGTATTATCCTCAATTTTACGAACTCGAATTTTTCCTTTCTCATTTGCCTTGAGAATGGATTCGATTAAACTTGAAGTAGTTGTACTGAACGGAATTTCGGTAATGACCAGAGTATTCTTGTCTTGGGCGCTAATTTTTGCGCGAACACGAACTTTACCACCACGAATTCCATCGTTATAATTTTGTACATCAATAATTCCACCTGTTTGAAAATCAGGAATTAAAGTGAATTTTTTGCCTTTTAAATACGCAATACTTGCTAGAATTAATTCATTGAAATTATGCGGTAAAATCTTGGTTGATAAACCTACTGCAATACCTTCGGCTCCTTGTGCAAGGAGTAATGGGAATTTAACAGGCAGGTTAACCGGTTCTTTTTTACGACCATCGTAAGACAGTTGCCAGTTGGTTACTTTGGGGCTAAAAACAACTTCCAAAGCAAATTTTGACAAACGTGCTTCAATATACCGCGAGGCTGCAGCGCGATCTCCAGTGAGTATATTCCCCCAGTTACCTTGCATGTCAATCATCAAATCTTTTTGACCAATTTGTACCATCGCATCGGCAATACTCGCATCACCGTGTGGGTGATACTGCATGGTATGTCCAACAATGTTAGCAACTTTATTGTATCGACCATCATCTAAATCCTTCATGGAATGAAGAATACGACGCTGAACAGGTTTTAAACCATCGGAAATTGCAGGAACTGCACGTTCTAAAATAACATAAGAAGCATAATCAAGAAACCAATCCTTGTACATACCAGTTACCTTAACGAGGGTGTCCTTTCCTTGTGCTGCTGCACCACTATCTTCTTCGTAGAATTCTTTTTCTTCCATTTCTAGCTATCCGATTCTGCTAAATCTAACTCTACTTTTAGATTATTGATGATAAATTCTTGACGATCTGGGGTGTTTTTACCCATATAAAACTGAAGTAATTCTTCTATGGTTGTCGATTTGTCCAACATAATGGGGTCTAAGCGAATATCATCTCCAATAAAGTGTTTAAACTCATCTGGTGAAATTTCACCTAGTCCTTTGAATCGGGTAATTTCTGCTTTTCCTCTCAACGTTGCTATTGCATCTACTCGTTCTTGCTCCGAATAACAATAAAAGGTTTGTTTCTTATCTCGAACGCGATATAATGGGGTCTGCAAGATATACAAATGTCCTTCCTTGATTAATTCTGGGAAAAACTGTAAGAAAAAGGTAATTAATAGCAAACGTATGTGCATCCCATCAACATCAGCATCGGTTGCAATTACGATATTATTGTAGCGCAAATCAGCCAAACTATCTTCTATATTGAGTGCTGCTTGCAGTAAGTTGAATTCTTCGTTTTCGTAGACGATTTTCTTTGTCATCCCGAAGGTGTTCAAAGGTTTACCTCGTAAACTAAAAACAGCTTGTGTATTGACATCCCTAGACTTAGTAATGGATCCACTTGCCGAATCCCCTTCGGTAATGAATACCGTTGAGTCCAGTCTTCTATCTTTCTTAAGATCACCTAAATGCACGCGGCAATCTCGTAATTTTTTATTGTGTAAGTTTGATTTTTTAGCACGATCACGAGCAAGTTTTCGGATACCCGATAACTCTTTACGCTCTTTCTCGGCCTGCATTATTTTACGCTGAATCTTCTCTGCAGTATCTGGGTTTTTATGCAAAAAATTATCCAGTTGTGTACCTAAAAACTCATGAATATACGACCGAACCGTTGGCATTTTTTCGCCCATTTCGGTTGATCCCAATTTGGTTTTGGTTTGCGATTCAAAAATAGGTTCCATAACCTTAATACTTACTGCTGCAATTATGGATTTTCGGATATCGGACGCATCGTAATTTTTACCAAAAAACTCACGTACCGTCTTTACTACTGCTTCTCTAAACGCAGCTAAGTGTGTTCCACCTTGGGTGGTGTTTTGACCGTTCACAAACGAGTGATACTCTTCGCTATACTGTGTTCTACTGTGAGTGATAGCAACTTCAATATCATTGCCACGTAAATGTACAATCGGGTAAAGTAAATCCGATTCGTTGATGATGTCTTCCAATAAATCCTTTAAACCATTTTCCGAAAAATACTTTTCTCCATTAAAGTCAATGGTTAGTCCAGGATTGAGGTAGACATAATATTTAATCATTTTCACAATGTATTCATTGCGATAGCGATAATTTTTAAAAATTGCGGTGTCAGGGGTAAAAGTAACCTTGGTCCCTTTTCTTTTGGAACTTTCTAGCGGAGGGGCATCTTCAATTAAGTTTCCAGCTTCGAAGGTTGCAAACTTAGAAAGGTTATCCCGGTTCGATTCTACTCTAAAGGCAGATGACAATGCATTTACTGCTTTTGTCCCTACTCCATTAAGACCAACGGATTTTTTAAAAGCGCGAGAATCGTATTTTCCCCCAGTATTCATTTTAGAAACTACGTCTACGACTTTTCCCAGTGGAATTCCACGTCCGTAATCACGAACGCTTACTTCTTGGTCTTTAATCAGAATTTCAATGGTCTTCCCAGCACCCATTACAAATTCATCAATACAGTTATCAAGAACTTCTTTTAGTAGGATATAAATACCATCGTCAGAAGAAGAACCGTCACCCAGCTTCCCGATATACATACCGGGGCGCATGCGAATATGCTCTTTCCAATCAAGAGATCGTATATTATCTTCGGTATATTGAGTGTTTTCTGCCATAGGAGATATCTGCTAATATAATAGTTCCATCGAAAAAGTTGGAGCTAATTACAGTAAAAAAATTAACAAAAAAAGTTGAAAACTATTAAGTAGTTGTGTGATAAAGGATTCAATAAAAAACAGTATATATTGAATGGTTTATCTTTTTTCTAAATAAGAAAGAATATTCGATTCGATTCTCTTTTCAATAGTAGCCACATCTGCTTTTTGAAATTCCTTTCCGGTTATGTGTTCGTATAGTTCTATATAACGATCCGAAACCTCTTGAATGTACGCATCACTCATTTCGGGAATCTGCTGTCCTTCAAGGCCTTGAAAACCATGAGCAATGAGCCATTGACGAACAAATTCTTTGGAAAGTTGTTTTTGCTCCTCTCCTTTTACCTGACGCTCTTCATATCCTTTTTGATAAAAATAACGCGAGGAATCGGGCGTGTGAATTTCATCAATCAACACAATAGTTCCATCGGCAGTTTTACCGAATTCGTATTTAGTATCTACAAGAATTAATCCTTTATCTGCGGCTAGTTGAGATCCTCGTTCGAATAATGCTCGGGTATAATTTTCTAATACGATATAATCTGCTTCAGAAACAATTCCTTGGCGTATGATTTCTTCTCTCGAAATATCTTCATCATGACCTTCTTCTGCCTTGGTAGCTGGAGTTATAATTGGTTTTGGAAAGCGATCGTTTTCAATCATTCCATCGGGCATAGCAACGCCACAGAGGATTCTCTTGTCTAGTTTATACTCACGAGCAGCATGTCCAGAAAGGTAACCACGGATAACCATTTCAACTTTAAATGGCTCACAACGCTTGCCAATCGCTACAGATGGATCTGGAGTTGCCTCCAACCAATTCGGAACAATATCCTTAGTTGCTTCCATCATATGGGTAGCAATTTGATTTAGAATTTGCCCTTTATAAGGGATGCCTTTCGGCATTACAACATCAAAAGCCGAAAGCTTATCCGTAGCAATCATAACCAGTAAATCGTTTTCAAGACTAATAACTTCACGAACCTTACCAATGTATTTGGATTGCTGCCCGGGAAGGGAAAAAGAGGATGCTAATAGTGTATTCATGTAATGATATTAATTTTGATGCTCAATATTTCTGTAAGCTTCTATTACTTTTCGAACGAGTCGGTGGCGGATTACATCTTTATCATCTAAATAAATCATGCCAATACCGTCGGTTTCTTTTAAAACAAGCAGGGCTTCTTTTAGACCAGAAATTGTTCTACGTGGTAAATCGATTTGCCCAGGATCGCCTGTAATGATGAATTTTGCGTGTGTTCCCATTCTAGTCAAGAACATCTTCATCTGTGCATGGGTGGTGTTTTGTGCCTCGTCTAAAATAACAAAGGCATGATCGAGTGTTCTTCCACGCATAAAAGCTAATGGAGCAATCTGAATGATACCTTTTTCTAAATAGGAAGCCAAACGTTCTGCAGGGATCATATCCCGAAGTGCATCATATAAAGGCTGCATATATGGATCCAGTTTCTCCTTCATATCACCAGGCAAAAACCCAAGGTTCTCACCTGCTTCTACTGCCGGACGTGTAAGAATGATCCGTTTTACTTGTTTTTCTTTTAGCGCTTTAACCGCTAACGCAACTGAAGTATAGGTCTTTCCAGTCCCAGCTGGCCCTACAGCAAAGAGCATATCATTCTTTTTACTGAGCTGAACCAAACGTTGTTGATTGATTGTTTTTGCCTTAATGGCTCTTCCTCCTACACCGTGAACAATAAAAGACTCCTTATCGTCCATTGCTTCCAATGCTTGCGAAGAATCTGCAGTTAGAATCCGTTCTAGAATATCCTGATCGAGTTTATTGAATTTAGTGAAATGAGCAACGAGCATTTCAATACGTTTTTCAAATTCATCTAATATAACCTCTTCTCCGAAGGCCTTTATCGTGTTCCCACGGGCTACAATTTTCAGTTTCGGAAAATATGTTCGCAACAATTCAACATTTGTGTTTTGATCACCAAAGAACTCTCTTGGGTTCACTTCAACTAACTCAATTTCTATCTCATTCAAAAGCCACAGCGTTTTAAGGTTATTTTCTTTAAGGATTTGTAAGTTTGTATTTCAAAATTACTGATTTAGTTTAAATAACTTTTAAAATATATAGTTTCTTTATGTCATTAGTAAGCCTGATTACCGATTTTGGATTAAAGGACTACTTTGTTTCAGCAATTAAAGCTGAATTACATCAAGAAATCAAGGATGCTCATATTATTGACATCTCCCACCAAGTGAGTCCTTTCAATCATACAGAAGCAGCTTACATCTTGACAAATGCATATAAAGCATTTCCCAAAGGAAGTATTCATATCGTAGGTGTCGAT
The DNA here is from genome assembly GCA_003023645.1 of Candidatus Arcticimaribacter sp. GTDB lineage: Bacteria > Bacteroidota > Bacteroidia > Flavobacteriales > Flavobacteriaceae > Arcticimaribacter. The sequence continues at coordinate 11,488 of PXYQ01000041.1, read as the reverse complement.
TCTGAATTTAGTCCAGAAAATTCGCATATCGTCATGTTGTTCGATGGTCACTATTTTATTGGCGCAAACAATGGGATTTTATCATTAATTAAAGATGAACGCGTTCCAGACAAAATTGTTGAAATTAATATTCACAACAACATTACCTCTTCCTTTCCAGTTTTAGACGTTTTTGTAAAAGTTGCTGGGCATATTTCAAGAAAAGGTAGTTTGGATGTTATTGGAAAATCCATAACTAAAATTAAGGAGGTTACGGGAGTAAGGCCCGTTATCAATCCGTCAGAAGATCAGATACTTGGGAGTGTTATTTATATTGACAATTTCGGAAATGTTGTAACCAATATTACCGAAAAATTATTTAGTGAATACAGTAAAGGCCGTTCCTATACTATCTTTGCAAAAAGCATAAAATTCGATTCTATACATGCATCATATACGGAGGCTATAAATTTCTCTATTCCGAAGGAAAATCGAGATGAAGATGGTAAGAAAATTGCTTTATTCAATGCAGCCGGACACCTAGAACTTTCTATTTATAAAAGCAATCCTCAAACAGTTGGGAGTGCAAGTAGCCTATTTGGGCTTGAATTCAGAGATACCGTAACGATTAAATTCAATTAATATGCTGGCCATCGCCAAGAGAGAAATCTTATCCTTTTTTACAACCCCATTGGGTTATAGTATACTGGCTGTGTTTTTTATTTTAAACGGTTTACTCCTTTGGATATTTGCAAATGCATTCAATCTGGTTGACTCTGGTTTTGCGGATCTTAATTTGTATTTCGAATTGATGCCTTGGTTGTTCTTATTTCTTATTCCCGCTATCGGGATGAAAGCTTTTTCTGAAGAAATTAAATCCGGAACGATTGCTTTACTTTTTACAAAACCAATTTCTATTTGGGAATTAATTTTAGGTAAGTTTTTGGGGATGCTCTTTCTAATTAGCTGCAGTCTTTTTGCTAGTTTTATATATGCATATGTTGTTATAGAATTAAAACTTGAGCAAGATATTTTTGATTGGGGTGCATTTTGGGGATCTTTTTTAGGGCTCTTTTTCTTAGCCGCGGTATTTTCGAGCATCACTTTATGGTGTTCTTGTTTCTCAAAAAATCAGGTGGTTGCATTTTTAGCAGCTGTATTGCTTTGTTTTCTTCATTTTTATGGCTGGGGAGAAGCCTCGCTTTACTTTTCTGACAATACGGTTTATAGCTTTTTTAATGCCGTGGGAATTAGCTCACACTACAATCAAATGAGTAAGGGTATTATTGACAGTAAAGATTTAATTTATTTTTTAGGACAACTTTTCCTTTTCCTTTTTTTAGCCGTTAATCAACTTCAAAAATTAAAGCGATAATGAATCGATCAACTATTTATAGAATTCTTTTCGTTTGTACAATCGTATTGCTTGTTCAAATCCTTGCTTCATTCTATACGAAGCGCTGGGATTTAACTAGTGATAATCGTTACTCTTTATCTGATTCGAGTAAAGAATTTATAAAATCCATAGACCAGCCCATTCGTGTTGATGTTTTTTTAAATGGAAAACTACCACAAGAATATCAGCGTTTACGTTCAGAAACTGAAGTTATATTACAAAGTATCACATCCCAAAACGATCGTTTTTACTACGAATTTATCGATCCGTTCAAAGGTACTGATGATACGGAACAGCTGCTGGAGGAAATGAACCAGTACGGTCTTTTTCCTGAACTTGTCGTTGAACGAGAAAATCAAGCAGTTGAACAATCCTATGTTTTCCCATGGATGTTATTGAATTATGGCGATCGAACCGTCCGCGTATCACTACTTCAAAAGAATTTAGGAGATAGTCCAGAACAGCGAATACTTCAATCCATACAGCAATTAGAATATGCTGTAATGGATGGAGTTTATAAAATCCTCTTACAACAAAAAAAGAAAATTGCAGTCTTGAGCTCTCATGATACATCAAAAGACATCTTAGTTACAAATTTCCTACAAGACCTACTACCCTATTACAATTTAGCTGCTTTTGACCTCGAGGCATTTCCAGAAACTCCCGAGAAAACCTTGGAAAATTTAAATCGCTTTGATTTGCTTCTCGTTTCTAATCCCAAAAAAGTGTTTTCAAATACAGATAAATTTATCCTCGATCAATACACACAACAGGGAGGTAATAGCCTGTTTTTAATTGATCCTGTACATGTGCAAAAGGATAGCTTATTTGCATTATCTGGAACTACCGTTAGCTACGCCAATGCACTAGAATTAGATGATTTGTTTTTCAAGTTCGGATTTCGCTTGCGACAAGAACTTGTAAAGGATCTATACAGCGCTCCAATAGTGCTCGCACAAGGACAACAGAATGATTCGCAGTACTTACCCTATCCTTGGCCTTATAATCCACTTGCAACGCCTAATCAAGACCATCCCATTGGTTCGGCTGTTGGATCGGTACATTTTCAATTTGCAAGCCCAATTGATACACTCAAGAATAAAGTAAAAAAAACGGTCTTGATTCAGTCTTCTCCCCTTTCCAAAATAAAAGGAATTCCCGCTATAATTAGTTTATCTAGCGCTACTGAACCCATCAAACCGTCGGTTTTTACTGATAGTAAACAAACGCTTGGTGTCTTACTCGAAGGGCGTTTCAATTCGCTATACACCAATCGTATTCAACCTTTTGATTGGAAGTCAAAAGAAATTCAACCAGCACGTATGGCTATTTTCTCTGATGGAAATCTTCTAGAAAACCAAATTGATAAAGGGCAACCACTAGAATTAGGTTACGATAAGTGGACCAATAATTTTTATAGTAATAAGCAGTTTTTCAAAAATACAGTTCACTATCTTATTGAAGACAATACTTTTCTAGGTCTTCGTTCCAAAGAAATTAAAATTGCACTTTTGGATACTGCAAAAACAGAATCAGATATAATTTATTGGCGCTATTTCAGCTTATTTGCTCCCTTAATAATTCTACTAATCCTCGGACTTATTTTTAATGGTTACCGGCTCAAAAGTTATCGCCATTAAGTGTTGATAAGTTTCTTTCGCTTTTAAAAGCATTTAAAATATCTTTGAATAAAACACAGCCCATTTATGAAATTCATTGTATCGAGTAATCAACTGCTCAAACAACTGCAAACCCTTGGTGGAGTAATCAATAACTCAAACACCCTTCCTATACTAGATAACTTTTTGTTTGAACTTCAAACAGATCGATTAACACTTACGGCTTCTGATCTAGAAACCAGTATGTCGTCCAGTATTTCGGTAGAGTCCGATACAAGTGGAACCATAGCACTACCAGCTCGTTTGTTATTGGATACCCTAAAAACATTCCCAGAGCAGCCGCTTACCTTTATGGTTTTGGAAAACAATACGGTAGAGATCAGCGCAAATAATGGGAAATATGCTTTGGCATATGTTCCAGGAGATGAATTTCCAAAAGCTGTTCATATCAAAGACCCTAGTAAAACGGTTCTAATGGCAGATATTTTAGCTACTGCAATCAATGCAACTTTATTTGCTTCTGGAAATGACGATTTAAGACCTGTTATGAGCGGTGTGTTTTTCCAGTTTTCCACGGAAGCACTAACCTTTGTTGCAACCGATGCACACAAATTGGTGAAGTATACGCGAACAGACTTACAAGCCGATAGTACTGCCGAATTCATTATGCCTAAAAAAGCGCTTCAAATTCTTAAAGGAATTTTACAAGGCAGTGAAGATGATATCACCATCGAATACAATGACACCAATGCTCAGTTTACTTTTGGAACAACAACCTTAAGTTGTCGTTTGATCGAAGGAAAATATCCGAATTACGAAGCAGTAATTCCTAAGGAAAATCCGAATGTAATGACCATTGCACGAGAGCCTTTTTTAAACTCTTTACGTCGTGTTAGTATTTTTTCAAATAAAACAACACATCAAATTCGTTTAAAAATTGCGGGTGCAGAACTGAATATTTCTGCCGAAGACTTTGACTTTAGTAACAAAGCCGAAGAACGTTTAAATTGTCAATATCAAGGAGATGATTTACAAATCGGATTCAATTCAAGATTCATTATTGAAATGCTCAACAACCTTACGGTTGATGAAGTTTCTTTAGCGATGTCATTGCCCAATAGAGCTGGGATCATTACTCCTATCGATGGAACTGATGAAGGAGAATTGATTACCATGTTGGTTATGCCGGTTATGCTGAATGACTAAACATTTTATTTATTGAAATCTTAAATAACAATAATAAAACCCTCCATACCGATCGTATGGAGGTTTTTTTTACATTTGAATGATCACCCTCAAAATCGTTAATTCCTAATGAAAAACCTACATTTTCTCTTGACCCTAATACTTTTTTCATGTTCTTCGGATGATATAAAAGTTGACTCTATCCCAGATACTGAACCTATCACAATGCAACCAGCTACTGATATGGAGTTAATGCAAACTGTGCAGGAAGGCGTCTTTAAATACTTTTGGGATTACACGCACACCAATTCTAAGTTAAGTCGGGAACGCTTACACGAAAATGACCTATCATTTGACGCAAACACAGTCACTACTGGAGGGTCAGGATTTGGTTTTCTTAATGTTTTAATGGGAATTGAGAATAACATGATCAGCAAAGAAGCTGGGATAAGTCATCTACAAACTGCTCTTAATTTCCTAGAAAATGCAGATCGATTCCATGGCGCATGGTCACATTGGATGGATGGAAATAGTGGAACCGTACTTCCATTTAGTACAATGGACAATGGCGCAGATTTGGTGGAAACCGCCCTGCTTTGTCAGGGGTTGATTTGTATCCGAGAATATTTTAAAAACGGAAACACTGCTGAACAACAACTAGCTCAAAAAGCTGATGCTCTTTGGAAAGGGGTTGAATGGGATTGGTTCACGCAAGGAGAAAATGTGCTTTATTGGCATTGGTCTCCAAACTTTAATTTTGAAATCAACCTTCCCATTGTGGGTTATAATGAAGGTTTGATTGCTTACATCTTAGGGGCAGCTTCCCCTACGCACCCAATTAATGCAGCAGTTTATCACGAAGGCTGGGCACAGAACGGGGCAATCAAAAGCGAAGCACAACAATATAATATTCCTGTATTACTCAATCATGGAGGAGCAAACGATAGTGTTGGTCCTTTATTTTGGGCACACTACTCCTATTTGACTTTAGATCCAAGGGGTTTAACAGATCGCTATGCAAATTATTGGGACGTAGTACGCAATCATACACAAATTGTATTGGAACATTGTATTCAAAATCCAAACGAATTTTCAGGTTATTCCGATAAAAACTGGGGTTTAACCGCAAGTTATTCTCGAAACGCAGACGGGAGTACGGGCTATTCTGACCACAGTCCAACGAATGATCGTGGGATTATTAGTCCAACTGCTGCGCTTTCCTCATTCCCCTATACTCCAGAGGCTTCTATGAAATATTTGCGTTATTTATACGAAGAAAAACAAGAAGACTATATTGGAATAGCTGGTCCAATAGATGCTTATTCATCCCATTATCAATGGAAAACACAGCGCTATTTAGCCATAGACCAAGGCACAATTGCCCCAATGATTGAGAATCATAAAACCCAATTATTTTGGAACTTATTCATGAATGCCCCTGAAATTAGATCCGGACTTGTAACGCTTGGCTTTACTTCAACACAACACGGGTTTTAAAACTTAAATTTGAGATAGTAATCTCAAAACATTTCAATTATTAAGAAAATAGTTTTGGTTTGGGAATATAAAATCTAAATTGACCCAATGCTTAAACTAGAACCCTTTACTCAAGACGACTTTTCAAGACTCATTAATTGGATTGACACAAAGAGAGAATTGATTCAATTTGCTGGGGATCTGTTTACCTATCCGCTATCGGAAGACCAGCTTCATGCTTATTTAAGTCAAGAAAAACTCGTTGCAAAAAAAATAATCCACATAGAATCGGGAGAAGTCATTGGACACTGTGAGTTGAATTTTTTAAATGAACATCCAAGATTATCGAGAATACTAATTGGAAATAAACAAAACAGAGGGCTGGGTTATGGCGCAAAAATAATACGACTAATGATCGATGCAATTCAAAAAGAAATTCCATCTAAACAAGTTGAATTACGTGTTTTTGGATACAATGCAAATGCAATAAAACTGTATAAAAAAGAAGGTTTTGTAATTCAAGAAAAACAAACGCTTCAATTTCAATATACCGAAGATGAGTCATGGACGAACTACTATATGACCAAACAACTCAACAATTAAAAAGATTTTAAATAGAAACGAAATCATTTTCACTAGCAAACCAATTGAATATTCTTTATCTTGATGCTAAACTAAAATGATATCCTTTTTTAAACATTTTATATGAAACCAGTCAAAAGCCTTCAATTTCAAGTTGAAAAAAATAAGTTTATAAACCATGTCATTGAAGAAATTCCAGAAGAAAATTTAACACTTGCAACTGATGAAATTAAAGTGAAAATTGATCTGTTTTCTTTCACTTCAAATAACATTACGTATGCGGTTTCTGGAGAAATCATACGGTATTGGGAATTCTTCCCACCTGTAGGAAAACAAACGGAAGGCTGGGGCGTAATTCCCGTTTGGGGCTTCGCTGATGTAGTGGAATCGAAAGCAGACAATATCCCAGTTGGAGATCGCATTTTCGGTTACTTCCCTCCTGCTTCACATTTAAAAATGAAAGCCGGACACATTACGGGTAAGCGTTTTATAGATGTTTCTGAACACCGATCTACTTTACCACCGACCTATAATTTGTATCGAAGAGTGCTTTCGGAGCCTAACTATGATCAAAAGCTGGATCGTGATCGAGCTTTGTTTTATCCACTTTACATCACATCGTTTTGCCTTTGGGATTCCTTGCAAGAAAACAGTTGGTTTGGGGCAAAACAAACCATCATACTGAGTGCTTCTAGCAAAACTAGTATTGGATTAGCTTACGGTTTGCATATCGATGAAACAGCACCAAAAGCCATTGGAATAACATCAGAACGTAATCTCGATGCCGTTGTAAAACTTGGTTTATATGATGAAGTGTATACCTATGATCAACTAGCAGATATTAACAGTGAAATCCCTACCGTTATTGTAGACATGTCGGGTAATAATGCGGTGTTAGTTGATTTGCATAAACGTTTAGGTGACCTTATGAAATTCACCTTTAAGGTGGGACTGACTCATTGGAAAGAATCGAACCCAAACGAAGGAATCATTAGGGAACGTTCCAAATTTTTCTTTGCGCCTAGTCACATTCAAAAACGAATTGAAGATTGGGGAGCTAGCGAATTTGATCAAAAAACTTCACAATTTTTAGTAGATGCAGTAGCAACTACCAAAGCATGGCTTCAGTATAAAACTCTGGATGGTTTAGCTGACCTAGCCGAGGTATATCCAACGGTATGCAATGGTAAATTAGCAGCAGATCAAGGATTAATTGTTACAATGTAAAAGCAGGTTTTACATAGGTAATTCAAGGTTTCCATTCAAAACATTTCGGGATATAATAATCCGTTGTATTTCTGAAGTTCCTTCGTATATCTGTGTGATTTTTGCATCTCGCATTAGGCGTTCTACGTGATACTCTTTTACGTAACCATTACCTCCGTGAATTTGAACAGCTTCAACGGTATGTTTCATTGCAGCTTCAGAAGCAATTAATTTAGCCATGGCACTTGCATAGCCATAGTCTTGTCCACTATCTTTTAAATAAGCAGCTCGATATACAATCATCCGTGCTGCCTCTATATCCATAGCCATATCTGCTAATTTAAAAGCAATGGCTTGATGTTGACCAATTGGTTTTCCGAAAGTTTCTCTCTGATGTGCGTATTCAACGGCCATTTCGTATGCTCCAGCTGCAATGCCAAGGGCTTGAGCGGCTATTCCAATACGTCCACCTTCGAGGGTTTGCATGGCAAATTTAAATCCAAAGCCATCGGCTCCAATTCGGTTTTCCTTAGGAACTTTTACATCAGCATAACTTATGGAATGTGTGTCTGACGAACGAATACCCATTTTATCTTCTTTAGGACCAATGGTAACTCCCTCCCAATCACGCTCAACAATAAAAACATTGATTCCTTTAGGTCCTTTGTCTTTGTCCGTATGAGCTATCACAAGCTGAATGGTAGCTTTTCCCCCATTTGTAATCCAGTTTTTTACACCATTCAACACATAATGATCCCCTTTGTCTATGGCTGTTGTTCGTTGGGATGTTGCATCACTCCCTGCTTCAGGCTCAGAAAGGCAAAAACATCCCACCTCTGCTCCAGTAGTTAATCTCGGAATGTATTTTTGTTTTTGTTCTTCTGTTCCATATTTTTCTAGACCATATAAGACAAGAGAATTATTCACGGACATGATCACAGAACAACTGCTATCGATTTTGGAAATTTCTTCCATTGCAAGTACATAGGAAAGCGTATCCATTCCGCTTCCACCGTATTTAGGGTCAGTCATCATACTTAAAAAGCCCATTTCGCCCATTTCTTTGACAAATTCTGTGGGATACGACATCGTACTGTCACGTTCTATAACACCGTCTTTTAAACGTGTTTTAGCAAATTCTCGTGCAGCTTCTTTAACGCTTAGGTGTTCTTCTTCTAATTTAAATATCATAATAATAATATATTCTAAGTGGGGTGATTATGCTTTCTTAATTTGTTCTCGAATCAGGCCTTCTTGTGCAACAGACGCTACCAGATCTCCATTTTTATTAAAAATACTTCCACGAGCAAAACCTCTTGAATTGGAAGCACTCGGACTATCCATAGCATACAATAGCCAATCGTCAATTGAAAAATCACGATGAAACCAAAGGGCGTGATCCAAACTCGTGTAAAACATGCTTTTAGTATTGAGTTCTTCTCGATGCGGTGCTGTGGCTGTACTCAACAGATTATAATCAGAAGCATAGGCTAGTAATTGATGATTGAGTGCTACATCATCACGATTGAGTTTTACAGCCGATGTAAACCACAAATTGTCGTATGGGGGGCTGTTTTTACTGTACTTACTTAAGAAATTTTCAACTGGCCGAATGTCAAATACAGTTGGTAGCATGTTTTTTAAACGCTTATAAATTTTAGGAGCAGATGTTTCTAGCTCATTGATTTGTTCTACAGTTGGAATTAAATTCTCCGGTTTAATCACATTGGGCATCGGAATTTGATGATCGATTCCTTCTTCCTTTTTATGAAATGAAGCCGACATATTGAAAATCGCTACTCCATTTTGTTTTGCTACTACTCTTCTGGTTGTAAAACTTTTTCCGTCTCGAATGGAATCTACTTCATAGATTATTGGAATATCAAGTTGACCGCCTAAGATAAAATAAGCATGCATGGAGTGTGCAAAACGATCTTTGGGAACAGACTGGTATGCCGCATGAAGCGATTGCCCGAGAACTTGACCGCCAAATACGCGTCCCCAAGGGGTTGTGTAGTTTTCTCCTTGAAAAGTGTTTTCGTCGATTTTCTTTAGGGTCAATAAATCAACAATTTCTTGAATCGTATCCATAGGTTATATTTAAAAAATGCTCCTAATTAAGAACTATAAAAAGGAGCATTCAATGAATTGTGATTGCTGTTATTTTTTATAGTCGTGAATCGATTTTCCAGCTTCAGACAATGCTCTTAGACCATCTGGAACAGTAAAACGTGCTCCAAATCGAGAAGTAAAATCATCGCATTCAGCAACAAATTGTTGCATGCCTACAAAATCAATATACGATAAAGCTCCACCTGTAAAGATTGGGAATCCCCATCCTAAAACAGAACCTAAATCACCATCGACTACGCTATTCAAAACGCCTTCTTCTAAACACTTAAAAGCTTCAATTGCTTGACGGTGTAGAATTCGTTTTCCAACAGTTTCCTTATCGAGATAATCAACATTAGAATTATATTTCTCAGCAAGACCAGGCCATAGTTTCTTTGGTAGACCTTTTGGATAGTCGTAGAAGCCTGCGCCCCACTTCTTACCTTTACGACCGTGATTGTCTACAAGGTCTTTTTGCATTTTATAAGATCGCTCTTGGAATTCAGGCTTGTTTGGCGTTGGATCACTTTCATAAACGTGTAATCCCAGAGTAAGGGTTACTTCATCAATAACGGCTAGTGGGCCAACAGCCATTCCTTCAGCTTTTGCAACATTTTCTACCATAGCAGCAGGAACTCCTTCTTCTACCATAAAAGAGCCTTCGGAAACAAAGGTTCCAAAACAACGTGAGGTATAGAAACCACGACTATCGTTTACAACAATTGGGATTTTACCAATAGCAACCGTATAATCTACAGCTGCTGCAATAGCTTTTGCTTCTGTTTTTTCTCCAACAATGATTTCAACTAATGGCATTTTTTCTACTGGAGAGAAGAAATGAATTCCGATGAAATTATCTGGACGAGAAGAAGCTTTTGCTAATTCAGTAATTGGAATAGTCGAAGTGTTCGATGCATATACTTTATCTGCACCAAGAACCGCTTCTGTTTCTGCCGTTACAATTGCTTTTAGTTTTGGATCTTCAAATACTGCTTCTATTACTAGATCACAGTCTTTCATCGATGCAGGATCAGTAGTTGCCTCGATTTTCGACAGTAAAGCTTCCGCTTTTTCTGGTGTAGAACGATTTTTAGAAATTGCCTTATCCAAAATTGCTTTAGAATACGCTTTTCCTTTATCAGCTCCTTCTTGTGAAACATCCTTAAGAACAACATCCATTCCTGCTTTTGCAGAAACATAAGCAATTCCAGCACCCATCATCCCAGCACCTAAAATACCTAATTTTTTAATTTCGTACTTAGGCTCAGTCTTTGGGCGTGCAATTCCTTTTTTTGCTTTTTGTAATTCCATGAATCCTGTACGGATCATGTTTTTTGCTTCTTTAGAAGCTAATAGTTTAATGAAATAACGCGCTTCGATTTCCAATGCACGATCAATCGTTATGGGCAATCCATCGTGGATTACTTTCATAATATAATTTTGCGCCGGATAGTTTCCATGTGCCATTTTACCGAGGTTACCTGCAGCTCCAACTAGCGTTTGAACTCCATTTGCAGACCATACATCGCCACCTGGAACGCGATGTTTTTTATTATCCCATGGTTGAACTGGATTTGGATTTGCAAGAATCCAATCCTTCGCTTTTTGAATAAGCTCTTCCTGACTTTCTGCGAGGTCGTCAATAAGACCATCTTTTAACGCTTGAGCAGGACGTACTTCTTTTCCTTGTAACAAATACATCAAAGAGTTTTGTATACCCATTAAGTAAGGAACTTTAGAATTTCCACCCCCAGCTGGCAATAAGCCAACTTTAGCTTCTGGAAAACCTAGTTTTATTTTTACACTATTCAGCACTATTCTGTGATGACAGGTTAAACATAATTCTAATCCACCCCCCATTGCTGTTCCATTTATGGCAGCAACAAAAGGTTTGCCTGCTGTTTCAAGAGCACGCAACGATTGATGCATTTGC
>PXYQ01000040.1 GCA_003023645.1 Candidatus Arcticimaribacter sp. | reverse complement strand
GTTGAGTTGTTCATCAATCATTTTCTTATCCGCTTCAATTTGAAAATAGGTAACTGCTTTTTTGCCTTTCAACTTAACATCAAACTTCGGAGAAAGTCCAAGTTCGAATTCAAAGTTCATGACATCAGCCTTCCAGTCAATTTCGTCTTGCATTTTTGGAAGTGGATTTCCAAGAAGCTCAAGCTTTTCGTCGGTGATATATTTGTTTAGGTTTTCTTGTAGTATTTTGTTTACCTCATCAGCTGTAACTGCCGTTTCATATTGTTTTTTGATCATGCCCATAGGCACATGTCCTTTTCTAAATCCTGGGATGCTCGCATTTTTGCGATAATCGTTCAATATGTTAAGTACTTTTTCAGCAAAATCATTTTGATCTAATGCGATCGTAATTGTACTGTTTAAGGCGTCATGGTCTGTTCTTGTAATTTGCATGGATATGTTCTCAATAAATTAGGGCGCAAAAATAAGCCTTTTTAATGGGTTGTACAAGGATAAAATCCTAGTAATAACCGCCTAAACATGTTCAGACAACTTGGTTTCTTTTCTAAATATAAGATCTCTAATAGTTTCGGACCTACTTTTGAAATAAAAGAGTACATTTGCATCTTGAATTAATAACCCGAACGTCGAGAACGTTCACAATTTAATATGACATGCCAGTAAAAATCAGATTACAGAGACACGGAAAAAAAGGAAAACCATTCTATTGGGTAGTAGCAGCTGATGCTCGTGCCAAAAGAGATGGACGTTATCTCGAAAAAATCGGAACATACAATCCTAACACTAACCCAGCAACAGTTAATCTTGATGTAGATGCTGCTGTAAAATGGTTAGAAAATGGAGCGCAACCTACTGACACTGCTCGTACTTTATTGTCTTACAGAGGAGCTTTATTGAAACATCACCTACAAGGTGGCGTTCGCAAAGGAGCCTTAACTCAGGAAGACGCAGATACAAAGTTCGAAGCATGGTTAGAGCAAAAAGACGTTCTTATACAAGCTAAAGTAGACGGTCTTTCTAAAGAAGAAGCTAAAGCACAAGCGGATGCATTTGCTGCTGAAAAAGCTGTAAATGAAAAGCGTGTTTCTGATGCTAAAGCTCTAGTTGATGAAGCTGCTGCCGAAGAAGTTGCTGCTGCTGCCGCTGTTGAAGCTGCTGCCGCTGCTGAAAAAGAAGCTGCTGCTGCCGCCGAAGCTCCTGCTGTTGAAGAAGCAAAAGAAGAAGTAGCTGAAGAGGCTGCTCCTGCTCCTGCTGAAGAAGCTCCTGCTGCTGACGCAACTGAAGAGACTCCAGAAGCATAATTTGTTGCATCGATGACCAAAGAAGAATGTTTCTATCTCGGGACCATCGTTTCAAAATTCAGTTATAAAGGAGAAGTTCTAGCTAAGCTAGATACCGATACTCCTCAAGACTATATCAATTTGGAATCAGTTTTTGTCTTACAAGGCAATAAACTGGTTCCTTTTTTTATTGATAATGCACAACTCCAAAAATCAAGCTTACTGCGGATTCGCTTCGAAGACATCGAAACAGAAGCCGATGCAGATTTGATGATGAAGAAAGAGTTGTACCTCCCTCTAAGTTTTCTTCCTGAATTAGAGGACAGTCAATTTTATTATCACGAAGTTATTGGTTTTACGGTTAAAGAGCAATCGGGTAAAAAGATCGGAATTCTTCAATCGGTAAATGATCAAACGCCTCAAGCTTTGTTCGAGATTCTAGATAATAAGGAGCGACTTATTTTAGTTCCTGTTCACGATGATTTTATTGCTAAAGTTGATAAAAAATCGTCTGAACTTACACTGAATTTACCCGACGGATTATTGGATGTTTATCGCCCGTGAAAAATGCACTCTTTCGGTTTAAGCAATTTCAAATTGACCAGTCGAAATCTGCAATGAAAATCGGTACTGACGGTGTTTTGCTTGGTGCTTGGACCTCCGTGAATAGTAAACCCAAAACCATTTTAGACATTGGTTCTGGTACTGGGCTGATTGCTCTAATGCTCGCCCAAAGAACTGCAAGTCCTATCATCAAAGCAATAGAAATAGAAGAGGACGCTGCTGCTGAGGCGGCCGCAAACTTTAAAGATTCCCCTTGGTCTGATCGTTTAGAATTGATTCATGCAGACATTTTAAACTATACTCAAAAATCTATTGAAACCTTTGATTTGATTGTTTCGAACCCACCTTTTTTTACCGCTCCTTTTAAAGTATCAGAAGACTCAAGAAGTACTGCTCGAGATAATAACCACCTTCCCTATGAAGATTTGTTTTCTTGTGTTGATCAACTATTAAATGCTGCTGGAAGTTTTTCAATGGTGTGTCCTTTCGAATACCGAAATATGCTTGTCAAACTTGGGCTTGAGCAGAATCTACATATAGTTCAAGAGCTGCACGTAAAGGGAACTTCAATGAGTTCTTTTAAAAGAATTTTGATGCGATTTGAAAAAACAAAATCTTCTTTGCTTACCGAGGAATTGATTCTTGAAGAATCCCGCCATCAACGTACATCCGAACACCAGCAATTAGTACAAGATTTTTACCTCTAAAAATCAAATACAAATCCAAAAGAAGGGAAAGGAGTGTTTCGTTCTTCACGTTCAATCTTAACAAGTTCTTTAGGTAAAATCAACACGCCTTCATCCGTTCTAGCCAAAGTGTATTCGTCTGGCCGAGGGTTTTCTTGCGCTAAGAAATTTTGAATTTCGATATAGAAATTAAACGATAGCTTCTCGAAATTCCATTTCTTATCCAAACGAAAATCTCCTTGTTTGAAGGTCGATAATTTGTTTTCTCCCAAACGACTATAGTCGATTATAACTTGCGGGTAGGTTATCAAAGTTGCTGCTGTGTCAGTTGGGGCAAACGGCGTTGCTCCGGCATAACGATAGCGTAAACTAACCTCCCAGTTTTTTGGTAATTTATAGCCTCCAGTAAAGGTCAGCAAGTTTCCACTGTCCCAGACCGAAGGAAGTCTTACATTGTCTATTCCAGAAAACTCACTGCTAAACAAGGTGTAAGCCAAAATACCATAAAAGTTATTTGATAATTTTTGTTGAAACAAAACTTCAATTCCTTTACTCAATCCGCTACCAGTATCAACTACTGCTTCGTTTCCTAATACTTCAAAACCAGCACCTTTATTAGCTAAGGATACACCGTCTAAAACAGATACTGGGTATTGGCTGTAGTCTTTTCTAAAAGCTTCTACTGTAAAACGAGCTGAAGGACTTAGGTTGTACTCAACCCCAAAGACATAATGATCACTCTGTGTGTATCGATTGGACTTGTTGATGAACTCTCCACTGTTGTTTTGAAACCCTAACATGGTGTAAGTTGGGATTTTGAAATAACGCCCCACCGAAGCATTCAGCTTCCAACTACTACTTTCATTGAGCATGTACGAAGCCGAAAGCCTTGGTGATAGATTATCTATGAGTGTCGATCCGTTTGTAAAGCTATCTGCATCGGAACGCAGTCCTAGTGCTAAACTTAAGCGGTTATTTACAAATGAGCGACTCAGTTTTCCAAAGAAACCGTATTTAGCAAAATCAATGGCGGTTTCATAGTCTAAACCGCCAACTACGTCATCCGTATTGTTGGTGTAAACGGATTGCTGAACGTTAAGTCCATAAGAAACTTTCCAGTCCTTTATGTATTGAGTGGTGTGCACCCTTAATTTAGTTTCTTGCTCTTTAGAATCATTTCTGAAGAGAATGCCTGTTTTGTTTTCGTTGTCTTGGTATTGACTGAAAACATTCTTCAGGCGATTGGTGCTCAAAGTTGTGTTTACTTGCCCTGTTCCATTTTTAAATTTATGTTTCCAAGTAAGACCAAGTGTAATGGTTCTTTGTTCGATAATTGGAGCTGTTTCAAGAGCTGCTTGTTGTTCCACATCAAAATCATCAGGAGCAACTACCGAGAAATCATCGATAGATCCAAGACCAATAAAAGTAAGGCTGTTGCGTTCGTCAATTTTATGATTCAATTTCCATTGATAATCCCAGTAATCGGGGCGTATAGGAAGGCCTACCAATGCAAATACAAATTGCAAATAACTTCTTCGAGCAGAAATCATTAACGTTGTATTGGAGCGTTCTTTCCCTCCCTTGAATAACGGACCGTTGAAAGTTGCTCCAGCTTCACTGGCTCCAATTCGGACATTTCCTGAATACTTTTGATCGTTTCCTTCGCGTTGCTCAAAAGCAAGTACTCCCGACAAAGGGTTGTCATATTCTGCACCAAATGCAGAGGAGGATAATGTTACTTCTCGTATAAAAGCAACATTGAGCATTCCTACGGGGCCTCCAGCACTTCCTTGTGTGCTAAAATGATTGATGTTTGGGATTTCTACACCATCCAAATAGTATACACTCTCGTTTGGAGCTCCACCACGAATAATGAAGTCATTTCTAAATCCACCAATTGAAGGTGAAATTCCAGGTAAACTCTGTGCTACTTTTGCGATATCGTTATTTCCTCCAGGATATGTTTCTATCTCTACCGCTGAAAAGGATTGAGTTGATAATGGTGTTTCTTTAGACGTTCTAAAAGAACTCTTCGAGAGGATTATTTCATCTAAAGCTTCGGAAGCTTCATTGAGTTTAAATAAAAGAGATGGTGTTCCTACCGACTTTACGATCACATTGTAAAGAGTTTGAGACTCATAACCCAAATAAGTTGCTTGAATATTATATGATTTGGTGGGTACGTTTTCAAAAGTAAAATATCCATTTGCATCCGTAATAACACCAATATTTGTTCCTTCAAGAATAACAGAAGATCCTTCTAAAGGGTATTGTGTTTTTTCATCAATAATTTGCCCTGAAAAAGTTCCTGTATTTTGAGCTAATACATAGGTAGAGATTGTCAAAAGGATCAGTAATAGACGATTTTGCATGGGAATTGATTTTTAGTAAAATTAAGGTTTGGATTTTAAACTCAAAAGTTTTTGTTTAACTTTTTTGCAAATAAAATAAACAAATTAATTTTTACGCTTTCTGTTTTTCTTTTTTGCCGCTTTGTTTTCTTTGTTTATTTTTTCCACTTCCTTCTCTTTTTCCTGGAGATCGAATTCTTGTCTAAATTGTTCCAGTTCGTCTTTACTTATTTGTTCTTGATCTCCTGCCTGTAATCCAATATCTTCAATTCCGAAAGACCCTTTGTCTGTTTGTTTGCGCATAATTTCTTTGGAGGCTTTCAAGTTGTAGTATACTCCGGGATCGATCATTTTATTAGCAATGTAATTTTCTTTTTCCTCTTTATCCCAGCGTACAAACATAAAACCACCTTCGTTTTTGGAGTCCAATTTTACTCGGAAAACCTTAGCATTGTTCGGAAGTTTCTGATATACTTGTATGCTTTTGACAATATATCCCGAGAGGTCGAGAAGTTCTTCTACAAACAGTTTTTGACCTTCTAAGCTTTTGTCGTTTAGGGGAGATAGATATTCTACCTCCTCATATGTGTCGTCTTCGTCTTCATAATAGTCATCGTCTTGAGCTAAACTTAAATTGAAGCAAAAAAACAGTAGGAAGAACAACGGTAGATATAAGTTTTTAAATCGCATGGTTATGTTTTGACTTGTGTGTGAAATACAAGTAAAAGTAATAATGTCCCAGTGCATAAAATAGAGGATTCCAGAAAAAGTAATAATTATTGTCAAAATAAATTATTTCTATAGCTTTTGTAATGGCGCTTATGCACATAAAAACATATCCTAAAATCAAATTTCGATTTCGAATTGTCTTGTTTTTTGAGTAGATGATAAAACTTAGAATTCCTGTTAGGATTAAGGTGATCCCATAAAATATTATAGGAATCAAAATTATTCCTGCATATGGTTCTATTATTACGATGATACTCAGAATGGCGATTCCTAAACCCAACAGTGCATATACACCTTCTTTTTTTTGAATTTGAGACAGCATAGAACCAACGAGTTTGCGTTGTAGTAATGCTGAAATGGCCAGGAGATTTCCCCAATATGAAATTACTGCACTGAATGTTGTTGATGGTTTCTCAGCTAATAAAAGTACGTCTCCAAGCCAAGCCATAAATAAGATATAGAAATACCCATTCACTACTTCTTTTTTTGAGCTAGTTGCCAGTGCAAGGAAAGGAATCATGAATACAATACCAATCGAATGGATTGTAGAATAATCAAAAATTACACTGAAGATGTAGAGGGATAAAGACAGCCAATAAAGAACTATGAATGTCTTTGGGGAAACATTTGAGATTTTCATTTACTTTTTTTTGATGTTATAAAGTAGAGGCAAATGAACAGTTCTGAGATTATATAAAGGAATAGTCTAAAAAAGTCTTGAATCAGGGTTATCTCCCCTTCAAAAAGCTTGAGGGCAAGTATTGATCCACTTATAACCAGCGTATTTACCCCAAACATCAGAATCATGTTGGTCTTATTTTTTTGCTCATTCCAGAACACAGTACTCAAAAAGCTAGTTCCGACTAAGCATATTCCATAAAATGTAATTGGGTAAATAAAGCTTCCCAGATGTTCTGATAATAGATATAGTATGCCGCACAAATAAGCAGAGTGAATGAGGAACGAATAAATTGTTTTTTTCTTTTTGAATTGTTTTTTTAGGGGTGTTTTGAGCTGCTTCAAAATGTGGTCGGCAAGGAGTAATATCACGCCCCAAAAAGCAATAACACCAGAAATGGAGTTTAAAAACGTCTTCGATAAGATTAGTAACCCTCCTATCCATGAAAAAACAAGAATCAAACTGTAGGCAAGGTTTTTTTCTTTTGACTTTAAAAAATATAAAAAAGCCAAACTCGGAATGAGAAAAATGGTTGAGGTTATTTCTAATGTGACATTGCCAAATAAACTACCATAAATATAGCAAACAGAAGACAGTACAAAAGAAAAGAGACTGAATTTGATTCGGTTTGGGATGGATAAAATCATATTTTAAAGAGTGCTTGTTGATTTTTTAAAGTAAAAACAAATTAAAAACTGTGCAACTATGTATGAGAGTCGCATCAAGGTTTCAATTAAAAGGTTGTTTCCTGCGAATAACTTTACAGCGAGTAATGTACCACTAATGATTATAAGAATTACGCCTGACATGAGAGCGAATGTTGTTTTTTCTTTTTGTTTAAACCACAGCATAATACTAAGAAATCCAGTTCCTGTAAGTGTTACTCCGTAAAACGATATTGCAGGAACAAGTTTCCCTAGATCCTCATAAAGAACACCGATTATAATGATTAAATATACTAGACAAATAACCACAATGGTCTTGGCGTATTTTTTTTTGAATTGATCTACGAGTGAGCCAGAAAGGGCTTTGAGAATGTGATGCGAGTAAAGTAATAGCATTCCCCAGAAACAGATAACTCCGGCGAGGATCATAGTAAATTCAGGACTCATAATTAAAACATTCCCAATCCAAGAAAAAAACAACGCCATCATATAAGCAGAATTCCTGTTATTTCCAGAAAAATAGTAAAGACTTAAAATGGGGATAAGAAAGGGTTTTGTTATTTGTTCCATCGGACTATAAAACATCAGTCCATAAAGATTAATAAGAGCAACAACCCAAAACAGGTAAACACTGTATTTGAATAATGCTGAAAGAGCTGAATTCATTTGCTGGGGTTTAAGTGTGTTTTTCTGAAGTAATTACAGATTAAGAATTGAGCGGGAATATAGGTGGCCATTACCCAGAAGCCAAAGATGTCTTCTTGGAAATAAAACGTGTTGAATGCGATCATGCTATCAGAAACAATAAATAAGATAACTCCAGATAAAAGAGCTAGCGTTTTTGAGCTTTTCTTTTTTCTCCACAGTAGCATGCTTGCAGCGCCTATGGTTGCTAAAGTAAGCGCATATCCACTAACTGGAAAAGACAACATTCCGAGTTTAGCACCCAATAGACTCATCGTACCAACAAAGTAACCTCCAAACAAGATTAGCGGTAGAAGAGCTTCTTTAGAACGGAAGAGTTTTTTGAAGGGAAGTTGTATTTCTTTAGTGATTAGATATAAGTAGCAAAGTTGTGCTCCCCAGAAAGAGAAAATCCCAGAAAGGAAAAATAAACGACCTTCGCCCATTAAGAAAAGATCTCCCAACCAAGAGCACCCGAGTGCAATTAAAAATAATTTTCCTGCCTGTTTGTTGTAGTAAAAAACTGCTAATAAGGGTATTATCAGTGGTTTTGTGTAGGTCGTCAAGAGTTCTTGATTTGTATACTGCCCAAAGACATGAAGAATGCCGATGATCCAGAAAAGGTAAGCGACTCTCTTCATTTAATTATATATTATAGTGTGCTTCGTCTAAAGTATGAAATTCTATTGAGACTAAAAAATTAGACCTTTTTAACTACAAAAGTAACAACGCCCCAGATGATCAATTCGTTTTCTTCCGTTACGCGTATGGGTTTGTATTTTGAATTCTCGGGCATCAAATAGATACATTCTTCCGCTACCTTTAAACGCTTAACGGTAAATTCACCATCAATAAAACAAACGGCGATATTGTTGTCTTGTGGCTCTTTACTCCGATCAATAACTAGAAGATCGCCATCATCTAGTCCGGCCCCTTGCATAGATTCTCCTGCTACTCGAGCATAAAAAGTAGCCTCAGCGTTTTTGACAACCTCTTGATCAATACTGATTCGAAGTTCTTTAAAGTCATCTGCAGGCGAAGGGAAGCCAGCGGAAACGCCATTTTGCGCTAGGGGCATCTCTTGAAATACCTCCGTGTTTGGTTTAAAGAAAACGATGGTTTGTTGCGACGTTTGGGCTTTTTTCATAGGGTGATATTCGAATTGTTGTTGACAGTAAAAACTTCTGTAAGCTCTGTTGTGTAGCGCTTAGAAAGGTGTTCTTGCCGCATATTCCAAGTTGAATTAAGGTCTTGATTTCCTAATTTGATTTTATGCGGCCCAAAGCGTAAATGTATTTTGTCAATAGCCTGCATCAGCGGATCGTGTTTGTTTAGATCGGGTTGAAACAAGTTGAGCTGTCGTTCTTTGGCAGGCACTAACCCTAATAGAATAACGCCTGCTTTCTTATAGTCAATACCATCCTTGAAAATACGTTTTAATCCGTTGGCTGCCTGTTTGGAAATAATGAGACTAGAATCGGTAGCATATGGAAGGGTGATTACACAGCTGTTGCGGTATTGTTTTTTGTTTTTTTGATGCGAATTACTGCGAATAAAAATCAGGACAGCACTGCAACTACCTTCTTGCTTTCGAAGTTTTTCTGCGCAGCTATTGGCATAAGTCGAAATGCGCTCTTCTAATTGATGGAACTGGGAAAGGTTACTTTTAAAACTTCGAGTAGTAGCAATAGACTTTTTTGTAGGGATAACATCCTCTAGCTTAATACAAGGTAATCCGAGTAAATCCTTTTTTAAACGAAGCTCCAACACACTCATGTGTTTTTTGATCCATGAATCAGGAAGATTTGCAAAGTCATATGCCGTTTGGATTCCTTGTACTTCTAGTCTTTTGCTGTGCTGCCTGCCTATGCCCCAGATGTCTTTTACGGCGGTCCACTTCAACGCTTTTACTCGTTTTTCGCAACTGTCAATTATATAAACTCCTTGTGTTCGGGAATCGAATTTTTTTGCAATTTTATTTGCAATTTTAGCCAATGCTTTTGTAGGAGCAAAGCCTACAGAAACAGGAATTCCCGTCCACTGACGTACCTGTTTTCTCATTTTGTGTCCTGTAGTTTTTAGATCGAAATAATCAAAACCATCGAATTTTAAAAAGGCTTCGTCAATACTGTAAATTTCGGAATCAGGTGTGTAGTTTTCTAGAATTTGCATAACGCGACTACTCATGTCGCCATAAAGCGGATAGTTCGAAGAAAATACTTTAATTCTTTGTTTTGCAAAAACCTCTTTGTATTTAAAAGCAGGTGCTCCCATAGGGATGCCCAAAGCTTTTGCTTCGTTACTTCGCGCAATAACACAGCCATCATTATTGGATAAAATGACAATAGGTTTTCCTTCCCATTGAGGCTGAAAAACACGCTCACAAGAAGCATAAAAATTATTACAATCGACGAGTGCAAACATGCTGTCTAAAGTAACCAATTATGAAAGGTGTTCTTTGGTTTTCAGAAAAGATATTCTTCTTTTTTTAAACACATCCTTAAGGAGTTGTTTTTCAGAATGAATTCGTTTTTCATGATAAAAACTGTAAATGCCATAAAATGAAGTGTAATTGTGTTAAAACTCACTTTTTTTTAACTTAAAGACATAGCAAGCTTAGGCTAAAAGTTGTAATTTCGTAGATGAATCTTTAGACAAGCATCCATATAATGGACAAGTATTCCTTTTTAAATGCAGCTCATACGGGCTATTTTGCTCAAATGTATGACCAATACCTTCAACAACCTGATAGCGTTGAACCTAGCTGGAGAGCTTTTTTCCAAGGTTTTGACTTTGGAGTTGAAAACAGCCAAGATGATAACAGTATTGAATCGGTAACTGAAGTACCCGAACACTTACAAAAAGAGTTTCGAGTAGTACAGCTTATTGATGCGTACAGAAAACGGGGGCATTTGTTTACCAAAACAAACCCTGTACGAGATCGCAGAACCTATCAACCCAATTTGGCGTTAGAAAATTTCGGATTATCTCCGGCAGATCGCAATATGGTATTCAATGCAGGAGATATTATGGGGATAGGCCCCAATACACTTACTGTTATTATTGAACACCTAGAACGTGTATACTGCAATTCTATTGGAGTTGAATATATGTATATCCGTAATCCTGAAAAATTGGATTGGATTCAAAAACGACTTCATGTAAACGATAATCTACCAAATTTTTCTCAAGATGAGAAAAAACACATTCTAAAAAAATTGAATCAAGCGGTAAGCTTTGAGACTTTTTTGCATACCAAATACGTCGGTCAAAAACGATTTTCTCTTGAAGGTGGAGAGTCTTTGATTCCAGCTCTAGATGCTGTAGTCGAGGCTGCAGCCAATCATGGTGTAGAAGAGTTTGTAATGGGAATGGCACATCGTGGTCGTTTGAATACCTTGACTAATATTTTTGGAAAATCAGGAAAAGATATTTTCAGCGAGTTTGACGGAAAAGATTATGAAGAGACTGTTTTTGATGGGGATGTGAAATACCATTTAGGATGGACTTCAAAACGCACTACCGATAACGGTAAAAAAATAAACATGAATATTGCTCCCAACCCTTCACATCTTGAAACGGTTGGCGCAGTGGTTCAGGGAATTGCAAGAGCAAAATTAGAAAACAGTTTTGACGGAGATACCCATAAAGTACTCCCTATAATTGTGCATGGAGATGCAGCAATTGCAGGACAAGGATTGCCTTACGAAATTGTTCAAATGGCAGGCCTTAAAGGATACGGAACAGGAGGAACAATTCATATTGTTGTAAATAATCAAATTGGATTTACAACCAATTACCTCGACGCTCGATCCAGTACCTATTGTACTGATGTAGCAAAAGTAACCTTGTCACCTGTACTCCATGTGAATTCGGATGATGCAGAGGCGGTTGTTCATGCAACTCTTTTTGCTTTAGATTATCGAATGAAATTTGGTAGAGATGTATTTATCGATCTTTTAGGATATCGTAAGTATGGGCACAATGAAGGTGATGAACCGCGCTTTACCCAGCCTAAGCTGTACAAGAAAATTGCAAAACATCAAAATCCGAGAGATATTTATGCTGATCAGTTGATCGCTCAAAATATTGTAACTGCTGCAGATGTAAAGCAGTTGGAACTAGATTATAAAAACTCTTTAGAGGTCGACCTTAAGGACTCTCGAAAAGAAGAAAAAACAATCATCACGCCTTTTATGGCTGATGAGTGGGAAGGACTTTCTTTGGCGAAGGCAAAGAAAATGAAAGAAGTTGTAGATACGAAGGTCGATAAAAAGATGCTTACTGAAGTAGCTACAACAATTACCACCTTGCCTGCGGATAAAAAATTCCTTCGTAAAATAGAAAAATTAATTGGTGACCGAAGACGCATGTACTTCGAATCGGACGCTATGGACTGGGCAATGGGAGAACTCCTAGCCTATGGAACCTTACTTAAAGAAGGTTTCGATGTTCGTATTTCAGGTCAAGATGTGGAGCGTGGTACGTTTTCGCACCGCCATGCACTTTTAAAAGCAGAAGAGTCTGAAGAAGAAATTGTATTGTTGAATACGATCAGTCCCGAAAATCAAGGAAAATTCAGTGTTTACAATTCCCTTTTATCTGAGTATGCAGTTTTAGGCTTTGACTACGGCTTTGCTATGGCAAGTCCAAATGCATTGACTATTTGGGAAGCGCAGTTTGGAGACTTCAGTAACGGTGCACAAATTGTAATAGACCAATACATTGCTTCGGGAGAAGATAAGTGGAAAACTCAAAACGGAATTGTCTTATTACTTCCGCATGGATATGAAGGACAAGGAGCAGAACATTCTTCTGCTCGAATTGAGCGCTATTTACAGCTTTGTGCAAAGGATAATATGTTTGTAGCAAATTGTTCAACACCCGCAAACTTATTCCATATTCTTCGTCGACAGATGAAAACCAATTACAGAAAACCTTTGGTTATATTCACACCGAAGAGTTTACTGCGTCATCAAGATGTTGTTTCTTCTAAAGAAGAATTTGCGAATGGTAAATTCCATACACTAATTGAAGATGCTGATGTAGTTCCCGAAAAAACAAAAACCTTAGTGTTCTGTACCGGTAAATTTTATTACGACCTGGTTGAAGCTCGGAAAGTAAAGGAACGACATGACGTTGCTATAGTTCGTGTAGAACAATTGTTTCCTTTACCGATTGACGAAATGCGTGACGTATTAGAGCAATATAAGGACGTTAAAGATGTTGTATGGGCTCAAGAAGAACCTCGTAATATGGGTGTATGGTCACACTTACTTCTTCATTTACCAGAAGCAGCTCATTTCCGACCAGTATCTAGGCGTTTTTATGCGGCTCCAGCTGCAGGAAGTGCAACGCGATTCAAGAAAAGACACGGCGAAGTCATTGATTATGTTTTTGATGACACCAAGAATAATTTTATTAGAGAAAATAAATAAATAACACTACCTGTTAAACCCATTCCTATGATTTTAGAAATGAAAGTTCCTTCACCAGGAGAATCAATTACCGAAGTAGAAATCGCTCAATGGCTTGTTGCCGAAGGAGATTACGTAGAAAAAGACCAACCCATTGCCGAAGTAGATTCGGACAAAGCAACCTTAGAACTTCCTGCCGAAGAAAGCGGAACAATTACTTTCAAAGCAGAAGAAGGTGATGCAGTTGCTGTTGGTCAAGTCGTTTGTCTGATTGATACAGAAGGCAAGCCGAGTGGCGACGCTGCTCCTGCAGAAGCGCCAGCTAAGAAAGAAGAAGCAGCTGTTGTTGTTGAAAAAGAGGTTGTAGCACAAGCGACATACGCTTCGGGCTCTGCTTCGCCAGCGGCAAAGAAAATATTAAACGAAAAAGGAATCGATGCCAATGCCGTTTCTGGTACTGGAAGAGATGGGCGAATCACCAAGCAAGATGCTGTTGATGCAGTGCCTTCAATGGGAACTCCTCCAACTCACGGTTCTCGTGATGATAGCCGCAAGAAACTATCGATGCTGAGACGTAAAGTAGCACAACGCCTAGTAAGTGCTAAAAATGAAACCGCCATGTTGACCACGTTCAACGAAGTTAATATGTCGCCCATTTTTGCCTTGCGAAATGAATTTAAAGAAACGTTTAAAGCCAAGCACAATGTTGGATTAGGCTTTATGAGTTTTTTCACTCAAGCCGTAGTTCGCGCTTTGAAATTATATCCTGATGTTAATTCTATGATCGATGGTGATTACCAGATTGAATACGATTATTGCGATATTAGTGTTGCCGTTTCGGGACCAAAAGGACTTATGGTCCCTGTTGTTCGAAGCGCAGAGACCCTTTCTTTTAGAGGTGTTGAAACAGAAATAAAAAGATTAGCTATCCGTGCGCGGGATGGTAAAATCACAGTCGACGAAATGACTGGAGGTACTTTTACGATCTCTAACGGAGGTGTGTTTGGTTCTATGCTATCAACACCAATTATCAATCCACCACAATCGGGTATTTTGGGAATGCACAATATTATTGAACGTCCAATCGCAGTGAACGGAAAAGTTGAAATTCATCCGATGATGTATTTGGCTTTATCTTACGATCACCGAATAGTTGACGGAAAGGAATCTGTAGGCTTCCTTGTAGCTATTAAAGAAGCATTGGAAGACCCAATTGCTTTATTGATGGACAACGACCCTAAGAAAGCTTTAGAGCTTTAGAAAAAGCCTCTTGCTTTTGTAATCTATTAAGGCGTTGGTTTTTTTAAGAAAATCAGCGCCTATAATACCATCAATCATTTCACTTCCTTGTTCAGACAACGAATTGTTGATTGAGGTCATATCCAATAAAAAGAATTTTAACGGGACAAGAAAAAGTCCGTTGTAGGCTATACTGCTTTTAGTGGTAGGTTTTGCTTCCAACTTTTCACTCCCTGCACCGCTTAGTTCTAATATATTTTCTTTTGCTATAAGCGTAAAATGCGCTTCCTTGTCAGCTCTGATGCAGCTATTAGAAGCTCCGGTGTCAATTAAAAACAACCCTTCAGTACTGTTTACTTCCAAGAGAGCCACTAAATGTTGACTTTTTGTTTTCTTTAGACGAATTGTAGTGTAACCCTTTGTTTCTAAAATATTTTTCAGCACTCTTTTTTTTTCAAAGATACAGAATAGCATTCCAATATTTTTGATCTGCGTTTTTCTCCCTTCTATAGCGAAATGTCTATTTTTGCTACATGCAATTAATAGACACCCACACCCACCTGTACGCAGAAGCTTTTGATGAAGATCGTGATCTAATGATCCAAAGAGCGCTTGATACTGGGATTACTAATTTTTTTATCCCTGCAATTGATTCGACCTATACCAATCGGATGCTGTCTCTCGAAAAACAATATCCAGATCAAATGCATTTGATGACGGGCGTTCATCCAACGCATATAAAAGAGAACTACAAAGAAGAATTAGATCATGTCTCTTCTTTATTAGAACAGCGAACTTTTTGTGCGATTGGCGAAATTGGAATGGATTTATATTGGGATAAAACCTTTGTAAAAGAACAGCAAGAGGCCTTTGATTTGCAAATTCAGTGGGCAAAAAAGTATAAACTTCCTTTTGTTATTCATTGCCGTGATGCCTTTGATGCGGTTTTTGAAGTCCTCGATGGGCATAATCCAGAAGATTTAAGCGGTATTTTTCACTGCTTTACGGGAACTTTAGAACAAGCAAAACGTGTTTTGGCATATAATTTGAAGTTAGGAATCGGAGGAGTAGTCACTTTTAAGAATGGAAAACTAGATCAATTCTTAAATCAGATTCCTCTGAGCGAAATTGTGTTAGAAACTGACGCACCTTATCTAGCACCGACTCCTTATCGTGGTAAAAGAAACGAAAGTTCTTATATCCAAGAGGTTGCAAGTAAAGTAGCAGCTGTATATGGGTTGCCCATTGCTACAATTGCAGAAGAGACTTCGAAGAATGCACTAGAAATATTCAAAATAAAATGATTTAGTAGGGTTTAAATTTTTAAGAGAAGTATTTTTTTTGTTATTTCGAGAACCTAAATTTAATTTTAGAGAGGTGGCCGAGTGGTCGAAGGCGCACGCTTGGAAAGCGTGTATACGCCAAAAGCGTATCGAGGGTTCGAATCCCTTCCTCTCTGCAAAAAAATTAGGTTAAACAGTATTTTTTTTTATCTTTAAACCTTTAATTAACAAGAACAAAAATTTATCAAATGAGAAAATTATTCGTTGCCCTTGTAGCCAGCATTTTAATGACCGGTTTTTCCGCAAATGCAAATACAATTAATCTTAGCACTGCTGATAATGTAGCAGTATCGACAATCGTACAAGAAGATGATGAAGCCTCAGGTGAATCTGTTTCTTTTACTCAAGAACTAAAAACACGTTTTATTGAAGGAGGACCAGGCTTTATGGGAATCGTTTTAATTTGTTTGATCTTAGGTCTTGCAATTGCTATCGAGAGAATTATTTTCTTAAACTTAGCAACTACAAACACAAAAAAATTAACCGATGGCGTTGAAGAAGCTCTAGCAAGTGGTGGAGTTGATGCAGCTAAAGAACTTTGTAGAGATACAAAAGGTCCTGTAGCATCTATCTTTTATCAAGGTCTTGACCGTGTTGAAGAAGGTGTAGAGAGTGCAGAAAAAGCTGTTGTAGCTTATGGAGGCGTTCAAATGGGTCAATTAGAGAAAAACGTTTCTTGGATTTCTTTATTTATCGCTCTTGCTCCCATGCTTGGGTTTATGGGAACTGTAATCGGAATGATTCAGGCCTTTGATAAGATTGAAGCAGCAGGAGATATGCAGCCTTCACTTGTAGCAGGTGGTATTAAAGTTGCACTATTGACAACTGTATTTGGTCTTGTTGTAGCAATTATCCTTCAGATTTTTTATAACTATATCGTTGCTAAAATCGACAGTATCGTAAATGATATGGAAGATGCATCAATCACTTTGGTTGATATCCTTGTTGCGCATAAGAAATAGTATACACCCTTTAAAATTTGTAATTATGAATTTTCATAAAATAGTAAAAATTGTTACAGGTATTCTAGGTGTGTTGGGGATTGTATTCCTTTTCATGGTTATTGGATCTGGTGACGAAGAAGTTAAGGCAGCAGCTGCTATGGGAGACTATAGTACGGTTAGTCCTTTAATTACACTCTCGCAAGTTATCTTGGGAATTGCTGTAGTTGCTACTTTAATATTTTCTCTTCTTGGTCTTTTTTCAGACAAAGAAAAGTTAAAGAAAGCTTTGTTTTCTATTGTTGGTCTTTTAGTAGT
>PXYQ01000158.1 GCA_003023645.1 Candidatus Arcticimaribacter sp. | reverse complement strand
ATATTGGCGATCATATTTTATGCGTTTAAAGGCCTCATAAGATACCTTGTCTTCTGCATCGATTAATTCTTTTAACCGAATAGATCGATTGTTTTCATAGCGTTCAAAACCCATATCCAATGAGAAAGCATCTCCATTGGGATTATTGACTTCATCACTCGATCTAAAAGGGGAGTGGTTGGTGTTGTAAAAATAACCCGAAGACGGCTGAATTACTTGTGGTAGTTCTTCAATATCGTAGGTTTCCGTCCACAAGGTTTTTTTAGTATTCCCAGGAACGACTTCTTTCCAATTATAACCTTCAGCTCTTTTTGGAACAAGTCCGTTTGAAATATAAAAAATGGTGTCGTTCTTATCAGCATATCCAATATTGTAACCTGGAAGTGCTTTCATTTTTAGAATATTGTAAAATTCATTAAAAGAAGTTGCTTTGTTCATTCGCCACCATTGTTCTAAACCTCGAACTTCATTCAAGGCTGGTGTGCGCACAGCGTAATATCCTGATTTATTTTTAAGTGTTGGTCCGAATATACTGCGGTAGTATTTTTTCGAAACCTTAACAGGAATCCCTAAAATCTTGAAAGTCAATTTCGCTTTGAATGTTTCCAGGGGATATTCTTCATTATCCACCAGATATACATTTTTCTTTTTGGGGTGCATCTCCAATGCAAATACATCCATCTTGTCGGGCTGGTTTACCGTATGCGCCCAGCCTAAATGTTCGTTTGCACCGATGAGTACACTGGGACTCCCTGCAAAAAGAGCACCTAGGATATTGGTTCCTTCTTCGCTACACAAATGTGCTTCATACCAAGACACAGGGCCGTCTAACGGCTGGTGTGTGTTGATTGCTAGGTAGGTGTTCCCATCTGTAGTTTTGGTACTATTGAAGGCAAAAGTATTGGAACCTTTTAAATCTTCTTTTGAAGGGGTATAATCTAAATCATCATCCAAAATCTTGGATACCCAATAATCTCCTTTAGAGGAAATAAACAATTGCAATTGAGCGTAGCGCATCATTCTTTTGGGTGTAACAGGAAATAACTGTTGCGACAATACTTCTTCTGGGTGTGTTGCTGCATAACGGTTTATTCCTTGAGCATATCCTTCCAAAATTTTCTTGTATTCTGGGCTGGTTTTTCTTGCATAATCCTGTTCTACTAATTCTTCAGAGCGGATGAATTGAGCAAGGAAATCTGCTGGGATTCCTTTTTTACCCAAATGATTGCTGAGCAAGTTATTTCCTGCTAAATAGGATTGCTGTATGGTTGTAAAATCATCTTCGGCATGAGCCCAAGCAAGACCATAGGCTACTTCTGCGTCAGTCTTTGCAAAAATATGAGGAACACCGTAGGAATCTCGAACGATATCAATTCCTTTTGGATCAATTTGAGCAAATAAACTGAGGTTTAAGGATAGGAGTAGGGTGTATATTAATTGATTTTTCATTGCTGATTGAATAAGAGTGATAATCTATGAATCTAATACTTAGTTTACTTTCTTAAAAGTAGCGTTTTTTAGATTCAAATGGCACGTTTTCATTAGTTAAAACATGTTGTTTAAAACCCAAGAAATTCATCTAACTAATAGTGTTTTTATAGGTATAAAATCCAGTAGCTTTTCGTTGTGAAAATAATTTTCTATTTATCATTTCAAAACGAACATTCAGTATAATACATTGAATAGGTTGTGTTTAGATATTAATTATTCACTAAATTTTATTAAACAAGTAAAACCTTTTCGTTGATTTATTGAACTCATATGACCTATAATCATTTATAAGAATGTATAGTTTTTTAATATTGGGGCTTAATCAAAAACCAAATCACATGAAAAAATTCAAATTTGTTGTTACAACTGCCCTGCT
This sequence comes from Candidatus Arcticimaribacter sp., assembly GCA_003023645.1. Lineage (GTDB taxonomy): Bacteria > Bacteroidota > Bacteroidia > Flavobacteriales > Flavobacteriaceae > Arcticimaribacter. The sequence goes on along the minus strand of PXYQ01000158.1, from coordinate 1,356 downwards.
ATTTTGTGGCCTGTTGTTGCATGCTCAACAAACCATTACTGGAAGCATTGCAGATGCTGACGGAAATCCAATTCCGGGGGCTACTATAATTGTCTCAGGTACATCTCAAGGTACAACTTCAGATTTTGATGGTAATTTCTCAATTAGTGCAGATCCACAAGCTACTTTAGAGTTCTCTAGTATTGGGTTTGAAACTCAAACGGTAGCTGTTAATGGTCAGGATAATTTAACAATTTCCCTTCAAGATTCAGTAAATCAATTAGACGAAATTATTGTTACTGGATATGGAACACAGACGCGAGGTAAATTGACTGGTTCTGTTGCTACGGTTGATGTATCGGATGCTGTAAAAGTTCCAGTTGTAAATGCAGCGGAAGTTTTACAGGGAAGAGTTTCTGGGGTTACCGTTGTGAGCAACGGACAGCCTGGATCTGCTCCTCGGATCCGTATCCGTGGTTACGGTACTCCCAATAATAATGACCCTTTATACATAATTGATGGGGTACAAACCAACGATGCTTTCGTGTTGAATAGTATTAATCCTGCTGATATTGATCAGATCAATGTACTTAAAGATGGTGCTGCCGCAATTTATGGTTCTCGTGCCTCGAATGGTGTAGTGATTATCACAACTAAAACTGGAAAAGGTTTAAGTAGCCCCAAAGTTTCTTTAGAGATTTCAACAGGAATGTCGAATGCGATTAATTTGCCTGAATTATTAAATGCTCAACAGTTAGGGCAAGTTATTTGGGATAGTAAAACAAACGATGGTGCAGAAACTACACATCCACAATATGGGAGTGGAATTAGTCCTGTTGTACCATTATCTCTTCAAGGTGTAGGTGTTCCTACTACAGTAAACCCAAATGGAACAGATTGGTTGGGCGCTATTTTTCAAGCTGCTCCAACGCACAATATTTCTCTTTCTGTTCAAAATGGGAATGAAAAATCAAGTACTTTATTCTCATTAAACTATCTTAAAAGGGACGGAGTTCAAATTGAAACGGGCTATGAAAGAGTTGGTATTCGTGCAAACTCTGAATATAAAGTTGGAAAGGTATGGACCGTTGGTGAACACATCAACGTAACCTTAGATGAAGAACGCAATGGTAATCAAGTAGAAGAGGCTTTACGTTCCTCTCCTTTAATTCCGCTTCGAGATAATAATGGAGCTTTTGCTGGTATATACAAAACATCTCTAGGGTTAGGAAATGCAAACACACCTTATGCCACTTTATTACGTGCTAAAGATGATTATAATAAGTCATTACGAGTTATAGGCGATATTTTCATACAAGCACAAATTACACCTGAGTTAACATTCAAATCTTCTTTCGGAGGCCAAAATCGTTATTT
>PXYQ01000157.1 GCA_003023645.1 Candidatus Arcticimaribacter sp. | reverse complement strand
AGACTGCTAAGCGAATAGGTCTTTCCATTCATGTCCTTAGCCGAAAAATCTGGAGCATCTGAACCGACTTGGTCTTGTTGCGGTTGTCTGACCTGCTCATTTTCTTGATTCGATTGTTCTGCATCATCTTCAGAAACATTTAAAATAATAGCTCTAATTTCTTTTTCTGCATCTAAATAAAAATCTAGAGAAACACCTGAAGAAGTCATAAGCTGCATCATTTCCATATCGCGTACTCGTTTCCCTTCTGCAGAATACACCGGGATACTTTCGCCATCCAACATGATTTGTTGATCGGACATTTCATTTTCATTGGCTTTGGTTAAGCCTTTTAGAAAATCATATTGTACCGTTTGAGAAGCTTTTTGATTTTGAGCGTTTAAATAAGTAGTAGTGGTCACACTGAACACTAAAGCAAACATAATAATCTTTGAGAATTTCATATATAGTTATTTATTAAATATATAAATTCGTTTCGATTGCTGTTGTTATAAAAATGTTAAAGAACAGTGGGCTTCCTTATGGATAAAATCAACGGGCTATATCCTAAGTAATTGCAAGATATTTTCCAAAGCAGGATTACGATTGTTCGGATCCCAAACTGCCGAAAGCACCGTACGGTGGGGTAAATTGTCCAAGGGTATGAATTTAACCCCCTTTTGGGATTTGAGTTGTAAGGATTTGGGAACTATGGAAACTCCAAAATGATTTTCCACCAGTTTATAAATCGTATTGGAATGAATGGTATTATGAGAAACCTTGGGTGCAAAGCCATTGTCTTCGAATAACTGCATGACTTTATGGTAGTAGGAGGGGCTGTATTGTTGATCGAATAAGATAAAAGATTCGTTTTTAAATTGCCCTAATTCTTTAAAACTATGGGAATCAATCGGATGATTTTTGGGCAACACTAAACAAAAGGCTTCACGTAAAACCGGATGTGATTTTAGTCCACGCGGCAGATTTTCTAAACGGACAAAGGCCAGATCCGTTTCCTGAGACAACAAGCCATCTACTTGGGTTTGGTTGTCCATTTCTTTGAGACTAAACAAAATTTTAGGATGTTGTTTTCTAAATGCTAAAAGGAGGTCGGGTATGATTTGCTGCATTGCCGAACCCACATAACTCAATTTTAGATTCCCAACCAAGCCCCGGTCCAGTAATTGACTGTGCTCAATGATCTGATTCAAGCCATTGAAGTAATGTGCTAATTCAGTTTTGAGATATGCACCTGCTGGGGTTAGTTCTACTTTACGGTTATGGCGCTCAAAAAGCTGAACATCCATGTGCTGTTCCAATTCTTTGATTTGCTTACTCAAACCCGGCTGAGAAATAAAAAGGCGTTCCGCTGCTTTTCGGAAATGTAAATCTTCGGCTACTGCTTGAAAATAACGGAGGTGCCTCAATTCTAATTGATAACTCATAGCTATTGATTTGATGAATAAATGATCTGATTAGGTATTAAATATAAGGGTATTTTTAATAAAAACTTGTGGTGATGAATTTTAGCTACGGAAAAGAAAAACTAACGCTTAAAAATGTCTTTGAAATTGCTCAGGGTAAACGCAAAGGAATTTTGATTCCAGAAGTTATTGAGGGCATACAAAAGAGCAATGCCATTGTGCAGCAAGTGATCCGATCTGGCAAAACCGTGTACGGAATCAATACGGGGTTTGGTCCACTTTGCGACACCTTAATTTCGGAAAACGAAACGCAAACCCTTCAAAAAAACCTACTCCTTACCCATGCTGTTGGAGTTGGAAAACCCATTGAGCCGTTACTGTCTAAAATCATGATGATCTGTAAGGTGCACGCCCTATGTCAAGGGTATTCTGGAATCCGCTTAGCGGTTATCGAACGTGTTTTATACTGCATAGAACATGAGCTACTTCCTGTAGTCCCAGAACAAGGATCTGTAGGTGCATCGGGTGATTTAGCTCCCTTGTCTCACCTCTTTTTACCCCTGATTGGGGAAGGTGAATTCTGGGAAGATGACCGCATTGTTCCTGCCAAAAAAATACTGGATCAGCACCAATTACATCCCCTAGTTTTAGAAGCAAAAGAAGGTTTAGCTCTCATCAACGGAACTCAATTTATCTTAGCACATGCAGTATTGGGGCTTCAAAAAATGAAATATCTTCTCGATTTAGCCGACGTTTCTGGAGCAATGAGTTTAGAAGGTTTTCAGGGAAGTGCTGCTCCTTTTAAAGCTGGGTTACATCAAATTCGCCCGTTCAAGGGATCGCTTAAAGTTGCTAAACGGATGCGCATGCTTTTGGAAGGTTCCGAAAATTTAGATGCTCACAAAGACTGTGATCGCGTGCAAGACCCCTATTCCATTCGCTGCATTCCACAAGTACATGGAGCTTCTCGAAATGCCTATAAGCATTTAAAAAAACTAACAACCATTGAACTGAATTCGGTAACCGATAATCCTATTATTTTAAGCGAAACGGAAATCATTTCGGGAGGTAATTTTCACGGACAGCCTCTAGCCATGGCTCTCGACTACGCTTCAATTGCTGCTTCCGAGTTAGGGAATATCGCCGATAGACGTTGCTATTTGTTACTCGAAGGAAAATACGGTTTACCCCGTTTGTTGACCGAAAAAGGAGGATTAAATTCTGGATTTATGATTCCTCAATACACCACTGCTGCTTTGGTTACCGAAAATAAATCCCTTTGTTTTCCTCCTTCTGCGGATAGTGTTCCGACTTCCTTAGGACAAGAAGATCATGTTTCTATGGGGAGTATTTCGGGGCGAAAATTCAATCAGATTTTAGGGAATATCGAAAAAATATTGGCAATAGAATTGATGTACGGCGCCCAAGCTTTAGAATTCAGAGGCTCGCTTCAATGCTCTAAACTCATCCAAAAAAATCATCAACTCATTCGTGCCAAAGTGCCTAAACTAGAAGAAGATCGTTTATTGAAAGACGACATCCAAAACCTAGTTGATCTGGTACATAATCAAACTTTTATTGTAAACTAATGACGGCAAATCACAACAGTTTTCAAGCAGCAATACTTCAAGGAATTCCAACAACACTTCCACCAAAACATCAATTCCCAGCGGGGGTAAATCGGGCGCCCAAGCGGAAAGATATTTTATCGAAGGAAGAAAAACACTTGGCGATTCGCAATGCACTGCGTTATTTTCCAAAAGAATGGCATGCCGAATTAGCAGAGGAATTTGCCGAAGAGCTCCAAGACTACGGACGGATCTATATGTATCGTTTC
>PXYQ01000039.1 GCA_003023645.1 Candidatus Arcticimaribacter sp. | reverse complement strand
GCATCAAAATTGTCTCGGATGATGATACGCCCATCTACCCATTCTTCTTTTTCTGCATATTGTGCGGATACGGATTCTATATTTTCTAAACGATTATCTGACTGACTGTATAGATGAGAACTGAATTTTGGATTGAGTTGCTCAGTAAGCTGATCTTTCCAGGTTCGTATTTCAGCCTTTATTGGATGTTCATATTGTGTTAAAATCCGCAGTCCTTTTCTAGCTGCATGTAGAAGATCTTTATATGTTGGCTCGACAATATTCATTAGCTCCGAGCGAATCATTTGAAAATTTGTATCGTTGTTTGTTGCCTGAGCTGCTTTTTCTATGAGTTTTACTAGGTCGCTTCTATGCTCAAGTATAGGGTTTTGGTAGGCTTTCCATGCATCGACCTTAGCTTGACGAACAATTTTCTTGTTACTCTCTTCAATTGCATCAAGCTCTCCGTCATTTGCAAAACCATTACTGAGAATCCATTCACGAGTTTTAAGATTACAATCGTTGGCTTTTTCCCATGTTAAACGTTCTTCAGACTTATAGCGCTGATGTGATCCTGAAGTAGAGTGTCCTTGGGGTTGCGTTAGTTCTTGTACATGAATTAAAACTGGTATATGTTCATTTCGAGCAAGCTTTTCGGCATACTGATAGGTGTCAATGAGAGCGGTATAATCCCAACCTTTGACTGTTAATATTTCAAAGCCAAGTTCTGTATCGTTACGCTGCAATCCTTCGAGTGCCTTAGAAATACTTCCTTTGGTTGTTTGTTCATCATTGTGAACAGATATTCCATAATCATCATCCCAAACACTCATCACCATTGGGATTTGCATAACACCAGCAGCATTCATTGCTTCTAAAAATAAGCCTTCGCTTGTACTTGCGTTACCGATTGTACCCCATGCAATTTCATTTCCATTGTTAGAAAAACGCTCACTACCTTTGATATTGAGCGCTCGGTAAACTTTTGATGCCTGAGCTAAACCTACAAGACGAGGCATTTGACCAGCTGTAGGCGATATGTCGGAACTGTGATTTTTTTGTTTTGTTAAGTTTTTCCATGCACCATTGGGTTCATTACTTTCTGTAACAAAATGACCGCCCATTTGTCGACCTCCAGACATGGGTTCAATATCCTTGTCATGATGGGCATAAAGTGCTGAAAACAAGTGCTGTGGTGTTAAGTGACCTTGTTCCATCAATATGGTTTGATCGCGGTAATAACCCGATCGAAAATCCCCATCTTTAAAAAACTTACTAAGGATTAATTGTGGCAATTCTTTTCCATCTCCGAAAATGCCAAATTTAGCTTTTCCAGTCATAACTTCCCTTCTTCCTAGAATTGAGCATTCTCTACTAAGAGACAGTAATCTGTAATCTTCAAGTACTTGTTCTCTGAAACCTTTGAAAGAAATAGGGGCTTCTGCAGCAAGGTTTTTGTTAGACATAGATGGATTTTAACTTTGCAAATTTACAAAATTTACAGGGAACAGAACAATCTAGTGTTTATGTGCACAATATGCTAAACAACAATCCTCTAAAACCATCTACGCGTAAATAGCCTTTTAAGATTATTAATATCAACCGTCAGTACAAACCGCATATTGGATAAATAATTGGCATCATTTAACACATAGTTTTCGGAGTTCTGAATAGGAAAATAGAATTCTAAATAGTCGGGCACTAAATTAATCCGGATTCCGGAATCATAAAATGATCGTGCCCTTGTATTTTTATTTTTGGTTATTCCAAAATCAGCATATACTTCAACCCATTTCCATAAGCTGAAGCCTAAATTGGTTGCAAGTATATAATCATTGGCCTTGGGGCTTTCAAATCGAGATTTAAAACCACCTTCTGATAAGATAAATTGTTGGCTATAGATTCCATCATCATCGGAACGCCCTAAATAGCCATAGCGAAAAAGATAATCTGTAGTACGGTTGAGACTGTAATCAAAATAAGTTGTATCCTGAGTATTGTCCCATAAGAACTTACCACCAAAAAAACGTAAGGATAATGTTCTTCCATCGTGAAAAAGGTGCCTGAATTCTGCATCAACATTGAATTTTCCAAAGTTATCCGATATTTCGAGATTGGCGGCTACTTTCAATAGCCTTATGGCCTCTTTGTTCGAATAGGTATAGCCAATGTTCCCAATAGTATAATTCGGTGTTAGAATGGGCGTGGTGCCAAATTCTCTATTGACACTTGTTAGTGATAGAGAAAACACTTCTCGTTTATTGGATCTAAAATCATCAGGACGTTTTACAACAGTAAACGAAGGAACAAAAATTTTGTATCGTAAGTTTTCATCATAATGAAAACTACTGCCTGAAAAACCTAGTTGATATAAGTAAAAGGAAGAGTCTTCGTCGTATAAACGGTAACTCGTTACAAACGAGCCGACAAGTTCATTGAGACGGGTACTGTAGTTTGGGTTGATGTCATAACTGAAAGGTTTTCTTTGAAATGACTTATTAGACAATTTAGTTCCAAGAGTAACACCATCGTATGCGTTAAAATCAATTTTTGGATTAAAAAAAACTTGACTCTTTTTGGGGTCTTCAATATCTTTTATAAAAGTGTATTTGAATGGTTTCAGGGTTGTTCCTTTTAATTTCCTGTAATTATTTTGGTTATTAAACTCAGGAATTTTAAGATTAGGATTGATAACAATATAGTCTGCATCGTATCTTTTCAACTTAATATCATCCTTTTTTTTAGGATTTGTAATCTGTAACGATTGAATAATACGGTTACCCTTGATTTGTGCTAGGGTATATGGAATTGGATTTTTATGATTTTGTATTATTTGTACACTAAGTGAATCTGAATTCCTTCGAACGGATTTGAATTTTAAGTCAATTGAGTTTCGTTTGCCTAAATAATCCTGAAACAACCAAGGAATATCAACTTGATTTTCTAGTGATTTTATTAATTGCTCTTTGGATTGTACTTTTCCGATTTGACTTCGGATAGCATTATTTATTTTTTCTTTACCATAATATTCATAGGCATACCGAAACCCATGGGCTACATGACTGGATATCGCCACCCGTTCATTGAATTTAATTAATTCACTTTTAGAAGTAAAAGAACTTTGTTGAATGTTATTTCTAAGAACATATTCGTTGAAATAAAGAAAGCCATAATTGAAAGAAGCGTTACTTAGACTGTAGTTTTTTATGAAAGGGCGGAGTAAGGGTTGTTTTGGAATTGCACCTAAGAGTTTTTGGTCTGGATAGTACTGATCGACATATTCCATTACTAATAACGTGTGCAAGCCACCAGTTAGCCAATAGCTTTCTCTAGGATCAACTAGAAAAGCCTCTGTTAAGTAATGGTTTAAATAAACATTCAATGCTTTTATCTCAAACTCAAACCGATCAGAAAATGGATGAAAAACTGAAGGGATTGCAGATAGGCCAAAATAGGATCGTTTTTGGTAATCCCTTTGAGAAAGTAATATTTTACTATGGGGAAATACTCCAAGATGTTCTCTTACAAATGCTTCAATTTGAATAAGACTCAATGTTGGATCTAACATTTTCTCTGAAACCTCTCTCAAATCGGTACTAATTGCTAAACCATTAATGTCATAAGAAGCGTATTCTTTTTTGCTGATGTGAAACTGAATTTCTTTGGCTTTACTAATCGATTGAGTAATTATTTTACGATCGTTTTCTAGATTTTGTTTCCATTGGGTTAAATTAGAATTTATAAGCAACTGGCTTGGAATATTCCATTCTATAGAAAAATTAGAAGGTAAGCTACTTATTTCCTCTAAATCCAAATTACTATTAGTTATCCAATTCCCAGAAATATGAGGTGCCAGTTGTATAAAACAGTTTTTTAAAAAATAGTCATCATCAGATATTTTACCATAGCCTGTATAGCTAGCATCGGGAAGTTCGATGTTATAGGTCAACGAAATAGTTATCTGCTCTTCAGGTTCAAGTATTTCATCAAGATCAATTTTGACAATATCAATTTGATGATCAAGTCGATACCAATTCTTTTTTTTATTTTTTATAATGACTTTTAAATCGGTAGTTCGCCCTCTTTTGGTTTTAGATCCCAGATAAAACCTCCGATCATATTCTTCTGCAAATCGTTGTGCTAAGGGAGACTTTGATGAGCTGTAGGCATGAGACCAGTCGTTAAAATATAACGTTTGTAAAGGGGTTTTGGTATTGTTTTGAAATTGAATTGTTTGTGAAACTTCAAGTGTTTTCGTTCCCACAAGGAGCTTTACTTTAAGATTATATTGAGGTATTGATTCTTGACCATAAACGTGTGGGGATGTGGTAACGAATAACAATATAATAATCCTAAATATATATTTCACAAGATTTAAAAGTTAGGGTTGAAAATCCCCTTGGTATGAAAATTATCCAGACAAGCCAATACTTCTTCCTGGGTATCAACAATGGAGAATAAATCTAGGTCTTCTGGACTGATCAACTTGTCTTCAATCAAAACATTCTTAATCCAATCGATTAAACCACTCCAGAATTTAGTTCCAACAAGAATAATGGGAACGCGAGTGATTTTTTTAGTTTGTATTAGCGTTAAGGATTCAAATAATTCGTCAAGAGTTCCAAATCCGCCGGGCAAGACAACAAATGCCTGTGCATACTTAACAAACATAACTTTACGAATGAAAAAGTATTCGAACGAAAGGTTTTTATCCTTATCTATGTAGGGATTAGAACTTTGTTCAAATGGGAGAGCTATATTGAGGCCTACAGAAGAGCCATCTGCTTCTTGTGCACCTTTATTTGCGGCTTCCATAATACCAGGTCCTCCACCTGTAATAACTCCATAACCAGCTTTTGCAACGGCAGCAGCAACATCGGTAGCTAATTTATAATAGGGATGATCGGGTTGTGTTCTTGCAGAACCAAAAATAGACACGCAAGGACCAATGCTATCCATTTTTTCATATCCATGAACAAATTCGCCCATGATTTTAAATAACGACCAAGAGTCATTGGTTTTAGTAGTATTCCAGCTTTTGTTTTTCGATTTTGGGCTCATGGGTTAGGGGATTACATTTCTTTGGCTAAATAGTGTGCCGTATGACTCTTTGAATTCTTGATGACTTCTTCCGGGCTACCTTCTACAATAATCTGACCACCATTTTTACCACCTTCATATCCAATGTCAATGATATGGTCTACCTGTTTGATCACATCCATATTGTGTTCAATTATCACTACGGTATTTCCTTTATTTGCCAAATGATTCAATACTTCTAAAAGTACTCTAATATCTTCAAAATGCAAACCGGTAGTTGGCTCATCTAAAATGAATAGTGTATTTCCTGTATCGCGTTTGGATAATTCGGTAGCTAATTTTATCCGTTGCGCTTCTCCACCAGATAATGTTGTTGAAGATTGACCAAGTGATACATAACCTAAGCCAACATCTTGTAGTGTTTTAAGTTTTCGATAAATTTTTGGAATAAGTTCAAAAAAGGCACAAGCTTGATCGATGGTCATGTTCAACACATCAGCAATTGATTTCCCTTTAAAACGTATTTCAAGGGTTTCTCTATTGAAACGTTTCCCTTGACAAGTTTCACATTCAACCAATACATCAGGCAAAAAGTTCATCTCAATTACTCTCATCCCACCACCCATACAGGTTTCGCAACGTCCTCCAGAGACATTAAAGCTAAAGCGGCCGGGTTTATACCCTCTAATTTGAGCTTCAGGTGTTCGAGTAAATAAGGTTCTTATTTCACTAAAAACGCCCGTATAGGTAGCCGGGTTACTTCGAGGAGTTCTCCCAATTGGGCTTTGATTTACGTCTACAACTTTATCTAAGTGTTCCAAACCAGTAATTCCTTTGTGGGGTAATGGTTTTGCAACCCCATTAAAGAAATGAGCATTAAGTATTGGATAAAGAGTACCGTTGATTAAAGAAGACTTTCCACTCCCGGAAACTCCTGTAATTCCTACCATTTTCCCTAAAGGAAGGGTAAGTGTTACATCTTTTAAGTTATTTCCAGTACAATTGGATAGTACCACAGACTTCCCATTACCAATTCTTCTTTTTTCGGGAATTTCAATTTTTTTCTTGCCTGTTAAATATTGGGCAGTTAACGAATTCATGCTTAAAATCTCGTCTGGTCTTCCTTCCGAGATGATTTCTCCTCCATTCTTTCCAGCAAAAGGACCAATGTCAATTACATGATCTGCTTGGACAATCATGTCCTTATCATGTTCCACAACTATGACTGAATTTCCAATGTCTCGAAGGGCAAATAAGGATTGAATTAATCGCTCGTTATCGCGTTGATGCAATCCAATACTGGGTTCATCCAAGATGTAAAGTACACCAACCAGCTGTGATCCAATTTGAGTGGCTAAACGGATTCGTTGTGCTTCTCCACCAGACAAAGACTTTGAGGAACGATTAAGCGATAAATAATTGAGTCCTACATTCAATAAAAATTGAAGACGCGTTTTTATTTCTTTGATTACATCTTCGCCAATTTTCATCTCATTTTCAGAAAGGAATTGGGGCAAATGATCGAACCAAGTGTATAATTCATCAAGATCCATTTGTGCCAAATCAGCAATATTCAACTCGTTAATTTTAAAGAAGCGAGCTTCTTTTTTTAAACGTGAACCCTTACAAGACAAGCATTCGTTTTGATCCATAAAGTCACTTGCCCAACGTTTTATATTAGTAGAAGTGGCCTGTTCGTATTGGTTTTTGATGAAATTCTCAATCCCTTCGTAATCAATTTTATAATTTCGGGTAATCCCCAAAGTTTTAGATTCTACGGTAAACGTTTCTGCGCCTCCTTTTAATATAACTTCAAGTGCAGCAGCTGGAATTTGATCTATAGGATCGGATAAATTAAAATCATAACGCTGGGCAATGATGTCCATTTGCTTGAAACTCCAGGAGCTCTTTTGAGAGCCCAAAGGGATAATTCCTCCAGCCTTGATAGAAAGAGAAGTATCTGGAATAATTTTTTGTCGGTTTACTATTTGCTGAGTACCGAGGCCTTTACAGTCTTCGCACATCCCCTTGGGAGAGTTAAATGAAAAACTATTTGGCTCTGGATTTGGATAAGCAATACCAGAAGATGGACACATTAAGTTCCTACTGAAATAACGTACTTTACGGCTTTCTTCATCATAAATCAACAGCGTATCACCCCCTTGATACATTGCAGTAATCAGGGATTCTTGGAAACGTTTTAAACCTGCAATACTGTCACTGATACGAAGTCTATCGATTACCAATTCAATATCATGAGTTTTGTAACGATCCAATTTCATTCCAGGAGAAAGCTCAACAATAACGCCATCTACCCTAACTTTAAGGAACCCTTGACGGGCTAAATTCTCAAAGAGGTCTCTGTAGTGACCTTTTCTCGATTTAACGATTGGTGCTAAGATCATCACACTTTGGTTGGCATAGTCCCGTTGAATGAGTTCTATGATTTGGTCATCGGTATAACTAATCATTTTTTCTTGAGTCTGATGACTATAGGCCGTTCCAACACGCGCAAACATCAAACGCAAAAAATCATAAACTTCTGTAATCGTTCCAACTGTAGACCGTGGGCTTTTAGAAGTTGTTTTTTGTTCAATAGCAATAACAGGGGAGAGGCCATCGATTTTGTCTACTTCTGGTCGCTCTAAGTTTCCTAAAAACTGTCGCACATAGGCAGAGAAGGTTTCCATATAGCGGCGCTGACCTTCAGCGTATATAGTATCGAATGCAAGTGATGATTTTCCACTCCCAGAAAGGCCTGTAATTACTACCAGTTTGTCTCTTGGAATTTGAACATCTATATTTTTTAAGTTATGTACTCGAGCTCCTTGTACATCGATTACATTTGAATTGTTTTTCATAGCAAAATTAAGCTCTAAAAATACAACTTTAGACCGTACTAAATTTTAAATGTTTAAAAATAAAAAGTAATTTTAATAGCTAACGGCAGTGTCGTCTCCACGACGATCAGCTCCAAGAGAAATTTGCCCAGAATCATCTACCAAAATGGCATCAACCTTACCTATGATTCTTGATTTTTTTTCTTCGCCAGCATACCCTAGCTCATTCAGACTTTTAAGTAAAGAAGGCTGAAATTGATTGGGTTCGAATGTAATGAAATCGGGGAGCCATTGATGATGAAAACGCGCTGCATTGACTGCATCTTGAATGGGTAGGTTGTGTTCGTATACATTAAGAATCGTTTGGAAAACAGAGGTTATAATTGTAGATCCACCAGGAGATCCAACTACTAAATAGAGTTTGCCATCCTTTTCAACAATTGTAGGTGTCATTGAGCTTAACATTCGCTTCTTTGGCTCAATGGCATTAGCTTCATTTCCCACTAAGCCAAACATATTAGGTACACCAGGTTTACTACTGAAATCATCCATTTCATTATTCATAAAAACACCTAGTTCTTCTACAAAGACTTTAGATCCATAACCACCATTGAGGGTTGTGGTAACTGCAACAGCATTACCTTGATCATCTACAATCGAAAAGTGAGTTGTTTCATCGCTTTCAAAATAATAAGAATCTCCCGGTTTAATTTCTGAGGAAGGAGTAGCTCTATTCCAGTCAAAACTGCTCATCTTTTTATTGATATAAAGGGAGTCAAGTACAATATTCAAAGGCACATCAACAAAGTCCGGATCACCTAAAAACTCGCTGCGATCTGCATAGGAGCGTCTTTCGGCTTCAACCATCAGTTGAATGCTTTTTTGGGTATTATGCCCCATAGTTTTAATGTCATAGGGTTCGATCATTTTCATCATTTGATTCAAACATACACCACCACTAGATGGTAATCCCATAGAGATAACCTTTAAATCTTTGTAGCTAAAAATAAGTGGGTCTCTCCATTTTGCTTCATACTGCTCTAAATCTTGTTGGGTGATGATTCCACCAGCTTCTTGAACTCGACGAACCAGTGCATCTGCTACCCATCCAGAATTAAAGCCTTTAATACCTTCTGAAGCAATGGTTCTTAATACCTTCCCTAGAGCAGGATTTTTTAAAATATCACCAGTTTCAAAAGTTTGCCCATAAAAAGTGTCAGGGCCATTGATTTCTATGAATAAGTCACGGTATTTCTTGAAACTACGTGCCTGCTTTTCTGTTATTGCATACCCTTTTTCTGCTAAATCTATAGCAGGCTGTATTAAGTCAATCAATGGAAGTGATCCCATCTTTTTATGAATTTCGAGGGTTCCGGCAACTGTTCCAGGGACACCAACGGCTAAACCGCCGATTGTACTTTTATTGGGTATCACATTTCCCGCTTCGTCTAAATATAAATCCCGGTGAGCTGCATTCGGTGCTTGTTCACGATAATCTAAAGTTCCAGAACTACCGTCTGCATTTCGATATACAAAGAAACCACCCCCAGTAATATTTCCCGCTACTGGGTAAACTACAGCTAATGCAAAATTAGTTGCAACCATTGCATCGTAGGCATTGCCGCCTTTTTTAAGAATATCAACTCCTACTTGAGACGCATACGGCATGGCTGATACAACGCCCCCTTTTACTTGGGGAGTTTTAGTACAACTGATTAGTATTAAGGCAAAAGCAAAAAGGAATGACTTTAAAAAAGGGAATGTAGGTTTCATATTATTGTATTTATGCTGCTATTAATTCTTGAAGATACAAATATTTGTATCTGTTCAAAAAAAACTTCAAAATCGTTTTTAAAAACGGAGTAGTGGGTTTCTAAATTTTTCACCGAGGCACTCAAATTAGATTCAAATTTTGTACGCCGCTCCATTTGACCTAGAATTGTTTCCAAACCCGCAATAGATCTATATTGAATTAACCAATTTTGTTCTTTCATATAGGGAAAAGCCTTTCTCATTTTTTGGGGCAGGAACTCTTCCTGCTTGTCAATTTCATTATAAAAGTCTTCCGCAAATATTTCAAGCGTTTGTGGGTGATAGTTGTTCCAAAGAGAAGCCAGAAAGTGATCGTAAAACATATCGACGATAACCCTACCGTAATGTCCGAAATCTGGAAATAAAAGCTTGCTATGCTTCCTGAAAATGGGATGTTGGTCGGTAAAGGTATCAATAGCTCGATGCAGTAGAATACCGTCCTGAATTCCTTTGGTGTAAATCTCATATTGTTTACCTGGAACAGCATCTGCAATAAAATTACCAAACCGAAGCTCTGTATGTGTTCCTGATAAATAAATATGTGCTAAATAATTCATCCATTAAAACTAGTTTTCTTTTTTTAGAAGTGCCTTATTTAATTCAAAAACAACTTCGTTTTTTTTAGAACTAGATTATCTTTGACAAAAATACGTTTATGACATTAATCAAATCCATTTCTGGAATTCGTGGTACAATAGGAGGTAAGCCTTCCGATAACCTAACTCCAATTGACATTGTTCGTTTTGCTGCTGCCTATGGACAATACATTTTATCACATACTGACGTTTCAAAATGTAGTATTGTTATTGGTCGAGATGCACGAATATCAGGAGCAATGGTTCAGGCTTTAGTATCCAATACTTTAGTGGGAATGGGAATAGACGTAATTGATTTGGCTATGGCAACAACGCCAACTGTTGAAATGGTTGTGCCAAGAGCCAACGCCCAGGGAGGAATTATATTGACCGCAAGTCACAATCCAAAACAATGGAATGCATTGAAATTATTGGATGCAAATGGTGAGTTTTTGAGTGCCGAAGCAGGAGCTCAAATCCTAGCTTTAGCTGAAAACGAAGACTTTAATTTTGCTTCAGTGGATGATCTGGGGGGCGTAATACCTGATAATACAAGTCTAGATATGCACATACAAGCCGTTTTAAACCATCCATTAGTAGACGTTGAGTCTATTCGGAAAAGTGGACTTAAAGTGGTTGTGGATGGCGTGAATTCAATCGGGGGAGTTGCAATCCCTGCTTTACTAACAGAATTAAACATTGAGGTGATTGAATTGTTTTGTGAGCCTAATGGTCATTTTCCACACAACCCAGAACCTTTAAAAGAACACTTAGGAGACCTTTCTGCTCAGGTAATTGAATCGGGGGCTGATTTTGGACTAGTTGTAGATCCTGATGTAGATCGATTAGCTTTTATGGATGAAAACGGAGCCATGTTTGGTGAAGAATATACCTTAGTTGCCTGTGCAGATTATGTGCTTTCAAAAACGCCTGGAAATACAGTTTCCAATATGTCATCGACACGTGCCTTACGTGATGTAACGGAAAAACACGGTGGCACATACTATAGCAGTGCTGTTGGTGAGGTAAATGTAGTTACTAAAATGAAAGCCGTAAACGCAGTAATTGGCGGTGAAGGAAATGGTGGAATTATCGACCCTCAATTACATTATGGAAGAGATTCTTTAATAGGAACTGCTTTATTTCTATCTCTTCTTAGCGCTTGTAAGCTTTCTGTTTCTGAATTGAAGAAAACCTATCCAGAATATTTTATGGGAAAAGGGAAAATTCAATTAGAACCTACAATGGATGTAGATGCTTTGTTGCTGGCTATTGAAAAAAAATATGCAAATAACAAACCCAATACTATTGATGGAGTTAAAATTGATTTTGAGGCTTCATGGGTACATTTAAGGAAGTCGAATACAGAACCCATTATTCGAGTATATACAGAAGCTCCTTCTCAGGAAGAGGCTGATTTATTAATGAACCGTTTTAAAGAAGAATTACTCGCTTTGGGAAACTAGCTTAGGATTTTTGTCCATATGCTTGAATCGGTTATGCGTCCAAAAGTATTGCGTAGGGTCTTTACGTATTTGTGCCTCTAGTGTTTCTGTAAAAATATCTGTTATTTGATTCACCTTTGTTTCTTTGGGTTTGTCTGTAATTAAACTGATGTCTAGCGTATAATACCCACGCTTAGAACGTTTGATGTCAGCAAAAACAATGGGTAGGTCAAATTGTTTTGCCATACGTTCTGCTCCAGTAAATACGGGAACTTCTATACCCATAAAGGACCTCCAATAGCTTTTTGGCTTTGGTTTGGGCGACTGATCGGCTGCTAAACCATAGATATAGGTAATATTATTTTTTTGATGCATTTCAATATCCTTCAGAACATCGAATCGTGACCCCAGATGAATACGATGTTTTGCTCTTGATTTAATAATCAAACGCTCGAAATATTTATTGGACAAAGGAGCGTAAACGGCATATCCTTTCCCTTCCAAATGATAGCCAATTGAGAGCATAGCTTCCCAGCTTGAATAGTGCCCACAAACAAGTACAACTCCTCTATTGTTTCTTAAGTATTGATTAATTACTTCAAGGTTATTGAATTGATAACGCTTCAATACTTGTTTCTTTGTAACCGTTATGGCTTTGAGCATTTCTATAAAAATATCACACAAATGTCGATAGAATGCACGCTCGATTACTTTGAGTTCTTCTTGGCTTTTCTCTGGAAAACTCAGATTTAAATTCTTCCGAACCACTTTAGTTCGATATCCAATTAGTTTATATAGTATTACATACAATAAGTCAGAAATACGGTATAATACGAAGTGGGGTAAAAGCGAAACCGCGATGATTATGGGATAGGTGATCAGGAAGAAAAATAACTGCACAATTTTTTTTAACAAATATAAGTATATTTGAATCCAATAATAAAGCTATATGCAATCACTTCCACCATTAATTTTAGCAATCCTTGTTGTTAATGTTCTTTTTTCATTAAAAGGTTTCAAGGACACATTCTTTTTCAACCGCTTTAAATTCAGTATCGCAGCTGTCAAAGGAGGTCAGTCGTATCGTATCGTCAGTTCTGCATTTTTACATGTAGACATGGCACATTTAGGGTTCAATATGTTTGCATTGTACCTTTTTGGAGGACAAGCACTAGCAGGATTGGGTTTTTTAAATTTTCTCATTCTGTATTTTTCTTGCCTAATAGCTGGGAATCTTTTTGCCTTATATTTTCATCGTGACAACCCCTATTATAGTGCTGTAGGAGCAAGTGGTGCAATCATGGGTATTCTTTATGCTACTATTTTGATGTATCCTGAAATGAAATTAGCACTGTTCATCTTCCCAGTTCCGCTTCCAGGTTATGTTTTTGGAATAGGATATTTAGTTTACACTCTATTTGGAATGAAAAAACAGCAAGACAATATTGGGCATACTGCACATTTTGGTGGCGCTATTGGGGGTATACTTACAACCCTTATTTTAGCCCCGTCGGTCATTGAGACTTCATTTACAACACTCGTTCTTTTGGTAGTTGTTACTGTGGTTACTGGTTTTATCTTATTTAAGAAAAACTAAAAGTGCTGACAATATGCCAGCACTTAGATTAAAGAATGTTTTTAGTTTAACTATTGAATTACTTCTAACAGAATTGCTGCTAGTTTATCCGGTTGCGAAAAGTTTGGCGTATGGCTTGAGTTTAGTGTAAAGACTTTTTTCACTTTACCTTCATACATGCTCCGTTGTGCCGATATTGGAATCGCGCGATCGGCTGTACATTCAATATAGTATTTAGGAATTTTACCAAAGACAGCATCGGTCACTTCAAGTTTATATCCTAATGGTGCAGCAGGCTCAGGAACAATATATGCTTTTGCTTGATTAAAAGCTTCAGCAGGAATATCATGAGCAAACGCATTTTGCATTTCTTCCGCTTTTACAAAAGCCTGGGTTTGGTCTTCTGAAAGGAAAAAATGCTCAACCGCTTTAGAGTCTGGAACTCCCTGCACCGCATCGTAAAATGACGCGCCATTGGGTAAAAGAAAAGCAGTAAGATAAACTAATCGGTTAATTTTTTTTGGCCGTAATTCGGCTACTCTACTAATTGTAATGCCATTGAAGCTGTGACCCACTAAAACTACTTTCTCTTGTTGACTATCAAGAATAGCTACAAGTTGATTTACATAGGTTTCCATTGTTATGTCGCTTGCAGGAGTTTTGTCAATTCCATGACCGGCTAAGTCGGGTGTAATTACTGTATGCCCTGCAGCTTCTAGAGTTTTAGCGACTTGCTGCCATTGCCACGCTCCCAACCAAGCAGAATGCACAAGAACATATGTTTTTGATTTTTTTGATGGGACTTCTGTTGGATGTGCATGGATGAACATCGAAAAAAGAAAGACTAAGGTTAAACTTGAAATTTGAAACATTTTTTTCATAACATTTGTTTTAGGTTATGAGGCAAATATAAAACAGTTCATACCCTGTAAATTGTGCTAAATGTCACAACCGACTAACTATTTATCAGTTCAATCATTTTAAAATGTAATTTCAAGCGACCTTCCTCTTCCATTTGTTTTAACAAACGTGATATAACCTCTCGAGTAGTCCCTAATTCGTTGGCTAGTGCTTTATGAGATATGTGAATTTTGTTTTCGGAAAGTTCTTTTGAGTAGATAAGGTAATCGTACAAACGCTCTCCAATTCTTTTAAAGGCTAAACTTTTATAGGACACCAATAAATCTTCATAACTCGTAATGAACGATTGTGTAGTAAATCGAAACCAAGATTGATATTCAAAGCTCCATTGCTTTACAAAGCGCACTGGAATTTTTATAAGGGTAGTATTGTTTTCTGTTCGTGCATGAACTAGGCTTTTATAATCTTTGAAAGTTGCTGCAAGCGATAGAGAGCAGGTTTCAAGGGGATTTACATAGTACAATAAAATTTCGCGATCTTCTTCTTCTTGCCATACCCGAACAGAACCTTGGATAACAATTGCAAGCCATTTGATGTACTTATCTTGCTCAACTACAAAAACTCCTTTGGGATATTTTTCTAAGACACCGTGGGTGAGGATTTCCTTTTGGAGTATGGGCTCTGTTATTTTAAGAGCCTCAAATAAGATCTCAAATTCATTCATAGTGCTCTGGTTTAGACTTGGGGAAGCCTTATTCTAAAGGGTAACTTATTCGTTGAGGAGCTCTTCAATTTTTGCATCTAGCTGAGCACCTCTTAAGTTTTTGGCAACGATAACACCGTCTTTATTTAAAACAAAGGCAGCAGGTATACTTCTTACTCCGTACAACAAAGCAATTGGGTCTTGCCAATATTTTAAATTAGAAACGTGATTCCAACTAAGTCCATCGTCTTCTATAGCACGTACCCAACTCGATTGATTTTTATCCAGAGAAACGCCAATAATTTCAAGACCTTTATGATGCATGCGTTTGTAGAGACGTACTAAGTTTGGATTTTCAATACGACACGGTCGACACCAAGCTGCCCAAAAGTCAATGATGGTAACCTTTCCTTTTAGTGAAGCTAAGGAAACAAGTTCGCCAGTAGGAGTAGGGCCTTCAAATGCTGGGGCAACTTCACCTATAGCCGTTGGATTGGAGGGAACGTTAATGATTGCTTCGACTTTTTTACCAGAAACACTGCTTTTGATTTTTGGATCAAAGCCATTGTATATAAGCTTGGCTTCAGAAGAACGCATTGCCTTGGTAGTGACTAGGCGTTCTAAAATAAGAGTAGCAACGTACGACTGTGGGTTGGAATTCATGAAATCTTTTTCATACACACTCAAATTGGTCTCCACAGCTTTGTATTTTGCAGTAAGATCTTCTGCTAGAATATTATCACCAAGTGTATTGGCTTCATTTATTTCTTGAACCAGAGTTCTCATTTCTTTTGCAAAACCTTGCGTCGATTTTCTGTATTGTGCTAAATTATTGTTTGAAGGAGTTCCCGCGGTAATGGAAGATGCTAAACTGTCTTTGAAAATTTCCATTTCAATTGATCCTTCTTCTAGGATAACTGGAACATTTCCGTTAACTCCTTCCAGAAAAATGAAATTGATGTCAATTTGGTCTAATGTACCTTTAAGCTCAAAAGATCCATTTACTATTTTAGTAGAATCTATGGTTACGGGTTGACCATTTGGTCCTGATTTGATGCGATAAACACTTGAACCATCTACGTGGTCTGTTGTTCCATTAATCACAAAGGTATTGGGTTCAAGTGTAGTACACGAGCTTATAGAGAAACTGATTGCGATGTAACAAGCAGCAATGAATTTGATTTTTTTCATGCACAAATATAAGAATTCAGTTGATAAAATTCATATCCAAATGTTAGAATGTGATTGAGTGTAAGGAATGATTTCTGATAGTGATTTAATATAGTATATTTGTGAATCTTATAGATATAATATGGCAGGAAATAGTTTTGGAACATTATTCAATGTAACAACCTTTGGAGAATCTCACGGACCAGCGCTGGGTGGAGTAATTGACGGGTGTCCGGCAGGAATTGTTTTAGATATTAATGCAATTCAAGACGAATTGAATCGGAGAAAACCGGGTCAATCTGCAATCGTAACACAACGAAAGGAACCGGATGAAGTTGTTTTTTATTCTGGAATATTTGAAGGTAAAACTACGGGTACTCCCATTGGTTTTGCAATACACAATACAAATCAAAAGTCTAAAGACTACGGTCATATAAAAGACAGCTATCGCCCATCACATGCTGATTATGTGTACGATCAAAAATATGGATTTCGAGATTATCGAGGTGGTGGAAGAAGTTCCGCCAGAGAAACAGCAAGTAGAGTAGTTGCTGGAGCCATTGCCAAACAATTTTTATCGAACATTAAGTTTACTGCATTTGTGTCGGCAGTTGGCCCTCTTAAAATGGAAACACCCTATCAAGAGCTTAATTTTGCTACTATAGAAGAGAACCCTGTACGTTGTGCCGATCCGTTAATGGCAGATCAAATGGAAGCTTATATACGTCAAATTAGAAAAGAAGGTGACACGGTAGGTGGTGTTATTACTTGTGTAATTCAAAACGTACCTGTTGGCTTAGGAGAACCAGCCTTCGATAAACTTCACGCCGAATTAGGAAAAGCGATGTTATCGATAAATGCTGTAAAAGGCTTTGAATATGGAAGCGGTTTTGATGGTTCTCAAATGAAAGGAAGTCAGCACAACGATCCATTCAATACCGATGGAACTACACAATCGAACCGATCTGGTGGTATTCAAGGTGGTATTTCTAATGGAATGGATATTTATTTTAACGTAGCATTCAAACCTGTTGCAACCGTAATGCAAGCGCAGGATACCATAGATAATAAAGGACAGAAAGTAGTGATGGAAGGAAAAGGGAGGCACGATCCTTGTGTTGTACCAAGAGCTAGCATTCTATTCAAATGCTAGTGATAATGTC
>PXYQ01000038.1 GCA_003023645.1 Candidatus Arcticimaribacter sp. | reverse complement strand
TGTGTAACGTACATCCTTTTGAATGTAAGCTTCTCGTTCAAGAATAAATTCATTTACGCGATCTGTTCTCCATTCAGCAAACTGTACTGCTTGTAACCAATTAACTCCTACAACAGGATATTCCGCATAGGCAGGGTGACGTAAATAGTTAGAGGTAAGTTCTTCGACATAACCCAACTGGTTTCTCCATACCAGGGTGTCTGGTAGTGCACCGTTATATAATTGTTTAAATTGTCTTTGGTCTTGTGGAAAAACTAGGGTGATCCAATCCAAGTATTCTAAATACATTAGGTTGGTGACCTCTGTTTCATCAATATAGAAAGACATGACATGTTGCTTGTTCGGAGAATTATTCCAATCATGCATAACATCGTCTTGTACCTGTCCTTTTGTAAATGTTCCCCCTTCAATGAAGACTAGACCCGGACCAGTTTCTTGATCCTCAAATTCAACATTATATTGAAATCCACCTTTTTTTGAATTTATACCCCATCCAGTAGCTCTAGATTGATTGTTTTTCCCACAGGAAATAGCGATCAATGCTGTAAAAGCAATCAGAATAGCGTTTTTAGATAATAAGTTAATTCTCATAAATATTATATAAAGTACTCGTTTTATACTTAATGTATGCAATATACAAAATCTACTGTTGCATCTAGACTTTAAAGTTTTGTTTGCGTGCAGATTCTTAATTAGAACGTTTGAAATATTAGATTATTATCTAGGATCTTATTCTTATGCTTTTTTTTTAAATTATTTGCACATAAGATTTCTGTAAAAAAAGCGTTATAAGATTATATGACAAGAACTATACACAATGTAAAGACCTGCTTAAGAGTGTCTTTAGCTACTTTTGCCTGTGTTTTATGCACCTTAGATTTAGTTGCTCAAGGACGTGTCATTACTACTGGGGTCCCCTTTTTATTAATAACCCCAGATGCACGTGGTGCTGCAATGGGAGAGCAAGGGGTAGCAACATCTGTCGATGCTTTTTCACAGCAATGGAATCCTGCTAAATATGTTTTTTCGGAACAAAAATCTGGTTTCGGGGTAAGTTATACTCCTTATCTCAGTAAACTGGTCAACGATATTTTTTTAGCAAACATTACCTATTTCAATAAAAACACGGATCGAAGTGCTTGGGCAGCTAGTTTGAAGTATTTTAGTTTAGGCGATATTGTCTTAAATGATTTAGTCGCGGGTACTATTATTGAGCAGGGGATTGAGCGGCCCAACGAATTAACCTTGGATTTTTCATACGCATTATTACTCAACACAAAATATTCCATGGCGGTGGCTGCGCGTTTTATACGATCTGATTTGAAAATCTCATCTGATCTTGACGCTACTTCTGCAAACACTCTTGGGATTGATATAGCGGGTTTTTATAAAAGTGACTTATTTGACTTTAGCGATAAAAAAGCACGTTTGAGACTTGGTTTTAATGTTTCAAATATTGGCCCCCGATTGAAGTATGATGAAGGCGGGCAAAAAAACTTTATCCCAACGAATTTGAAGCTAGGATCTGGATTGAATATCCATTTAGATTCGGATAATAAAATTTCATTTAATTTAGAATTCAACAAGCTTTTAGTCCCTTCTCCAGTTGCTGTTGTTAATGAAAATACGGGACTGATAGATCGTTATCAGCAGCCTGATATTAGTTTTCTGTCTGGTATTTTTGAATCGTTCAATGATGCGCCTGACGGGTTTTCTGAAGAATTAAAAGAAATCACATGGGGCTTTGGTTCAGAATATAATTTTCAAGAAGCCTTTGCCTTGCGAGGAGGCTATTTTCATGAGAGTATTGAAAAGGGATCTCGTAAATATTTTACCTTAGGTGCAGGTTTTTCTTTGAATTTTGCAGCAATAGACATTTCCTATCTCTTTTCAACTTCCAAAGTTAGAAACCCTCTAGAAAACACCCTTAGATTCTCCATGACTTTCGATTTGGCAAGCGCTCCAGTAACTGAAGCTGAAGAGTAGTCTGTATCCGTAATTTCTTTTTCCGAAGAAATCCATTAATTTTATTGTGATTTTAACAACTTATTGGCTCAATAAGCCCGTTTTTCACATTAATAAAATCAATAAAATATTGTATTTTTGGCGTCAGATCAAAATTTTTTCAAATAACAAGATTAATGAAGAAAATAACAAAACAAACCTATATCGATTGGTATTCAAACATGCTCTTCTGGAGAAAGTTTGAAGACAAGTTAGCCGCAGTATATATTCAGCAAAAAGTAAGAGGATTTCTTCACTTATATAATGGTCAAGAAGCTATTCTTGCTGGGTCATTACATGCTATGGAATTGGGAAAAGATCGTATGATCACTGCCTACAGAAACCATGTTCAACCCATCGGGATGGGAGTAGATCCTAAACGTGTTATGGCAGAGCTTTATGGAAAAGCAACTGGAACATCTAGCGGACTAGGAGGTTCCATGCATATTTTTTCAAAAGAATTTAAATTTCATGGCGGTCATGGAATTGTAGGAGGTCAAATTCCCCTAGGAGCTGGAATGGCTTTTGGTGATAAATATAATAATACGGGTGGAGTAACACTTTGTTATATGGGTGATGGCGCAGTGCGTCAAGGATCACTTCATGAAACCCTTAACTTAGCAACTCTATGGAAATTACCTGTAGTATTTGTTGTTGAAAATAACGGATACGCCATGGGAACTTCTGTTGCAAGAACAGCAAGTCATGAAGAGATTTGGAAACTTGGACTTGGTTATGAAATGCCTTGTGGCCCAGTAGATGGTATGGACCCTGTTGCAGTTGCAGAAGCTATGGCCAAAGCAATTAAGCTTGCAAGAGACGGAGGTGGACCTTCTTTCTTAGAAATGAAAACCTACCGATACAGAGGGCATTCTATGTCTGATGCACAACAATATCGTACCAAAAATGAAGTTGAAGAGTATAAAAAAGTAGATCCAATTTCTCAGGTCAAGGCTATTATTCTTGATAAAAAATACGCAAAACAGTCTGATCTGGATGCTATTGAAGCGGATATTAAAGTACGCGTCGCGGAATGCGAAAAATTTGCTGAAGCTTCTCCATATCCAGAAAAATCAGTTATGTATGATGCCGTTTACGAACAAACAGACTATCCTTTTATTAAACATAAATTAAGCTAGATATGGCAGAAATCATAAACATGCCTCGATTAAGTGACACCATGGAAGAAGGTACTGTCGCTACTTGGTTTAAAAAAGTAGGAGATACCATTAGTGAAGGTGATATCCTTGCTGAAATCGAAACAGATAAAGCTACAATGGAATTCGAAGCATTTTATGCGGGAGAGTTATTACACATTGGAATACAAGAAGGAGGCACAGCGCCTGTAGATACTCTTTTGGCAATTATTGGCGAGAAAGGTGAAGATATTTCTGCTCATTTGGGCGGAGGTACACCAGCTGCTGTGGTTGAAGAGACTGCTGTTGAAGCTGAAGTATCGGAAGCGGTTACTCTCCCTAGTGATGTTGAAATTATTACCATGCCACGTTTAAGTGATACCATGGAAGAAGGTACAGTCGCTTCTTGGTTAAAGAAAGTTGGCGATACTGTTGCTGAAGGTGATATTCTTGCTGAAATAGAAACCGATAAGGCGACTATGGAATTTGAATCTTTTCACAACGGGACTCTGTTGTATGTTGGAATTCAAGAAGGCGAATCGGCACCAGTTGATAGTGTATTGGCTATCATTGGAGCTAAAGATGCAGATGTTAAAGCTGCAATTGCTTCCTTAAGCACGAAAACAGTTCCAGTTACTGAAGCTCCAAAAGCTGTGGCTGCTCCGGCTATCGCCGCTAAAACAGAAACTCCAAAGGCAGTTTCAACTCCGGTTGTTGCTGTGAAAAAAGTTAATAACGGCAGAATTATTGCATCTCCTTTAGCTAAGAAATTAGCTGAAGAAAAAGGAATTGATATCACTATGGTATCCGGTTCTGGAGATGGTGGAAGAATCATCAAAAGAGATATAGAAAGCTATCAGCCTAATGCTGGCGTAGGTGTTAGACCATTTGTTCCTTCTGGTGTTGAGTCTGTTGAAGAAATGGCAAACAGTCAAATGCGCAAAACAATTGCCAAACGTTTAGCTGCTTCAAAATTTACTGCGCCACATTATTACTTAGGCGTTGAGTATGATATGGACAACGCTATTGCGTTCAGAACACAGTTCAATTCTATTCCTGACACTAAAATATCATTCAACGATATTATTGTTAAAGCTACTGCCTTAGCTTTAAAACAACACCCTCAAGTAAATTCAAGATGGTACGACGATAAAATCGTAAAGCACAATCATGTTCACATGGGTGTTGCTGTTGCTGTCGAAGACGGATTGGTTGTGCCTGTGGTTCAGTTTGCAGATGAGCAGTCGTTACCTCAAATCGGAGCGCTTGTAAAGGATTATGCACTTAGAGCACGTGATAAAAAATTAACACCTGCAGAGATGGATGGTAGTACATTTACCATTTCTAATTTGGGAATGTTCGGTATTCAAGAATTTACCTCGATAATCAATCAACCCAATTCTGCAATACTGTCGGTTGGAGCAATTGTTCAAAAGCCCGTTGTTAAAAACGGACAAATCGTTGTAGGTAATATGATGAAGCTTACTCTTGCCTGTGATCATAGATCGGTCGATGGAGCTACTGGTTCGAAATTCTTACAGACTTTACAACAGTACATCGAAAACCCTTTAACAATGTTGTTATAACATTTTAATTGAAAAAGTATAAACCCGCTTTCAGCGGGTTTTTTTATATTTAACCCGTACTATATAATTAGGATTAAAAAAAGAAAGTTGAAAAAAAACATCATCATAACTGGAGCAGGAAGAGGGATTGGTAGAGCTACTGCATTATTAGCTGCTTCCCAAGGGAATCAGGTTTATGCAATCTCAAGAACTATTGATGACTTAATAGGGATAGAAAACATTCAACCTTTTTCTGTTGATTTAATAGATCCAAATGCCATTACATTATTTTGTAAAGAGCTTGCAGCAAGAGGAATCTTAATTGATGTTTTAATCAATAATGCAGGGAAACTAGAAAATATTCCGTTCAAAGAAACTGCTTTCGATGTTTTTGAATCCGTATTTAAAGTCAATGTCTTCGGCCTGGCTGAGCTTACACGGCAGCTTTTGCCTATGATCAACCCAAAAGGACATGTTGTAAATATCAGCAGTATGGGAGGCGTTCAAGGGAGCTCTAAATTCCCTGGATTGGCAGCCTATAGTAGTAGCAAAGGCGCTGTGATAACTTTAACGGAATTACTTGCCGAAGAGTTTAAAGAAACTGGACCAGCCTTCAATGCACTTGCCTTTGGTGCAGTTCAAACGGAGATGCTTGAAGAAGCTTTCCCAGGATATGAAGCGCCGTTAAGTGCAGCTGAAATGGGGTCTTATCTCTTGAATTTTGCATTAACAGGACATCAATTTTATAACGGTAAGGTATTACCAGTTTCTTCTGGTACCCCTTAAATTCATCTTAATGACTGCAGTATTTGACTCAATACCCACCACGGCAATAACACAGGTTAAGCTCTATTTGTCATCATGGGAAGTAGATGTTAAAGTCGTTTCTAAAAGAAAAACAAAGCATGGTGATTATAGAAAGACCTTGTCAGGTGATCATCAAATAACAATAAATAAAGGTTCCAAT
Organism: Candidatus Arcticimaribacter sp.; assembly: GCA_003023645.1. Lineage (GTDB taxonomy): Bacteria > Bacteroidota > Bacteroidia > Flavobacteriales > Flavobacteriaceae > Arcticimaribacter. The sequence continues at coordinate 11,631 of PXYQ01000038.1, read as the reverse complement.
CCCTATCGTTTCTTAATAACATTAATTCATGAGTTGGCTCATTTTGTAGCTTTTCAGGAGTTTGGTTATCGAATACAACCCCACGGGAAAGAATGGAAAATGACTTTTCAGAAGCTGATGTTGCCCTTGATTAATCCAACTGTTTTTCCAGAGAGTTTATTAACAGTGATAGCACTACACTTCAAAAATCCAAAGGCCAGTAGTGATACTGATTTTAAGCTTGTAATGGAGTTGAGGAGGTTTGATCCTGTTACTGATAAAACCTATGTCTTTGAATTAGAAGAAGGAACACTTTTTTCAATTCCAGACGGAAGAGAGTTTAAGCTTGGAAAAAAACGTGTTAAGCGATTTGAATGCGAAGAAATTTCAACACGTAAGAAGTATATTTTCAGTCCACATGCAGAGGTTACCGAGATAAAAATACTTCCACAGAATAATCAAAACTTATAGGAACCCTTAAAGTATATCGATGCTAGGAGTCAATATTAATTGGATTCTTTGATGTAGATTTCTCTAATTTTTTTAAACATCTCAGAAGAGTAAACGAATTTTGTTACCGCTTCGTTATCCGTTTTGAAAATCTCTTGGTTGGTACCTTCCCATTGTTTCAATCCATTTTCAAGAAACACAATCTTCTCTCCGATTTCCATTACCGAATTCATATCATGGGTATTGATAACAGTGGTGATTGCATACTCTTGAGTTATCTCTTGAATGAGGTTGTCAATCAAAATTGCCGTTCTGGGATCTAATCCAGAATTTGGTTCGTCACAAAAAAGATATTTCGGATTCATTATTATTGCTCGGGCAATGGCTACTCTTTTCTTCATTCCTCCTGAAATCTCAGAAGGCATTTTGTGATTTGCATCTATTAAATTCACTCGATTGATTACGGTGTTGGCTCGATCTTTTATCTCATCTTCATCAGCATCGGTGAACATTTTCATGGGAAACATAATGTTTTCTTCAACCGTCATGGAATCAAAAAGAGCACTCCCTTGAAAAACCATTCCAATGTCTTGTCTTAACAAAGCTCTGGTTCTTAAATCCATACTTTTTAGCGATGTGTTATCGAAAATAATATCACCATCAGTAGCTTCAAAAAGCCCAATGATACATTTTAAAAACACAGTCTTACCTGAACCGCTTTGGCCAATAATCAAATTCGTTTTACCTTTCTCAAAGGTGGTGCTTACTCCTTTTAGGATTGGAGTTTCATCGAACGATTTTATGAGGTTATTTATATGAATCATTCTATGTGAGCAAAAGGTTCGTTACAATAGTGTTCGTTATGATGATGGCAACACTGGTCCATACAAATGAGGTTGTACTAGCTTTTCCAACATCCAAAGCACCACCTTTCATAAAGTAACCATGATAGGAGGGGATGGTAGCTAAAAGCATAGCAAATAAGAAGGTTTTTATGAATGCATATACAATGTGAAAGGTTTCGAAGTCAAGTTGTAAGCCTTCAACGAAATCTGCATGAGACGAAAACCCACCACTAATACAAGCAAGATAACCTCCGAAAATTCCGAGAGCCATTGAAATGCTAATTAAAAAAGGGTACAAGGTTAATGCGGCTATTTTAGGAAATATTAAATAATTATAGGTGTTTATCCCCATGACTTCCAGCGCATCTATTTGTTCTGTTACTCGCATTGTCCCCAAACTAGAAGTGATGAATGACCCTACTTTCCCAGCCATAATAACGGATATGAATGTGGGAGCAAATTCTAAAATTATAGATTGGCGTGTTGCGAAACCCACTAAATAGCCTGGAAGTAATGGATTGTCTGAGTTTATTGCAGTTTGTATAGCAACTACACCACCAACAAAGAAGGATATGAAAGCAATGATTCCCAAAGATCCTATGATCAGGTCATCGATTTCTCGGAGAATTAGGTTTCGGAGTACGTTCCATTTGGTGAATTTTCCAAAAGTTTTTTGGAGCATCAGCACATACTGTCCAATATGAGTTAAAGTTTTCATTACTCAAAAATACACAAAACTTAAAATTAAAGTCCCATATAGCTAAAAGGAATCTAATAAATATAAATTTCTCAGATCTGATAGGTGATGGCATTGATGTTCATACCAGCGCCAACACTGGCAAATAAAACAACATCGCCTTTTGATAATTCATGCCCTTCTTTTTGATCTTTAAGAACTTGATCGAAGAGCGTAGGGATAGTAGCAACAGAACTATTTCCATGTGTTTCTATGTTCATTGGAAGAACATTAGCAGGAACTTTTTCTTTGTAAAGTCTATAAAAACGTTTCACGATAGCTTCATCCATTTTTTCGTTTGCTTGATGGATGAATATTTTCTTTAGATCTTGAATTTGAGTGCCGGATTGATCCAAACAGGCTTTCATAGCGTCAGGAACTCGAGATAATGCAAACTCGTAAACCTTTCTTCCTTGCATTTTAATGAATTGATCGTCATTGTTTGTTTTGTATGAATCGCCAAAAAACAACATATCAACTTCGTTGTTGTCGGTATAGGTAACTGATTCGTGCGCCATAATACCTCCAGAATTTTCAGAACTTTGAATGATGGTAGCACCAGCACCGTCAGCAAAAATCATTGAATCACGATCATTGACATCTACAACTCTTGAGAGAGTTTCCGTTCCAATAACCAAGCACTTTTTTGCCATTCCAGATTTTATAAAGGCTTTTGCTTGAATCACACCTTCGATCCAACCGGGACATCCAAAGAGGATGTCATAGGCTACACATTTAGGGTTTTTTATTCCCAAAACTGCTTTTACTTTAGATGCTACACTTGGGAGCGAATTGGATTGTTTTGATCCAAAAGGAGTGTCCCCAAAGTTATGAGCAACAATGATGTAATCAAGTGTTTCTTGATCAATCTTAGAATCGGATATTGCCTTAGTGGCTGCATTGGCTGCTAAGTCAGAAGAGTTCTGATCTTTGGTCGCGTAGCGGCGTTCCTTGATCCCAGTTATTGAACTGAACTTCTCTATTATTTCTGCGTTTTCAACGTCAAAGGGAAGTCCGTCATTTGTTAAAAAAGTATGGTTTAGAAAGTCGCTGTTCTTTTGGACTTGCCTCGGAATGTAACTACCTGTACCTGTGATTTTTATATTTATGGGCTCGATCATATACAAATGTAGCAAAGTGCAGAGGTGGATAGGTCTTTTGCGTTAAAATCATACGAAGTTCAAAGTTCTTTATTTGATGAAATAAAGAGCATTTTATTACATTCTAAAATCTGGTTATTAGATGTTTACATATTCTTCGACAGGAGGGCAGCTGCAAATTAAATTACGATCCCCAAAGGCCTCATCGACTCTTCTTACAGAGGGCCAAAACTTATTTTCACGAACAAATTCTAACGGATATAATGCTTTTTGTCTGCTGTACTCAAAGGTCCAATCATCGGTAGTTGCCATCTGTAGAGTATGTGGAGCATTTTTTAAAACACTACTTTCTGTATGCATTTCTTGTTCTCCAATTTCATGTGCAATCGCAATCATAGCTTCACAAAAACGATCAATCTCTGCAATGTTTTCACTTTCTGTAGGTTCAATCATCATGGTTCCAGCAACAGGGAAAGAGACTGTTGGAGCATGAAAACCATAGTCCATTAGTCTTTTAGCAACATCAACAACTTCAATGCCTTTTTCTTTAAAGGGTCTGAGGTCAATAATCATTTCATGCGCTGTTCTTCCTTTTTCTCCAACGTAAAGGATAGGATAAGTTCCTTCCAATCGTGCTTTGATGTAATTGGCATTTAGAATAGCAATTTCGGTAGCTCTCTTGAGTCCTTTTCCTCCAAGCATTTTGATGTAACCATAGGAAATTAAGCAAGCGAGTGCTGAGCCCCAAGGTGCTCCTGAGATTGAACTTATGGGGTTCGATCCTCCTGTTGAAATCATTGGGTTACTGGGTAAAAAAGGAGCTAAATGCTCTGCTACACAGATGGGACCAACTCCAGGACCTCCGCCACCGTGAGGAATTGCAAAAGTTTTATGTAGGTTGAGGTGGCATACATCGGCTCCAATAATTGCGGGACTTGTAACACCAACTTGTGCATTCATATTGGCACCATCCATATACACTTGACCACCATTATCATGAATCAATTGTGTCATTTGTCGGATGTTTGATTCAAACACACCATGTGTTGATGGGTACGTGACCATTAGGGCTGCTAAATTATCATTATGTTCAAGAACCTTAGCAGAAAAATCTTCCCAATCAATATTACCTATTGCATCGGTAGCAGTAACAACAACCTTCATTCCAGCCATAACAGCAGATGCAGGATTGGTTCCGTGCGCAGATGCAGGAATAATACAGATGTTCCGATGATGATCTCCTCGATCGGCATGATAGGCTCGAATAACCATCAGTCCAGCATATTCGCCTTGTGCACCTGAATTCGGCTGAAGCGAGGTTGCATAAAACCCGGTAACTTCATTCAATTGTTCTTCAAGTTCTTTTAGGATGTACTGATATCCTTGCGCTTGATCTAGAGGAACAAAAGGATGTAATCCATTCCATTGCGCCCAACTTAGTGGAAGCATTTCACTAGCTGCATTCAATTTCATTGTACAAGACCCCAAGGATATCATAGAATGATTAAGCGCTAGATCTTTTCTTTCAAGACGTTTGATATAACGCATTAGACTCGTCTCAGAATGATATGAGTTGAAAACGGGATGCGTTAAAAAAGCTGAATTTCGAGCTTGATTAACAGGGATCTTAGACTCTAAATTAGCTGGACTTGAGCTCCTTTTTTGTTGGCTATATTCTTCAAATACTCCAATCAGTTTGCCAAAACTTTTCTCTGTTACGGTTTCATTAAAAGCGATAGCAACATGTTCCGCATCAACTGCAAGTAAATTGATTTCCTGTGCTTCTGCAAGTGCAGTTAATCGAGTTGCATCGGCTTTGATTAATAAAGTATCAAAGTAGTTTTTATTGAGTTGCTCAATAGCAAATTTTTCTAAAATTGCCTCAAATCGAACGGCTTGGAAATGAATTTTTGTTGCAATATTCTTAAGCTCTTTTGGCCCGTGATATACTGCATACATTCCGGCCATAACGGCAAGTAAAACTTGAGCCGTACATATATTCGAAGTGGCCTTATCTCTTTTTATGTGTTGCTCTCTTGTTTGAAGCGCCATACGTAAAGCTGGTGCGCCATCTAAGTCTCTTGTTTGTCCAATGATTCTTCCAGGAAGGTTCCTTTTGTAAGCTTCACGGGTAGCAAAATACGCCGCGTGTGGACCTCCATAACCTAAGGGGATACCGAAACGCTGGGTTGTACCTACTACTGCATCTACTCCATAATTTCCTGGAGCTTCAAGTAAAGTAAGGCTTAATAAATCCGCTGCAACAACTGTTTTTATGTCAAATGCTTGCACTTTTTTAACTAACTCTGGGAGATTGCAAATTGCGCCATGCTTTCCAGGGTATTGAAAAAACGCTCCAAAAAAGTCAGTATTAAAATCAAAGGTAGCGGCATTTCCAACCACAAGTTGAATTCCAATCGGTTCAGCTCTGGTTTTAAATAATGCTAAAGTTTGGGGGAGTACATCTTCTGATACAAAAAAGAGGCAGCTGTTATTCTTTTTTTGGTCTCGAGAGCGAGCAGCAAAAAGAAGGGTCATTGCTTCTGCAGCTGCAGTGCTTTCATCTAGTAAGGAAGCGTTTGCCAATTCCATTCCAGTTAAATCGGTAACTACAGTTTGAAAATTAAAAAGAGCTTCTAGTCTTCCTTGAGCAATTTCAGCTTGATATGGGGTATAGGCAGTATACCACCCTGGGTTTTCTAGAATATTTCTTTGAATTACTGCTGGAGTAATGGTCGGATGATATCCCAACCCTATATAGGTGTCAAATAATTTATTTTTTTGTGAAATAAGCTGTAATTCTGTTAAGAATTCATGCTCAGTAATGCCGTTTGGGAGGTTCAATCCTTTGTTCAAAGCAATGTCAGTAGGTATTGTCTCACTCAGCAAAGTTGCTATAGAATCAGCTCCAATTACATCAAGCATTTGCTTAATCTCTTTTTCATTTGGACCTAAATGTCTCGATTCAAAAGTTCCGTTCATCTTAAATAGTTATTTACGCAAACTTAGTTAAAATAGAGAGTATATTTCTATACTTTTTCTAGCTAAATTTGATTAGTTTTCAACTAAATAAAGAACAGTTTTTTTTAATTTTTTTATATTAAATTCTAAGGGAAATAAGGGCTTAACTGTATTATAATTCAATATTCAAGAAAGACATATAAACAGTTTTGATACTTTTACGCTGTGTTACTACTTCAACGTTTTTTCGATTTCTACCTTAAATCTAGCATTCATGTAGCTTTGATGGTGCTTTGCATGTTCGAAATATCTGGAATTGAATGGGGTGTCCAGAGGATTTTATCCGAACGGCTATTTGTTTTTTTAGGATCTCTTTCGGCTTATAATTTTGTAAAATACTCCAGCCTAATCAGATTTAAATTCAACATGAAATCTAAACGTTTTATGACGATCGTTTTGATGTCTCTATTGAGTTTGTTAGCAGCCGCATATTTCTTAGTTTTCTTTTCACATCCTAAACAGTATGTTGTTTTGGTTGCCACACTATTATTATTTTTATATGCTGTTCCTCTAAATTCATCGAGTTCAAATCTGAGGAGTGTCGGTGGAGTTAAAATTCATATTGTTGCACTCTGTTGGACTTTGATTACTGTAGTTTTACCCCTTATTGATGTTGTTGACCCAAAAGATATTTCTTTTTGGCTCACTTTGATTCAGCGTTATCTATGGATTATTATAGCATTACTTCCTTTTGAGATTGCTGACTTTAGTTCAGACGACAAAGAACTGAGTACATTGCCACAGGTTTTAGGAAAACAGAAGACAAAGTTTTTAGGCTATATTCTAATCGTTCTAGTTGTATCTATTGCCTTTTTCGGAACTGTAAATGCTGTATTGTGCTATCTTGTTATGATGTTGCTTTATGCTTTTTTCATTGTAAAAAGCACAGAAGATCAACATCCTCTTACAAATGTTTTTTGGGTTGAAGGGATTCCTTTTATTGGTTGGCTTATCTTATATTTACAACATTAAATTTTATAATAATGGTTCGTTTATTTGTCTTGTTCGTTTTATTACAAAGTAAAGTTGCCACCATAAAGCCTAATTTTTTTGCATCTCAGTTATCGCCTGAATCCGTTCTTATTGATGTTCGAACGCACGAAGAGTTTGTCGCTGGACACATCGAGGGCGCTATCAATATTGCTGTAACTTCAGATGATTTTAGCTCAATAATAAATCAGTTCCCCAAAAAAGGACCCATTTATATTTATTGTAGATCTGGCAAGAGAAGCACGCGAGCAGCAAACCAGATGAAAACCATGGGTTTTAAAAAGATCGTTGAATTAGAAGGTGGCTATTTGGCTTGGAAAAAGGCGAAAGCTATTTCTGAATAAGCCCAGCTCTTCTCAGCAAAGCCTTAGGATCTGGTTCAGATCCTCTAAAACGTTTATATAGTTTCATAGGATGCTCAGTTCCACCTTTAGAGAGTACATGATCGTGAAACGCTTGCGCAGTTCCTTTATCAAAGATTCCTTTTTCTAAGAACAATTCAAAAGCATCAGCATCCAATACTTCAGCCCACTTATAGCTGTAATATCCTGCAGCATAACCTCCTTGAAAGATGTGAGAAAATGAGGTGCTCATGCAATTTTCTTCTATGCTTGGCGTGAATTGAAGCTTGTTGATTTGCTTTTCTTCATGTGCTTTTACAGAGGTGATTTCTGTTGCATTTTCGTCGTGGTAAGAAAGATCCAAATATCCAAAACTCAGTTGACGTAAAGTTTGTAAACCTTGTTGGAATTGTGAGGCATCTTTAATTTTTTGTACGTAGTGCATCGGAATTGGTTCACCGGTTTTGTAATGATGAGCAAACAAAGACAATGCTTCTTCTTGGTAACACCAGTTTTCTAGAATTTGACTGGGTAATTCAACAAAATCCCAAGAAACACTTGTACCGCTAAGGCTACTATACTTGGTGTTGGCAAGCATTCCGTGGAGTGCGTGACCAAATTCATGGAAGAGTGTGGTTACTTCATTGAAACTTAAGAGTGCAGGATCATCATTTGTAGGTGGAGAAAAATTACACACAATAGAGATGTGTGGACGTTGAGTTTGGTTTTGAGAACGATAAGAAGTCATCCATGCGCCACTTCTTTTTCCTGATCGTGGGTGAAAATCTGCATATAAAACAGCATGAAAAGCACCGCTTTTGTTAAAAACTTCGTAACAAATAACCTCTTTGTGATATCCTTGGATTGTGTTCGATTGTTCGAAACGCAAACCGTATAATCGCTCAACTATTTCAAATAAGCCCTTCAACACATTAGGTAAGGGGAAATAAGGTTTGAGGATTTGATCATCAAAATCAAAAAGCTCTTGTTTAAGTTTTTCAGAAACATACGCAGTATCCCATTTTTGTAAATCGTTTAGATTAAGTTTTTCTTCAGCAAATTCCTCGATTTGCTCCCATTCTTTTTTAGCAAAGGGGAGTGCATTTTGGTAAAGATCATCTAAGAATTGATTTACTTGAGGAGCAGATTGCGCCATGCGTTCTTCCAAAACAAAGTCAGCATGAGAACTATAACCTAGAAGATTTGCGCGATCTTTTTTTAATCGCACCAGTTTTAGAATGATGGTCTCGTTATTGTTTTCATTGTCTTGAAATCCTTTCTTGCCAAAGGCAAGGCTCATTTCCTTTCTAAGCTCTCGGTCATCTGCATAGGTTACAAAAGGTACGTAGCTTGGATAGTCTAAGGTAAAAATCCAACCGTCTTTATTTTTTTCTTTCGCTAAAGCCTCAGCTTGTGCGATGCTGGTTTCAGGAAGCCCGTCCAGTTGTTTTTTATTCGTTAAATGGAGTTCAAAAGCTTGTGAGTCGGCAAGGACATGTTCGCCAAATGAAAGACTCAATTGAGCTAATTCGGTGTCGATTAAGCGTAATTTGTCTTTGTCTTCTGGCGACAAAAGTGCACCGTTTCGAACAAAACCTTTGTATTCTTTTTCAATGAGAGTTAGTTGTTCTACATCTAAATCTAATGTTTCTTTAAGATCATAAATGCTTTTAATACGATCAAATAAAACTTTGTTTAAACGAACATCGTTTTGAAACTTTGTTAATAATGGCGCCGCTTTTTGTGTTACCTCTTGCAGCTCGTTACTTGTTTCTGCACTGTTTAGATTGAACAATATTCCTGAGATTATACCCAGTTGTTCTCCACTATCTTCCAGTGTCTCAAGTGTATTCTCGAAGGTAGGCTTTTCTGGGTTAGAGCAGATGTGATCAATTTCTTCAAGTGTTTTGCTAATTTCTAGCTCAAGTGCTGGAATGAAGTTAGCCGTTTGAATTTGTTCGAAGGGAGCACTTTGATGCTGCGTTTCAAAAACGCTGTTGAGGATATTTTTCAAAAGGTAAATGTGGGTTTAGTTTAGGTTTTTAGCAGAATCAATTACTTTGGCTTTCATAGTTTCCTTGTATTCTAGTATGGTTTTTTGTACCGCTTTGTCGGAACTACCTAGGATTTGAGCGGCTAAGATTCCGGCATTTTTAGCACCATTTAAAGCAACTGTAGCAACCGGAACACCGCCAGGCATCTGAAGAATTGATAGGACAGAATCCCATCCATCGATTGAGTTGCTCGATTTTACAGGAACACCAATTACAGGAAGTGGGCTTGTTGCCGCAATCATACCCGGAAGATGCGCAGCTCCGCCAGCTCCAGCAATGATAACCTGAATTCCTCTTGTATGTGCTTCTTGTCCATAAGAAATCATTTTCTCTGGAGTACGATGAGCTGATACGATATCGACTTCGAAGTCAATGTTAAATTCTTTTAGAATGTCGATTGCTTCTTGCATTACTGGAAGGTCAGATTGACTCCCCATGATGATTCCAATTTTTGCCATTTTATTTTGAGATTACTTGTATTGTTTTTTTAACGTTTTCTGCTATTTTTCGTGCCTTCTCAAGATTCTCATTGATGATCGTCACGTGGCCCATTTTTCTGAACGGGCGGGTGTCTTTTTTGCCATAGATATGAGGAATTACTCCTGGCATAGCTAAGATAGTGCTCATCTGTTCATAATAAACAGCTCCACTATGATTTTCTGCTCCTACCAGATTTACCATAACACCCGAGACTTTATTCTCTGTATTCCCAAGTGGTAGATCTAAGATTGCTCGAATGTGTTGCTCGAACTGATCGGTGTAGGAAGTCTCGATGGTTATATGCCCACTGTTATGCGGACGAGGTGCAACTTCATTAACAAGGATTTCGCCAGTTTCTGTTAGGAATAATTCCACTGCAAGAAGACCAACATGTTTAAAAGATTCGGAAACTTGAAGGGCAATTGTTTGCGCTTTTTCAGTAACGTCTGCTCCTAATCGAGTAGGGCATAAAACATATTCTACTTGGTTGGCTTCGGGATGAAATTCCATTTCCACAGTAGGATAGGCTACTACTTTACCTGAAGGGTTTCTACAGACAATAACAGCAAGTTCATGCGTAAAGGGTATTAAATCTTCAGCTAAACAAACTACATCAGGAAGCGCATTTAATTGCTCCTGATTACGGACAACGCTAACGCCATTTCCGTCGTAACCCATTAATGCGGACTTCCAGACAAATGGAAAGTCTAGTGAATTGTTCTGAACTGCAGTTTTGAGTTGCTCAAGGTTTTTGAAATTTTGATGCGGTGCAGTTGGAATATTATTAGCTAGGTAGAAGTCTTTCTGCGTGCTTTTATTTTGAATCAATTCTAGAGTGGCAGCCGAGGGATAAACTAGTACACCTTCTTTTTCGAGTTGTTTTAAAGCATCGAGGTTTACGTGTTCAATTTCGAAGGTAAGTACGTCTACCTTTTTTCCGAAGTCATAAACGGTTTGGTAATCTTTGAAATCACCTACTTCAAAATAATCGCAAGCTACTTTAGAGGGTGCCTCTTCGCTAGGATCTAGAACATGTGTTTTGATATCCCATTTACGGGTAGTATAGAGTAGCATTTTGCCCAATTGGCCTCCGCCTAAAATGCCTAAGGTTTTATGGGTAGAAAAAAAGGACATATATTTTTTTGACAAAAATACGTATATATCTTTGATATCTTAATTTCAAACACAAAAAGCCCTTTAATTTGGGTATCTTTGCTTTTTTATAAAACTATTTGATCATGATTAATATCGTACTTTTCGGTAAGCCGGGAGCTGGTAAAGGCACACAAGCTGAATTTTTGAAATCGCAATACCAGTTGGTGCATATTTCAACAGGTGATGTGTTTCGTTACAACATTAAGAATGCAACAGATTTAGGGAAACTTGCCCAGTCTTATATGGATCAAGGCGATTTAGTGCCCGATTCTGTTACCATTAACATGCTCGAAGCTGAGGTAGAAAAAAATCAAGATGCCAAAGGTTTTATTTTTGATGGCTTTCCAAGAACTACTGCTCAGGCTGAAGCCTTAGATGCTTTTTTAAGTAAAAAAGAAATGCAGGTTACTGCTACTATTGCACTTGAGGCTACTGACGATGAATTGGTAGAGCGCTTGTTGAAACGAGGAGAAACAAGCG